>DJGG01000286.1:3719-19766 GCA_002432195.1 Desulfobacteraceae bacterium UBA5852
CATTAGAGGTTGCTCCGCTTTTAGCATCGCGTCGCGCCTTGCCTTTCGGCCCGATGCTCGTTTATCCACAGCCTGCTAGGCGCCAATGGATCGGTCGATGAAGATTCTCGTTGTGGGGCGTTGCGACGGCTGGATGGGCGTCCATATGGAGCACGTGGCCAATGGGTTCCGTGGGCTGGGGCACGAGGTATGGCTCACCCACTACCCCAATCTCTACCGGCGGCCCTTCCCCTGGCTGGCCTACCGCAAAGGCTCGCAGTCTTTCCGGCGCCGGTGCACCGACGGGCTGCTGGAGGAGATCCGGAGCCGCCATCCCCAAACGGTGATCCTGACCCTGGCGCACCTGGTCTTCGACTTCGCGCGGCTGCGGGAAGCTTTCGACGGGCGCCTGGTCTTCTGGGACCTGGACGGTCCGGCCCTGCCCTGCTACCGCGAAGGCCTGGACTGGATCGCCAGCCTGGATCTCCTGGCCACGGTCTCGCAGGTCACCCGCCGTACCCTGCAGACGGCCGGGTACGCCCAGGTGACCTATCTGCCCCACGGAGTGGACACGCGCTATTATGCCCCCATGGCCCTCGAAACCGCCGAACGGCGGCGCCTGGAGGCACCGGTGGCCTTCGTGGGGCGACCCACCCCCCGCCGGGCCGAATACCTGGAGGCCATCGTCGAGGCCGCACCGGGCATCTGGGGCCGCCGCTGGTCCACGGAGGCGCCCTACCGCCGCAACCCGACCTTGCGCCCCTTCGTGCGGGGGCGGGAGGATATCGTCGGTCAGGACGTGGTCAAACTCTACGGCGCCAGCCATGTGGTGGCCAACATCCTGCGGGAGCCGTTCCGGGAGGCTTCCACGATCATGAACCTCCAGGTTTTCGCCGTGCCGGCCGCCGGGGGCTGTCTGGTGACGGAGTGGGTGGAGGAGATCGACGCGGCCTTCGATCCGGGGCGCGAGGTGCTCACCTATCGCACCAAGGAGGAGTTCCGGGAGCTGGTCTTGCGCTACGCCCGGGATCGCGATGCCGCCCGGCGCATCGCGGCTGCGGGAAGGCGCCGCTGCCTGGCGGAGCACGATCACCGGCACCGGGCCGGCCAAATGCTGGCCTGCTTCGAGGAAGGCCCCTGAGATGGATGGACCGGCCAGACAACCGCTGCGCCGTTGCGACGCCGAGACGCTGCGCCGGGCCGACCGTTCCCTGAAACCGCCGTTCCAGGTGCAGGCCTCCAGCGGGGGGGAGTCCGCCGCCTTCACCGCCGAGGGTGTGCTGCGCCATCTGCCCGGCAAGCGTCTGGTGTGCGTCGGGCGCTGGGGCGATCGGTCCGTGGTCCTGAAACTGTTTCTCGATGCGCGGCGCGGCAGCGTGCACGCCGCCCGGGAGGCGCGCGGGCTGCGCGCCTGCGCCCGCGCCGGTCTTCCCGCGCCGGGAATTTTGTTCGACGGCAGGGTGATGCCGGGGGGCGCGCCGCTTCTGGTGCTCCCGCGCATCCCCGACAGCCTGGATCTGTTGGATGTCTGGAACGCCCAACCCTCCCCCGCTCTGAGGGAGGCCCTGCTGGAGCCGGTCATGGATCTGGTGGCCCGGATGCATGAAGCCGGTCTGACCCAGAGCGACTTGCACCTGCGCAATTTTCTCTGGACCCCCGCAGGGCTCTGGGTCATCGATGGCGCCGGGGTAAAAGGGTGTGGCCGTGGCCGCCCCCTGGCGCGCGGGGCCAGCTTGAACAGCCTGGGGTTGCTCTTCGCCCAGTTGCCGGCGCTCGCCGACGGCCGGGCGGAATCCCTGTTGGGGCGCTATCTGGAGGGGCGGGGCCGGCGGCCGGACCCGGGCTGGGAGCGGGGCCTCCAGCGGGCGACCCGCCGCCAGCGGCGGCGACGCGAGGCCCTGGTGCTGGGGAAGGTGTTCCGCGATTGTTCGGCCTTCCTGCGGCGCGACACCTTCCGGCGGGTGGTCATCTGCGATCGGCGGTACGTCGCCCCGGGCCTGGAGGCTGCGGCCGGGGACCCCGCCGGGACCGTGCGAGGCGGCCGGGTGCTCAAGCGCGGCAATTCCTCCTCGGTGTTTCGGGTGGACCTTGACGGACGGCGCCTGGCGCTCAAGCAATACCACATCAAAAGCCCCATGCATGCCCTGGGCCGCGGCTGGCGGGCCGGCCGGGCGGCCCGCTCCTGGCGGAATGCCCAGCGCCTGCGGTTTCACGGTATTCTCACCCCCACGCCGGTAATGCTGGTGGAGGACCGCTGGGGTCCCTGGCGCACCTCGGCCTACTTCTTCAGCGAGTACCTGGAAGGCACCGACGTCTACGCGCGCCTGCACGCGGAGACCGCCGCCGGCCTGGATGTGGAGGCCCTGGCCGTTCAGTTCCGCGATTTGTTCCAGCGCCTGGGGGCGGCCGGCATCAGCCACAGAGACTGCAAGATCAGCAATTACATCGTCACGCCGGCGGGCCCGGCCGTAATCGACCTGGACGGCATGCGCTGGCACCGCGGGCGCCGGGCGGCAAGGCGGGCCCTGCGCCAGGATTGCGAGCGTTTCTGCCGCAACTGGTCGGATTTGCCGGAAGTCGAACGGATCTTCCGGGCGGCCCTGGACGATCTGATCCGTTGAAGCGGCCGGGGTGCTGGCCCCGGAACCTTGGCGACGGGCGGACCGGCCACCGCCGGCCGCGTCCGGGAAGGAAGACAGCGCACCATGCGATGGAGCTTGCGACGCAAGTCGATTTACACCAAGGACCTGCTCAAGCGAAAAGACTGTACGGTGGGCGACCACACCTACGGTCTTCCCCGGGTGGCCACGTACGAGTCGGAGGCCCGTCTGGTGATCGGGCGCTACTGCTCCATCGCCCACCGGGTCACCATTTTCCTGGGAGGCAACCACCGCTCCGACTGGGTGACCACCTACCCCTTTCCGCGGTACGCCCGGCAGTGGCCCGAAGCCGCCGGCATCCGGGGCTATCACACCACCCGGGGGGATGTGCTGATCGGCAACGACGTCTGGATCGGCTACGGGGCCACGATCCTCTCCGGCGTGACCGTGGGCGACGGCGCCGTGATCGGCGCCCGGGCCCTGGTGGCGGCGGATGTGCCCCCCTATGGGATTGTGGCCGGGAATCCGGCCGCCCTCCTGCGCAAGCGTTTTGACGAGGACCGCATCGCCAGGCTCCTGGCCCTGCGCTGGTGGGACTGGCCGGAAGACAAGATCCGGCGCCACTTGCCCCGGCTGTGCAGCGCGGACCTGGACGGCTTCCTGGACGCGGTGTGAGGCCCCTCCCGGGGCGCGGGGCCGGTCAGTCCGTGATGCGGCCGCCGGAGGCCAGATCGGGGTGCTTGCGGGCGAATTCCTCGCGGAAGGCGTCGGCCTTGCGGGCCACCTGACGCCAGAAAGCTCCGTCGCGACGCAGGGTTTCCCGCAGGGGGCGGCCCGTGTAGGCGCGCATGAAGCGGAAACGGTCGGTGCGCGTGAGGCCTGCGGCATCGCTGGAGAAGTAGATCCCGGCGATGTCCTTGACGCGCCAGCGCCGGGGCAGGCGGCGGCGCCGCTGGACCCGGTGCAGGTCGATGAGGTAGAGGGTGGGAGCCCCGCCGGGGAGCTTTCCCTCGGGGGTCAGTTGGAGCAGCAGGTGGCAGAGGTAGAAGTCGCGGTGGTTGATGCCGTGGGCGTGGATGCGCCGGGCGATGCGGGCCACGGCGGCGACGAGGGCCCGTTTGCGCTCCGCCGGCGGGGGCTGTTGCTTCCAGGGGCGGCAGTAGTCCTCCAGGCTCACGGTGTGGGTCAGCTCTTCGGTGACGATGAACGATTGGCGACGGGCGGGATTCCAGCCCCGTGCGCCAAAAGCCACCAGGGACATGCTGGGCACCCCGATCGCCACCAGCCCTTGGAGGGCGCGCCACTCGTTGCGGGCGCTGACCACCGGCCAGCGCAGCTGCAGCAGATAGCGCAGCAGCAGGCGCCATCCCACGCCCCGGTGCAGCTTGGCGAAATAGGACCGACCCTCCAGGACGAAGCGCAGGGTCGTGCGACCCTGCCGGGATTTATAGACCTCTCCCTCCAGGGCCATGACCATGGCGAAAGGGTCCCGTCCCTCCCAGAGGCGGCGCCAGCGGTCCGGCAGCTCCAGTATCACCCCAGCACCTCTTCGATGATGTCCGCCGCCCGCTCCGCCCGGCTGAAGACGTCGGTGGTCTGGACATAGCGGATACCGTTGCGGCGCCAGGTTTCCCGCTGGTCGGAGACCAACATGGCGGCCAGTTGGCGGTTGAAGGTGGCCTGGTCGAAGGGCGAGGGCGTCAGCTGCCCGGCCTGGGCCCGTTCGACGTGGGGGCTGAACCCGCAGACGTCGCTGGCCAGCACCGGCAATCCGGCGGCCAGGGCCTCGAGGAGCACGGCGCCCGCCGTTTCGCGGTAGGCCGGGTGCAGCAGGAGGTCGGCGGCGAACAGGAAGCGGGGGATATCGGGCCGGCCGTGGAAGAACTGCAGGTGGGCGTGCACCCCCAAGCGCCGCGCCAGGCGCTGAAACGGCTTGAAATTGTCGTGCCCGATGATCACGAGGGTGGTGCGGTCCCGCGTTTCCGGCGGCAGGGCCGCCAGGCCCCGCAGGCTGCGATCCACGCCCTTGGTACGGAATCCGGATCCCACCATCAGCAGCATATGATGCTCCCGGGGGATGCCGAGCTCCCCGCGCAGTTGCGCGCCGATGCGGGCGGCATCCGGGGGGGCCAGGCGGTCCCGGGCAATGCCCGGCGGCAGCAGGTGGAGGCGTTCGGGGGGCGTCCCGTAATACCGGCGGTAGAGGTCGCGCTCCCGCTCCGAAATCAACAGGATATGGGTGCCCGCCTGGGGCGCGAACACGGCGGCCTCCAGGGCCAGGTAGCCGCGGCAGCGGCCGCTGAGGCGGTAGAGGGGGTGACGCTGGCGCGCCAGTTCGGCAAAACAGGCGTCGCCCCCGTAGTAGATGTCCAGGCCCGGCATCTTGCTGAACCCCACCACCCCGTCGTAGCGGCCCCGGGCCACCCGGCCGGCGAGCTCCTCGGCCAGGGAATAGCGGCGTCGGTGGTTGGTGAGACCCTTGAGCTTGACCACCTCAACCCTCAGGCCGTCGGGGATCTCGCCCTGCCAGTGGGAGGTGAAAAGGTCCACGGCATGGCCCCGCCGGAGGCACTCCCGGGCAATTTGCAGGCAACTGCGCTGCAATCCGCCGAAGGGAAAATACTTGATGACGCCGAACGCCAGATGCACGGTCGCTCCTAAGGGGCGGCGATGGCCGCCGGCGAGTTGGTATAATGCAAAGGCAACCTCAATACAAGCCCATGAACCCGACAAAAGGGTCGACTTTACTGGGGATTCGCCCTCCGCCGAGGGGTCTGCGCTTGCCAAAGCCCGTCATCCCTGGTATCCATTCGGGGCGCTCGCGTTTGGGCGCCCGTGGGCTGGTCGATCTCCCTGGCTCTGATAATCCAGCCGCCCTGAAGGCACGGCGCTTGTGAGGCGGCCTTCCCTGATGGCGGACTCTGGTAGAATCCTTCCCCCCGGCGGTCAGGCCCCTGGCGGATCTCCTGTCGCGGGGATCCCGTGGATGGCGGGCCTGGGCGGGGTGCCCGTGGTCGAGGTGCGGCATGGCGTTGAACAAGGAATTGCTCGATATCCTGGTGTGCCCCAAGTGCAAGGGCGAAATTCATCTGACCGCTGGTGAGGACGGCCTCGTCTGCGAGCGCTGCCGGCTCCTCTACCCCATCCGTGACGAAATTCCCATCATGCTCATCGATGAGGCCCAGCCGATGGAGCCATGAGCCGACCGAGCCGCCCAAAGCCGGCGAAGCTGGTCGTGGGGGCCTTCATGGCCGATCGCCGCCGGTTCCCTCGGCTGGCGACGGACCTGGAAGGGCTGTGGGGATCCATCGATATCGTCAGCCCTTGGCTGCCGTTCGATTATACCGATTATTACCACGCCGAAATGGGCAGTTCCCTGTACCGGCGCATGGTGAGCTTCCAGGCCCTGGTGCCCCAGGAGCAACTGGTGGCGGTGAAGCTGGCCACCAATCGCCTGGAGGAGTCCTATCGCGCGCCCCAAGGCCGGCGTCTGAACATCGACCCCGGCTACCTGTTGCTGGAGCGCTTCGTGTTGGCCACGGGCAAGAACTTTGCCCATCGGATCTACCTCGCCGAGGGGATCTACGCCGACCTGACCCTGATATTCCAGCGTGGAGGATTCAGGGCCCTGCCCTGGACCTACCCGGATTACGCCGACCAGCGGATGCTGGCCTTTCTCGACCGGGTGCGCGCCAAATACGCGGCGGACCTGAAGGCTGCCGCGGCAACCGAATGAAGGCCGGCTGGTGCGGAGCCGACACGGCGCCTTGCCGCAGGCCTTCGGGAGATGGAAGTCCCATGGTGAAAAGCATGACCGCCTTCGGGCGGGGGGAGAGCCGCAACGACACTTTCGAGGCCGTGGCGGAGATCCGCAGCGTCAACAGCAAAATCCTCGACCTGCAGATCCGCCTGCCGGCCGCCTATGCGCCCATGGAGGAGCGGGTCAAACCCCTCGTGGCCCAGCGCCTGGCCCGCGGCAGAGTGGAAATCCGCCTGCAGCTCACCGATACGGCCCTCGAGGAGGCCGCCTTCGAGGTGGACTGGTCCCGGGCCGCCGCTTACCGCAAGGCCGTGGAGGCGCTCAAGGAGCGCCTGGACCTCCCGGGGGATCTCACCCTGGAATGGCTGGCCCACATGAGCGGTGTCCTGCGGCCCGCCGAGCCCCCCCAGGACATGACCCTGCGCTGGCCCATCATGGAAGAAGCCTTGAACCGCGCGCTGGACGGCCTGGAGACCATGCGCCTGCGGGAAGGGCAGGCCCTGGCCGCCGATTTCCACGCCCGCCTGGAGCACGTGGAGCAGGTGCTGGCGCGCATCGCCCAGGCCAGCGAGGGGCAGGTGGTCCGCTACCAGGAGCGCCTGCGGCTCCGCATCGCCGAACTGACCGCGGGCGAGATCGAACTGGACCCCACCCGGGTGGCCCAGGAGGTCGCCATCCTGGCCGACAAGAGCGACATCGCCGAGGAGCTGGTGCGTGCCGCCAGCCATATCCGCCAGTTCCGGGCCATCATGGCCTCCGGCGAGCCGGCCGGCCGGCAGCTCAATTTCCTGCTGCAGGAATTCAACCGCGAGTTCAACACCATGGGCTCCAAGGCCGCGGACAGCGCCGTGGCCCACATGGTGGTGGACGTGAAGAGCGAGCTGGAAAAACTCCGGGAGCAGGTGCAGAACATCGAATAGGCGCCGGCAGCACCGCGCGGCGGTCGGCCGGGGTTTGCCGCCGGCCTCTACCGCGGGAAAGGCCACGGCCTTCCGTGGGGGCAGCGCTTCCGGGGGCAGAGGTGAGCATGGAACCCAACCTGTTGAGCATCGGTTTCGGCAGTTCGGTGGTGGCCGACCGCGTGGTGGCCATCGTTTCGCCCAACTCCGCCCCCATGAAGCGCCTGAAGGACGAGGCCAAGAAGGACAAGCGCCTGATCGACGCCACCTACGGGCGCAGGACGCGCTCCATCATTGTCCTGGACAGCAACCATGTCATCCTTTCCGCCGTTCAGGCGGAGACCATTTCCCAACGTTACGCGACGCTGAAGGAATCCAGTTGATCACGGAGCCGGGACCCCGCCATATGCCCACGCCTACCCCGCCGCCGGTCCCCAGGGGCCATCTGTTCATCATCTCCGCCCCCTCGGGGGCCGGAAAATCCACGCTGGGCCGCCTGCTGCGCCGGCGTTGCCCGGAACTGTCCTATTCGGTCTCCACCACCACCCGCGCCCCGCGCCCCGGGGAAGCCGACGGGGTGGACTATTTTTTCGTGGATGCGGAGCGCTTCCGCCGGGGCATCGAAGCCGGTGAATGGGCCGAATGGGCCGAAGTCCACGGCAACTGGTACGGGACTTCCCGGGCCTTCATCGACGCGTCCCTGGAGCGCGGCCGCGACCTGCTGCTGGATATCGACGTGCAGGGGGCGGCCCAGATCGTGGAGCGGTACCCCGACGCCGTGACCATATTCATTCTGCCGCCGTCCCTGGAGGAGTTGCGCCGGCGCCTGGAGGGGCGCGCCACGGATTCGCCCGCGGCCATCCGACGTCGCCTGGAGGTCGCCCGGGAGGAGATGGCCTGCCAGGGGCGGTACCGGCATGTGGTGGTCAACGACCGGCTGGCGGAGGCCCTGGAGAAGTTGGTGGCGGTCATTCGTGCCTACCGGCCGCCGAGCCCGGCGGGAGAGGAGTGAGCAACGTGCCCAGAGAGCGCCCACGCCATCAGCCCCAGGGGAGGGGGCGGCCCGGGGACCAAGCGGAATTCCTTTTCGGCTGGCATCCCGTGGAAGAGGCGCTGCGGGCCGGGCGGCGCCGGGTGCAGGCGGTGTGGGCGGCCGCGCGTCTGGCCCCGCCGCGGCGGGAAATCCTGGAAGCCGCCGCCGCTCTCCGGGGCCTGACGGTGGAGACCGTGGACGCTCAGCGGCTGCAGGAGCTGGTGGGCCACGAAGAACACCAGCACGTCGGCGCCCGCGTGGGGCCGCTGCCCCTGTTGGAGCTGGAAACCCTGCTGGAACAGGCCGCGGGGGAGAGCGCGCCGCTCTATGTCGTGCTTGACAACCTCCAGGACCCGCACAACTTTGGCGCCATCGTGCGCACGGCGCTGTGTGTCGGCGCGACCGGCGTGATCATCCCCAAAGACCGCAGTGCCCCCCCGTCCCCCGCCGTATCCAAGGCCTCCGCCGGTGCGCTGGAGCATGTCCGCCTGGTGCGGGTCACCAACCTGGTGCGATCCCTGGAGGCGCTGCAAGGCGCTGGGACGTGGGTCGTGGGGCTGGACCGGGATGGTCCGGAGAACCTTTTCGAGGCGCACCTGGACGGCCCCCTGGCCCTGGTCCTGGGCAGTGAGGACCGTGGCCTGCGGCCGCTGGTGAAGCGCCACTGCGATCGACGGGTCCATATCCCCCAGGCATCCGGGTTCGATTCCCTCAACGCTTCCGTGGCCGCCGGTGTGGCCCTGTACGAAGCCTTCCGCCAGCGGCACGGGGTGGCGGCCCCACCGGCGGGATCCTCCCGGGAGGCCACGGAAGGCTAGACCCCGCCCCGCCGGACCCGCGGGTGCGTGGAGCACCCAGGCGCGGAAAGCCTGGGGACGGCTCCGCCCGGGAGGTGAATCCATGGGGAGAACTGGTGCGGCGCCGCGCCCCCCAACGACGGGTGCCTGGTGGACCTTGTTGGGTCAGGCCATGCTGGAGGCGGTCTTTCCCCAAGCCTGTTTTGCTTGCGGAGACTTTCTGGGGCTTCCGCCCCGGGAGGATCCCCGCGAGGCCCGCTTGGCCCCGGGGGAGCTTTTCCCGCCCCCGCCCGATAGGGCCTTCTACCGGGCGGCGCTCCGGCGGTTCGTGTGCGGGGCCTGTGCGGAGAATTTCATCGGGTTGCAGCCGCCCTTTTGCCCATGCTGCGGCGCCATGTTCACCAGTCGGGAGGGGGGCAACCACCTTTGCGGGGAGTGCCTGGCAAAGCGGCCTCCCCTGGAGGTGGTCCGGTCCGTGGGACGTTATGCGGGCAGTCTGCGGCGGGTGATCCAGGCCTACAAATACCGCGCCCGCCTTGAACTGACCGCTCCCCTGGGGGCATTGCTCCGGGCCGCTTACCGGCACCACTGGTTTCAGGAGGAGGCCGACCTGGTGATGCCGGTCCCCCTGCACCCGCGGCGCTTGCGGCGGAGGGGTTTCAACCAGTCCGCCCTGGTGGCGCAAGCCTGGGCGGCCGCCACAGCCAAGGACGGCGGCGGGCCGGCTTTCGCCCCTGATGGCGCCGTGGTGGTGCGCTCCCGGGCCACCCGTCCCCAGGCCGGGCTGGATTCGCCGGCGCGTCGGCGCAACCTGCGCGGGGCGTTTCGGGTCGTTGCGCCCGGAGCGGTGGAGGGCCGGCACATCCTGCTGGTGGACGATGTTTACACCACCGGAGCCACCGCCCACGCCTGCGCCCGGGCGCTCAAAGCCGCCGGCGCCCGTCGGGTGGATCTCCTGGCCATCGCCCGTGTGGACGTCCTGTAGATCGTGGCTGGGCCTGCGGCGGGCGGTGGGGCAGGGCGGGACCGCAGTGCGCCGCCAGTTTGGCCGGGCACCGGATTTCTCTCCAGGCAAGCCCGAATGCCGGTTGCCCGGGGGGCGCCGGAACCGGGCGCGAACCCGGGGGTAGGGACCATGGAAGGCAAGATTCTCGCACGTTCCGAGCTGGGCGCCCGGTTGGCGGCCCTGCGCCGCCACCCGGTGGGGGTGGTGTTCACCAACGGCTGTTTCGATATCCTCCACGCCGGACATGTGCGCTACCTGGCCGAAGCGCGCCGCTGCGGCGATCTATTGGTCGTGGGCCTGAACAGCGACCGCTCCGTCCGCCGGATCAAGGACCCCGGGCGTCCCATCAATCCCCAGGACCAGCGGGCGGAAGTGCTGGCGGCCCTGGCCTGCGTGGACTGCATTGCGCTCTTCGACGAGCCGGATCCCCTGGAGCTGATCCGCGTCTGCCGCCCGGACGTGCTGGTCAAGGGCGCCGATTGGCCGGAGGCCTCCATCGTGGGGGCCGATCTGGTCACGGCCGGAGGAGGGCGCGTGGTCCGTATCGCAATGCTGCCGGGCGTTTCCACCAGCGCCATCATCCAGCGGGTGCTGGCGCGCTATGGCGGAACCGCTTCCGCCCCGGAGGCCTGATGCCATCGTTGGAGCGGCAGAATCCTTGCGGCCTGGGACCGTCGCAGCCAATGACGGGCCTGCGCTCCCGCCATCGGGACGGCTTGACCCTCTACGAGTTCGACCACCTGGCGGCCTTCAAAGACGTGGAGCACGGCATCACCACCCGGCACGGGGGACACAGCGCCGCGCCCTTCCAGGAGCTCAACCTGGGCCTCGGCGTGGGGGACGACCCCTCGGCCGTGGCCCGCAATCGGCGACGGGTCTTCCGGCGCTTCGGGGGGGTTCCGGTCTTCCTGCGGCAAGTTCACGGCGTCCGGGTCGTGACCGTGTCCCGGAAAGACGGGGGACCGATGGCCGCGGGGGGCGCGCCGCCCGCCGAGGCAGACGCCCTGATCACCGATGTGCCCGGGCTGGCGCTCGTCGTGCTGGTGGCGGACTGCCAGGCGGTGTTGCTTTACGATCCTGTAAAGGGGGTGGTCGGCAACGTCCACTCCGGTTGGCGGGGCAGCGCGGGCAACGTTATCGGCGCCGCCGTGGGGGCCATGGCGGAAGGCTTCGGTTGCCGTCCCGCGGACATCCATGCGGGGGTGGGACCTTCCCTGGGACCCTGCTGTGCCGAATTCATCCATTTTCGCCGGGAACTGCCCCCCGCCTTCCGGCGCTATCGGGTGGGGATGCACCACTTCGACTTCTGGGCCGCCAGTTGGGATCAGCTCACCGGCGCCGGTCTGCGGCCGGATCGCATCCGCATCGGCCGGATCTGTTCGCGGTGCCGCCGCGACGATTTTTATTCCTATCGCGCCGCCAGGATCACGGGGCGCTTCGCGGCCGTGATCGGCCTGCGCTGAACGGGCGGGGCGTTCATGCCGGGCCGCCGGGAAGACCGGCGGCGAGATCCATCGCATCGACGGAAAGGACCGCCGCATGTCTAACGAGTTGGCCCGTGTGCAGTGGAACCGGCCCCTGGGGGCGGGTTACCATCACCTGTGCTTGTCCACCTCCGAGGCCTACGCCGGGGCGCGGCCGGGCCAGTTCGTCATGCTGGAGGTGGCCCAGGGACCTGCGCCTCTGCTGCGGCGCCCCTTTTCGATCCATCGCCGGTTGGCGGAAGGCGGCGCCCACCGGGGCATTGAGATCCTCTTCAAAGTGGTGGGGGACGGCACGGCCCGGCTGGCCCGACGGGACGTGGGCGATCGGCTGGCCCTGCTCGGTCCTCTGGGGCGCGGGTTTGTCTGGCGTGACGGCTACCGCCGGGTCTACCTGGCAGCCGGCGGCATCGGGGTGGCACCCCTGGTATTCCTGCTGGAGGACATCCTGCCGCAGATCGACCGGGAGGCCAGCGCCGTGTTCCTGGGAGGGCGCGGCCAGCAGGATCTGCTTTGCCGGGAGGAGTTCACCCGAATGGGGGTGGCCGTGCACCTGACCACCGACGACGGCAGTTGCGGGCAGCAGTGCTTTCTCACCGATCCCCTGGAAGCCGCCTGTGCCACGAAGCCCCCGGACGTCATCTTCGCCTGCGGCCCCATGGAAATGCTGCGCTGCGTGGCAGGGATCGCCGCGCGGCACAAGGTTTCCTGCCAGGTGTCCATCGAGGCCCGCATGGCGTGCGGCCTGGGGGCCTGCCTGGGTTGCGCCGTGGAAGGGGCCGCCGAGGCCGGGGACAAGTATTTGCACGTCTGCATGGACGGCCCCGTGTTCGAAGCCCACCGGCTGCGCTTCTGATGGCGCCGCTGCCCGGGAAGATCCTTTTCCGTTGACTTGACCAAGGAGCTATGTTAGATGCTCTTACTCCTTAAGGCCGGCCCGTGGCGGGTGCCGGCCCAGACCCGGCGGCAATGAAGAGGGAAACCCGACGCGCTCTGCGTGAGCTTGCCTATTACAGCAGCCTGGGTCTCCAGGTGGCGCTTTCGATTTTCATCGGGCTTTTTGCGGGCCTATTTGTGCAACGGCGCCTGGGGCACGCGCCCTGGCCGATGCTTCTGGGCCTTGGCCTGGGCATCGCCGCGGGGTTCCGCAACATTGCTCTGGCGATCCGGAAAACCCGGAAACTGTAGCCGCATACCCAAGGGAAAGATCCCCACGTTGGAAATCCAGGCGCGCATACTGCGATTCGTCACCCGCACCAACTGGGTTTTCTTCTTTGGGGCCTCCCTCGTATGCCTGGTGGCGGCCTCGCTGGATTTCGCCCTGGGGGTCATCGCCGGCGGCCTCATCGTGACCGTCAATTTCCACCTGCTCGCCCGCACCCTCAACAAAGCCTTCGCACCGACGCGTCTCGCCTCGCACAACGTGGTCATCGCCAAATATTACGTGCGCCTGATCCTCAGCGGAGTCATCCTGTTTTTCCTGATTTCCGGGCATTATGTGCACCCCCTCGGCCTGTTCGTCGGATTGTCCATCGTGGTCGCCAGCATCATGGCCGCCACCGTGCGCGAATTTACCAAAATCATATTCAAGGAGGCGGTCTAGGGATGGAACATCCGTATCTCTTCTTCGTCAAGCTGTTCGAGGCGATCGGGCTTGGTCATTTCGCCCAGGCGAATCCCCACGTGATCTACTCCTGGGTCGTGATGCTCTTCCTCATCGTGGTCGGGGCCCTGGGCGCCAAGAGCATCTCCCTGATTCCCGGAAAAACCCAGAATTTCTTCGAAGTTCTGATTTCCGGCATCGAAGAATTCATGGTGGACATCACCGGAGAGGAGGGGCGCTGGCTGCTGCCCATCATCGCCACGATTTTCATCTACATCTTCGTCTGCAACCTGGTGGGGATCATCCCCGGGTTTTTCCCGCCCACCGCCAGCCTGAACACCACGGCCTCCTGTGCGCTGGTGGTGGTGATCTTCACCCACGTCATCGGCGTCAANNTCAAGTACCACGGTGCCGGCTATATCAAGCATTTCCTGGGGCCCGTCTGGTGGATGATTCCCATCATCTTCCCCATCGAGATCATCGGCCATCTGGCCCGCATCCTGTCCCTCTCCTTCCGTCTTTTCGGGAACATGATGGGGCATGAGCTGGTCCTGGCCATCCTGTTCTCCCTCGCCGGCGCCTTCTTCGCCCCTTTGCCGATCATGGCCCTGGGTATCTTTGTGGCGCTGGTGCAGGCGTTCGTTTTCTTCCTGCTCTCCATCATGTATTTCACGGGATCCATGGAGCATGCCCATTAACCGGGCCTGCTGCCGGAGAGCGGAAGGTTTCCACAGCCGATCCATGGGATAGAGGAAGAAGCCCTAACCATCATTAAAAAAGGAGGAAGTGCAGGTATGGAAGCTGAAGCGTTGAAATTCTTTATCGCGTGTGTGACGGCAGCCGGTTTTGGCATTGCAATCGCCGCTTTTGGTTGCGGCATTGCCCAGGGCCTCGGTTTGCGCGCAGCCGTGGAAGGCATCGCCCGGAACCCGGAATCCTCCGGTAAGGTCACCGTGACGATGCTCATCGGCCTGGCCATGATCGAGTCGCTGTGTATCTACGCCCTGGTTATCTCGCTGATTCTGATCTACGCCGCGCCGATGTCGGAAACGGTCACCGGTCTTTTGAAGTAGATCCGCGGAGCAAGGCAGTCAAGGAAGGGCGCGGCCGCTGCGGCCGGGCCCTTCCTTTTTTCGCTCCACGGCGCCCCGATGCGGCGCGCTACCCCCGGGCGCCCAGGACCGCCTGGAGATACCGTCCCGTGTGGGAAGCCTGGTTGCGGGCCAATTCCTCCGGGGAGCCGGTGCCCACGATGCTCCCGCCACCGTCCCCCCCCTCAGGCCCCAGGTCGATCAGGTAATCCGCCGTTTTGATGACGTCCAGGTTGTGTTCGATGACCACCACCGTGTTGCCGGCGTCCACCAAGCGGTTGAGCACTTCCAGCAATTGGCGGATATCCTCGAAATGAAGCCCGGTGGTGGGCTCGTCCAGGATGTAGATCGTGCGCCCGGTTCCCTGACGGCTCA
Source organism: Desulfobacteraceae bacterium UBA5852 (assembly GCA_002432195.1). Lineage (GTDB taxonomy): Bacteria > Desulfobacterota > Desulfobacteria > Desulfobacterales > UBA5852 > UBA5852. The sequence continues at coordinate 18,344 of DJGG01000286.1, forward strand.
ATTCCTTGGCCAGCTTGATGCGTTGGGCCTCGCCCCCCGACAGGGTCGGCGCGGGCTGCCCGAGGTGGATGTACCCCAGGCCGACATCCGCCAGGGTCTCCAGCTTGCCCCGGATCAGGCGCATGCGGCCGAAGAAGGCCAGTGCCTGGTTGACCGTCATGTCCAGCACCTCGGCGATGTTGCGGCCCTTGTAGGTGATCGCGAGGGTTTCCCGGTTGTAGCGGCGACCGCGGCACACGTCGCAGGTGACATAGACGTCCGGCAGAAAATGCATCTCCACGCGCATGATGCCATCCCCTCCGCAGGCCTCGCACCGCCCCCCCTTGACATTGAAGCTGAAGCGTCCGGCTTTGAAGCCCCGGGCGCGCGCATCCGGCGTGCGGGCGAAGAGTTCGCGCACGTGGTTGAGCACGCCGGTATAGGTGCCGGGATTGGACCGGGGGGTTTTGCCGATGGACGACTGGTCGATGTGCACGACCTTGTCCACGTGCTCCAGGCCTTCCAGACGCCCATAGGGGGCGGTGCTGGTGTGGGCGTGGTGCAAATGCTGCTGCAGGGCGGGATACAGGGTTTCCAGGACGAGCGACGACTTGCCGGATCCGGAAACGCCGGTGACGCCCACAAGCAGCCCCAGGGGGAAGACAACGTCGACGCTCTGGAGGTTATTGGCGGCGGCACCGCGAAGGGTCAGGTGCCGCCCATTTCCAGGGCGTCGCCGGGAAGGAACGGTGATGACCCGGCGGCCGGAAAGGTAATCCCCCGTTAGGGATCCCGGTGCCCGGGACAATTCTCCCGGGGGCCCGGAATAGACCACGGCCCCTCCCTGGGCACCGGCCCCGGGTCCCATGTCCACCACGTGGTCGGCGGCCCGAATGGTCTCTTCGTCGTGTTCCACCACCAGGACCGTGTTGCCCAGGTCGCGCATGCGCCGCAGGGCGTCGAGGAGACGGCGGTTGTCCCGGGGGTGCAGCCCGATACTGGGCTCGTCGAGGACGTAAAGCACCCCCGTGAGCCTGGAACCGATCTGGGTGGCCAGGCGGATGCGCTGGCTTTCCCCCCCCGAAAGCGTCGCCGCGCCTCGGTCCAGCGAGAGGTAGGACAGTCCCACCTGATCCAGGAAGCGCAGACGGTCCAGAATCTCTTTCAATACCCTGGCGGCGATGAGTTGCTGGGGCTCCTCCAGTCGCAGATCCAGGAAGAAGTCGACGGCTTTGCCCACCGGCAGGGAGGTAATTTCCGCGATGGTGACGCCGCCAAGGCGCACCGCCCGGCTTTCGGGGTTGAGGCGCGTGCCGTTGCAGGCCAGACAGGCATGAAAGCGCATGTAGCGGCGCAATTCTTCGCGCACCTGGGGCAGGTCGGTATCCCGGTAGCGCCGGGTCAGCAGGGGAATCAATCCCTCGTAGGGCTTCGGCGCGACCCG
>DJGG01000286.1:19775-38309 GCA_002432195.1 Desulfobacteraceae bacterium UBA5852
AGCGGCCGCTGTCGTAGTAGAAGGCAATGGGGTCGGTCCCACTGCCGTACAGAAGGGTTTGCCGGAAGGCGGGGGACAGATGCTTGACCGGGGTGTAGATGTCGGTCTGATGGTGGGCCGTGAGGGCATCCAGAAATTCGACATGGTGGACCGAGTTGCGCTGGGCCCACGGCGCGACGGCACCCTCGNNCGCGCAAGGAAAGCTCCGGATTGGGAATCAGCAGTTGGGGGTCGAACTCCATCTTGGCACCAATGCCGTCACAGACGCTGCAGGCTCCCAGCGGGGAATTGAAGGAAAAGCTGGCTGGCGAGAGCTCCGCGAGGGTCGCCTGGCAGGTGGGACAGGCCGCCTTCTCGCTGAAGGCGTAGACCGCCCCCTCCATGTCCTCTATGGTGGCCCGGCCTTCCGCCAGGGAGATGGCGAGTTCCAGCGAATCGGCCAGGCGGTTGCGCACCTGCGGGCGGATGACCAGGCGGTCCACCACCACCTCGATGGTGTGCGCGCGGTCGGCGTCGAGTTTGGCCACCAGGTCGAGGGCTTGGACGGTGCCGTCGATGCGCACGCGGGCAAAACCATCTTTGCGCAGGCGGGCCAGGAGTTTGGCGTGGTCTCCCTTGGCACCGGCCCGCAGCGGGGCGAAGACGACCACACGGGTGCCCTCCGCCAAGGCCAGGATCCGGTCCGTGAAACGCTCCAGGTTCTGGGCGCTGACCGGTACCTGGCAACGGGGACAGAAAGGCTGGCCCACGCGCGCATACAGCAGGCGCAGATAGTCGTAGATTTCCGTGACCGTTCCCACCGTGGAGCGGGGGTTGTGAACCGCGGCGCGCTGTTCGATGGCGATGGCCGGAGATAGACCTTCGATGAGATCCACTTCCGGCTTGTCCAGGCGTTCCAGAAACTGCCGGGCATAGGTGGAAAGCGACTCCACATAGCGGCGTTGGCCCTCGGCATAGAGCGTGTCGAATGCCAGGGTGGACTTGCCGGATCCGGATAATCCCGTGATCACCACCAGGCGGTTGCGGGGAAGATCCAGGTTGATGTTCTTAAGGTTATGATGCCGGGCGCCCCGGATGACGATATGATCGTGCGGCATGGTTCTCTGATACGCTGCGGCCACAGGCCGGTAAATGGGGAACGGGGCGCTGAGGCGCCGGGGCCCCTGGGTGGGCCGGGGATTCAAGGTGATCGATTATAGGCGACTGCCCTGGCAGGATCAATCGCAATGCATGCCCGGAGCATCCTGTTCGCCGCAAGGTCACTGTAGCAAATACCCGGCCAAGGCACATAAGATAGGAAACGGAAGAAAAAACGAGCAATATGTAAAAAAACGGAGCTTATCCGGAATACATCCCAAGCGCCCCAGAGCCGGATATAGTTAAAATCCCTGCAAAAAGCCTCCGGGTTGAAATTGGGTGTATTTAAGGGGAGTTGGCAGGGTAGATGTTAAAAAAATAAATGATAACAGAGCCTAAAGGATTGTTAATAACTTCTGTGAAGACACTCGCTGACCTGATATGATCCGGTTTGACATTGTTATGCCCATCACCTAAAAATGGCACCGTTTCCGCAAGGGCAGCATACCTAATCTTTGGTAAGCCTTCCAGACGGTTATTTTCGAAGTTACACTTGTGTCCATGGCTGCGTTGCTTGGTTTAGTTGCCTGGCCCCCCAATCCTTTTAGCGCCTTACATCCGGGACGATCCGATGAGCGACGTTTGGAACCAAGTCAAATCCATTTTACAGCAGCGCATTCCCCCCCACTCTTTCCGGATGTGGATCGAACCCATGGCCAGCGAGCAGGACGGGCAAGACACTCTCGTGCTCAGCTGTCCCAATGGGTTTTCGCGTCGGCGCGTCTTGGAGCAATACGGCGCGCTGATCGAAAAAACCATTCGGGGCCTGGCAGGCAAGGGCTGCCAGATCGTCCTGCGCAACGGGTCAGCAGGGGCACCGGAGACGGTGAGCCCGGTTGCGGATGAACGTCAATTGAAACTGCCCGATGTCCAGGTTCAACCTCACGGCGGACGCCTCCTGCGCAAGGATTTCACCTTCGACCAATTCGTGGTGGGCGACAGCAACGGTTTCGCTTATTCGGCCTCCCTGGCCGTGGCCTCACGGAAGAACAGCCAGCAGAGTTGCCTGTACCTGCTGTCTAAAACCGGCATGGGGAAAAGTCATCTCTCCCAGGCCATCGGGCACCACGTCCTCACCGCGTTTCCTTCCGAGCGCGTCTACTATATGACCGCCGAAGATTTCAGCCATGAAATGGTCTCCGCTTATCGGCACGACTGCCTGGAAGCCTTTAAGGGAAAATATCGCAACGGCTGTGATGTTCTCCTGCTGGAAGATGTCCATTGCCTCAGCGGCAAAGACCGCACCCAGCAGGAGTTGGCCATGACATTGGATTTTCTTTTCGAGGCCGGCAAGAAGGTGATTTTCAGCAGCAGCTGCCTGCCGACGGAGATTCCCAAGCTGGACGACAAGTTGTGCTCGCGGTTGGCCTATGGGCTGGTATCGTCCATCGAGGCTCCCGATTTCAACACCCGCGTGCGGATTCTCAAGAAGAAGGCCCAGGTGAACCGCTGTGACGTGCCGGAGGAAGTATTGCGCTACCTGGCCTCGGAGCTCACCGAGGACATTCGCCAACTGGAAAGCGGTCTGATCGGGGTTACCGCCAAATCGTCGCTGTTGGGCGGCCCCATCGATCTGGACCTGGCCGCCAGCGTGGTGAAAAACATCGCCCGCCGCCGCAAGGCCATCACCATCGACGTCATCAAAAAGCAGGTATGCAAGTTCTACGGTGTCGCCCTTCCGGACCTCATATCCCGTTCCCGCAAACAGTCCATCGTCAGGCCGCGTCAAATGGCGATTTATCTATCGCGCAAATACACGGACGCGCCCCTGCAACTCATCGGGAAAAGCTTCAACCGCTACCATGCCACGGCGCTGCACTCCATCAATGCCATCGAAAGCGGCCTGAAAAAATCACCGGACATCCAGGAGCAGGTGGCCTTTTTCACTCGCAAGCTGGAATCCGGCAAGTTCTAATTCAGGCAGGCGCTCCGATCGGCAGATAGGGCGGCCGGAGTGCCGCCGGTCCGTCGGTGGTCGGGGGAGCAACGTTCAGGCGGCGGTCGGGTGAGCCGGGGCGGTCCCCTCCGGGGTGCTCACCGGCAGGGACCCAAGGTGGGGCTATTGGAGGCGTAAAGGGGTTCCGTCGCTGGTCAGCATCTCTTCCAGCAGTTCCATGCGCATGTTGTGATCTTTTTCGATGGCGCACATGAGATTCAGGGCGCAGTACTTGCGGCACAGCGTATCTTCCATGGCGAAGTCACCGAAACAGTCCATATGTTTTCCCAACTGGGCCTGCTCAACACCGAGGGTTTTCATTCGCGATCCTTCACAACGTCAGCAATTCGACCATCCGGGCGTGAATTCGTCCGTTGGTGGCTAGAATTTCATTGGCACCGGGGGAGAAGGGCCGGTCGCTGAAATCGGTAACGCGGGCGCCGGCCTCAGCGGCGATGAGGGCCCCGGCGGCGGTATCCCAGGATTTCAGGTTCTGCTCCCAGAAGGCTTCGAACCGCCCGCAGGCCACGTAGCAGAGGTCTATGGCCGCCGACCCCAGTCGCCGAACTCCTTGGGAGGCCGACAGGCAACGGCCGAAACGTTGCATGACCGCATCCCAGATGGTTGGGAAATTGTAGGGGAAGCCGGTTACCAGGAGGCTGTCGGCAAGCTCCGGTGTTTCGGAGACACCGATGGGCCGGCCGTTCAGGGTGGCGCCGGAACCCCTGATGGCCACGAAGAGCTCTCCGAGCGCGGGAAGCGCCACCACGCCCAGGTGGGTTTCGCCCTCCAGGTTGAAGGCGATGGAAATGGAGAATAACCCAAGGCCGTGGGCGAAGTTGGTGGTACCGTCCAGGGGATCGATGATCCAGCACCGGTCGGCCCGGCCCTCCTCCCGCCCCTTTTCCTCGCTGATGATGGCATGCTCCGGAAAAGCATCCCGGATCATGCCGATGATGATGGCTTCGGACTCGGTATCGGCCTCCGTTACCAGGTCGATCGCCCCCTTTTTCCGGATCTGGCGGACCTGGCCCAGTTTGCGGGCGATGTGGCCACCGGCCTGGGCGGCGGCAGCGATGGCGACGGCTTGGGCTTTGCGCAGATCCATAAGATTATACCCCTAACTTGAATCGGCTCGGCATGTCAAATCTTTAATCCCTTCCACCCGGCCCTGGGGATCCCCAGGTGGGACACCCGGACGGCTCACCGGGGCAGGGGCGCCGGGGGGCCGGTCCCAGGGGATCTGACGGCTCCGGCCCGAATGTGCCGCCATGGCAGGCTATCCCCAGGCCACGGCACTATGGGGCCAGTAGAAAATCCTGGATGCGATCGATCAGGGGGACCAGGCCTTCGCCGCGGGTGGCCGAAACGGGGTATCCTCCCAGACGGCGGGCGCGCGCGGCGCGGGTCTCGGGATCCAGGAGATCCACCTTGTTCAGCACCCGCAACGTGTGAATGCCCTCCAGTTTGAGATCCTCCAGGATGCCTTCCACCGCCTGAGCCTGCTCCTCGCAGCGCGGATTGCTGATATCGATGACGTGCAGCAGGACATCGGCCTGTTCCAACTCCTCCAGGGTGGCCCGGAAGGCGACCTTCAGTTCGCGCGGCAAATCGCGGATGAAACCCACCGTGTCGGTGATGATGACCTCCACGTCCCGGGGGAAGCGCAAACGCCGGCTGGAGGGATCCAGGGTGGCGAAGAGACGGTTTTCGGCGGCCACGTTGCTCTTGGTCAGGGTGTTGAGCAGGGTGGACTTGCCCGCATTGGTATAGCCCACGATGGAGATCACCGGCAGTTGCTGCTTGTGGCGCCGGGCACGCTGCTGCTGGCGCTGGCGCTGGACTTCCCGAAGGGAAGCCTCCAGGCGGCCGATACGCTCGCGCACCCGCCGGCGATTGATCTCCAGCTTGGTTTCACCGGGGCCACGTCCGCCGATCCCGCCGGTCAGGCGGGACATGGCCGTGTTCTTTGTGACCAGGCGGGGCAGGAGATACTTGAGCTGGGCCAATTCCACCTGCAACTTGCCCTCCCGGGTGCGCGCGCGCTGGGCAAAGATGTCCAGGATCAGCTGGGTGCGGTCGATCACCTTGAGCTGGATGGCTTCGGTTATGGAACGGATCTGGGAGGGATTGAGCTCCTGATCGAAGACGATCAGGGTGGCATTGCGCTGCAGGGCGGTGACGGCCAGGTCGCGCAGCTTGCCGGATCCCATGAGGAAGCGGGAATCCACCTGGGTGCGCTGCTGCAGGAGGGTGTCGATGACCTCGACGCCGCCGGAGCGGGCCAGTTCCTTGAGCTCGGCGAGGGAGGCCAGGGCCTCATGCCGCTTCGACGTCGTGACGCTCACCAGCATGGCCCGTTCCCGATGCGGGTCGGATACCATGCGGACCCGCTGGGTGGCCATCTCGGATTCGAGCGCCTGAATCAATTCCAGGCAATCGGCATGGGGGCGGTGGGGGTCCAGGGGATCGAGCCGGCGGCAGGGGACACCATCGGTGACGCCCGGTAGAATATGCGCGACCAGAATCTGGTGAGGCCCGCCGTCTTCGCGAACGGTAACGGCCGCCATCAGGTCCAGCCGGAGCAGGGCGAGATCGGTGAGGTCGTCATCGGAAAGCGGCTCGTCGGCGTGCAGATGGGTGTGCACACAGCGCAGGCCCATCAATCGTCCGGGAGCGGCGCGGTAACTTTCCGGGTCGGGGATGACGATTTTGTGCTGGTCGCCCACCACTGTGTATGCCACGCGCCCCAGGCGGCTGATGAGCAGGCCGATCTGCCGCCGGGTTTCGAATGAAATCCGGGCCAGATCGCGGGCCAGTTCCGGAGAGATGATCTGTTCCGGCCGGACCCGTCGGCGGTAGAGGTTTTCGATTTGCTTGAGGTGATTGGCCTTGAGGCCGGAGATGTTGCCGTAGATGGTTTTCATTCGCCGCCGTCCCTTGAGCGGGTCTCTGTCAACATGCGCCTGCGGAAGCGGCGCGCAACGCAAAACCGCTGGAATCGAGGGACGAGGCCCCGGACGCGGTCACCCCATGGGGGCGTATGGCTCCTTGGCGAGGTTTTCGAAGCGGGTATACGCATGGATAAAGGCCAGGTTCACGTCCCCGGTGGGACCGTTGCGGTGCTTGGCCACGATTATTTCCGCCTTGCCCTTGTTGGGGTTGTTCTCCTCGGTATGATAGACCTCGTCCCGATAGATGAACGCCACAAGGTCGGCATCCTGTTCCAGGGCGCCGGATTCCCGGAGATCGGAAAGCTTGGGACGCTTTTCGTTGCGCTCCTCCAGCTTGCGGTTGAGCTGGGACAAGGCGATCACCGGCAGGTTCAACTCCTTGGCGAGACTCTTGAGGGAGCGTGAGATTTCAGAAATCTCCAAGTCCCGCCGTTCCGAGTGCTGGCGGCTTTTCATGAGTTGGAGATAGTCGATGATCACGAGTCCCAGGTCCTTTTCCATCTTCAGGCGCCGCGCCTTGGCGCGCACGTCCAGGGCGGAAATGTCGGGGGAATCGTCGATATAGATGGGGGCTTCGGAGAGCACGCTGGCGGCCTGGGTCAGGTTCTCCCAGTCCTCGCCGTTGAGGAACCCCCCGCGCAGGCGAAAGGAATCCACGCGGGCCTCGGCGCACAGCATGCGCATGGACAACTGCTCCTTGGACATCTCCAGGGAAAATACGGCCACCGGCACGCCGGCCTCCACAGCCGCATTGCGCGCCAGGTTGAGAGCGAAGGCGGTCTTGCCCATGCTGGGACGGGCCGCCAGGATGATCAGGTCCGATGGCTGCAGGCCGGAGGTCAGGTGGTCCAATTGGCTGAACCCCGTGGGCACGCCGGTGACCAGGGCGCGATTGCCCTGGCGCTCCTCGAGGGTGTTGATGTTGTGTTCGATCAGCTGCCCCAGGGGAAAGAAGGCTTTGCGGATCTTTTTTTCGGCGATTTCGAAAACCGCGTGCTCGGCGTAGTCGATCAGGTCTTCAACCTCCCCCTGCTGTTCGAAACAGCGTTGGGCGATGAGGTTGGCCTTCTCGATGAGGCGACGGAGAGAAGATTTGTCGTGGATGATCTTGGCGTAGTGCTGGGCATTGATCGCCAGGGGAGCGGTGTCCACCAGGCGCGCCAGATAGGCGGCCCCCCCGACGTCATCCAGGTGCCCGGCCTCTTTCAACCGGTTGGTGAGGGTCACCAGGTCCACCGGCTCGCTGCGGCTGAAAAGGTCTGTGGCCGCGGAGAAGATCTTCTGGTGCGCTGAGCGGTAGAAGTCTTCGGGCGCCAGCATTTCGACGACTTCCAGCAGGGTGCCGTTGTCGATCAGGACGGCGCTGAGCAGCGACTCTTCCGCTTCCAGGCTTTGGGGCGGGAGATTGTGCAGGGATGGGTCGCTGCCGGATGCGTGACGGTATTCGTTCATGGGCATATTAGGGGTACCGCCACGTGAGTGCCTGGGGCGGGCGGCAGGCGGGTACCGCGTCGCCGGTGGCCAGGGGCGATGCATTGCGCAACTGATGGTGCCCCGCGGCTTGCCCGGGCGGCGGGCAGGACGGTCGAGGCTTTAGGAGGGGCAGGGTCTCAGGCCGCCCGGCCGGTTCCCGGGGTTCTTGGGAAGCAGCGCCCGGTCTGCCGGCGGAGCGGTCTGAGACGGTTCGATCCGCAGGTGCCTAAACCTGTTCAGGGACCACGTGCACCGTGATCTCCGGCTCAACGTCCTTGTATACCCGGATGGGGATCGGGTACGAACCGAGCATCTTGATGGGCTCGGGCAGCAGGATCATGCGCTTTTCGACTTCGACCCCCTGCTTGGCCAGGGCCTCGAGGATGTCGCGGATGGTAACGGAGCCGTAAAGGCGATCCTCGTCGCTGACCTTGGAGACGATGGTGCACTCCACCCCTTCCAGACGCCGGGCCATTTCCTCCGCGTAGGCTTTTTCCTTGGCGATCTGCAACTCAAACTTGCCCCGATCGCGTTCCAGCAGGCGGCGATTCTGCGGAGTGGCCAGAACCGCTTTCTTCTGCGGAATCAAATAATTGCGTGCGTATCCCTTGGCGACTTCGGCCTCGGTGCCGATGATCCCCAGAGATTCGATTGTTTCGGTCAGGATGACTTTCATCGCTTGAAACCTCCGGAATGCGATGGCTCGGGCGGCGCCGCGGACGGCACGGCGGCGAATCCGCCCGGCGCCGTGCGGCTAGTTGAGATCGGTCGTTCCCACATACGGCAGAAGGGCGATGGTGCGGGCCCTCTTGATGGCCACGGTCAGCTCGCGCTGATGCTTGGCGCAGGTGCCGGATATGCGTCGCGGGATGATCTTGCCGCGCTCGGTCGTGAAATTCCGAAGCAACTTGGGTTCCTTGTATTCGATGCTCAAGGTCTTGTCAGCGCAGAAGCGGCAGACCTTGCGGCGATGGTAGACGCGGCGCTTGCGTTTCCGGGACTGGGGTCGATTGGCGGCCATGTTATGCTTCCTCCTTGGGGCTGTCGGATTCCGTGTGCTCGGGGGCCTTTTCCTCAGGTGCCGCCGGGGACGCCTCTTTCGGCGTGCTGCTCTCGGCGGCGGCCGCGCGGCTGGCTTCGGCCGCCTGGGTCATCTCCTGCTGGATGCTCTCCATATTGGCCTCGGGATCCAACTGCACCGTCATGAATTTCATAACGCGGTCGTCAATGCGGAAGAGCCGCTCCATTTCGGCCACCAATGGCCCGGTGCCGCAGTAATCAAGGCGGGCGTAAAACCCGCGGGGTTTCTTGCGGATGGTGTAAGCCAGCTTCCGCGGCCCCCACTCGTCGATGCTCACCAGGAGGCCGCCTTGGGCCGGAATCAGATCGCGCAACCGGTCGAAAACGACCGCGCGCTGATCCCCGGGGAGATCGGGATCCAGGATCACGATGGTTTCATAACGTCGCATGAGTTCTCCTTTTGGCTCTGAAGCCCCGCTCACCGGCGGAGCAAGGATGGAACGCGCTCCAATGGCGCAGAACTGAAATTTGCTCTAATAACACTCCAAGCCCCTGTTTGTCAACTTGCCCTGATTCCGGAAACAACCGCGGGGGGCCGGGTTGGCGGGGCATGACGGCGGAAAAACAAAGGGCAGTTTCTTGCGAAACTGCCCTTCACGGACTATCTGGTGGGCCGTGCTGGAATCGAACCAGCAACCATCTGATTAAGAGTCAGGTGCTCTGCCTAGTTGAGCTAACGGCCCAATACGCCGAGGGGTTCGGCAACCGGGGGAGCTTCGTATCAAGTCTGCCGGTGGATGTCAAACTGTTTTTCTGGCCGGCGGGAGAGGCGCCGTCTCGCCCGCGCGCCTGCTGTGATTGCAGGCGGCTGGGGGCCTGCACCGGCGGAAGGTGACTTGGTTCCCGCCAGGCGAGGCGGGGTTCCACGCCCGGGTAATGGATTCTTGAGATGGGGACTAGTCTTCCCCCTGGTGCAGGCGCTCCTTCATGCGGCGGCTGCGGCGCCGGTCGCGCTTCCAGGCGGAGCGGTCCCGGGGGGCGGCGGGAGGCGTTCCGGCGTCCTGGGAGAAGTCTCCGAGGTGGCGTACGACGCTGCCGGGGTGCACTGGGTGCTCCCGCGGGCGCTCGGCGGGGACCGCGGGTTCGCGCGACTTGGGCAGGGGCGGGATTTCCAGGCAGTCCCTGGGCAGCGGGCCGCTCAATACCAGCAGCTCGCCGGCATATTGGAAGGACACCCCGGCGGCCTGGGCGCAGGCCGTCCCCACCGCGATGAGCACGGGTGCGCTATCCCGGCGACGACCGATGCGCTGGGCCATGGTCTCCTCGACGCTGAGCACCAGGTACCCGGTGGGATCGCCAAGGGCGAGTCCATTTTCAAGTACCCGGTCGTGGGACCGGCGCCTTACCGCGGTATAGAGTCGCTTGGGCAGATCGAGGGCCGGCCGGCGCAGGAGGACGGCTTCCCGGTGCCGGGCGCGGATAGCGGCGCCCTGAATTTCGATTCCGGAATCCGGCTGTCTCCAGGCCGCTTCCCGGAGGTGGCCTTGGCGCACAAAGCGCCATCCCTCCTCCTCCTGGAGGGCCTGGAGCAGAACTTTCATGCCCACAAACCCCTGGGGGTCGAGGACCAGTCCGAATTCGTCCGGCCGGCGGCCCAGGATGTAGAGGAGCATTTTTTCCAAGCGACGGGTATCGTTGAAGACCCGCATGGGCTTTGTGACTCCCCAGGTGACTGGACCGGGGCCGCCGCAGCTTGACCGTATCCAGTCGATTTGGTAGGTAAATCCACCTGCGTCGGGGTTCCCGGCGGCGTCCCCAGCCGCGGGGGATGGGCCACTTTCGCAATCCGGCACCTCCCCGGGCCTGCCGACCACCCCGACATCCCTCACCTCCTGAATGCGGAAAGGATAACCGGAAAATGGAATTCGGGCAATCGCGTGCCTTGTTCAGACGCGCCCAGGAGTTGATCCCGGGAGGCGTCAACAGTCCCGTGCGGGCCTGCCGCGCGGTGGGTATGGACCCGTTGTTCATCCAACGTGCGGATGGCTGCCACCTATGGGACGCCGACGGAAACCGCTACATCGATTACGTGGGTTCCTGGGGCCCCATGATCCTGGGCCATCGTCACCCGGTGGTGATGGAGGCGGTCGCCCGGGCCTTGGAACGCGGGACCAGTTTTGGGGCCCCCACCGACTTGGAGATCGAACTGGCCGAACTGGTGTCCGCCGCGGTGCCCGCGGTGGAGATGGTCCGCATGGTCAACTCCGGCACCGAAGCCACCATGAGCGCTCTCCGTCTGGCGCGCGGCGTGACCGGCCGGGACACCATCGTCAAGTTTGACGGCTGCTACCATGGGCATGCCGACATGCTGCTGGTGGATGCCGGCTCCGGCGTGGCCACCCTGAACATCCCGGGCAGCCCGGGGATTCCCCAGGCGGTCACGGCCCAGACCGTATCGCTGCCCTTCAACGACACCCAGGCTCTGCGGGATCTCATGGACGCCCGGGGCAGAGAGGTGGCGGCGGTCATCGTCGAACCGGTGGCCGGCAACATGGGCCTGGTGCCGCCCGCCCCCGGGTTTCTGGAGGCACTGCGGCAGGAGACCGCGCGTACGGACAGCGTGCTGATCTTCGACGAGGTCATGACCGGCTTCCGGGTAGCCTATGGCGGCGCCCAGAGCCTTTTCGGCATTACCCCCGATCTGACCTGCTTCGGAAAGATCATCGGTGGGGGATTTCCGGTGGGAGCCTATGGCGGGCGCCGGGACCTGATGGCCCAGATCGCCCCCCAGGGAAGCATCTACCAGGCCGGAACCCTCTCCGGCAACCCGGTGGCCATGTCCGCGGGGATCGCGACACTGAAGGCGCTTCGGCGGGATGGGGTCTACCATGCCTTGGAGACCCGTTCCCGGCGTTTGGCCGAGGGGCTGCAATCGATCGCCGCCCGCTTCGGTGTATCGGCCGTCTGCAATCGCGTGGGGAGCATGCTGGGGTTGTTTTTCCGTCCGGGTGAGGTTCGCTGCTTCGAGGATGCCAAGGCAAGCGATCTCCAACGATTCGCCCGGTATTATCGCGGCATGTTGGCCGCGGGCGTTTACTTGGCGCCCTCGCAATTCGAGGCCCTGTTCGTCTCCCTGGCCCACGATGAGACGGCCATCGAGGCAACCCTGGAGGCCGCCCAGCGGGTGTTGGCCGAACTGGCGACCTGAGAAAGGGCGGCGGCGCCCCGCCGACGGTTGGGAGGCGGACGTTTCGTGCCCGGCCCCCTTGGCTTGACAATCTTTCGGGTTCCCCGGTAAGAGCCTGAAGACACCCCCCGGGGCCGCCCGGGAAGCCAGCCGCAAACGAGCCCATTGAATCAGGCCACGTCTGTGGGGGCTCGCACGGTACCGGTACCCGGAAAAGCCACGGGACATCCGCCTGCCGCCGCGACTGCAAGAAGGTTGTGGATCGACACGCATCCAGCCGAAGGGCAAGGCGCAGTTTATCCAGAGCCTGTCAAGGGGGATGGACATGGAAACGAGCTACGCGGGCTCCTTGAAAGGGCAGTTTCTGATCGCCATGCCCAGCCTCATGGATCCCAATTTCCGCCAGACGGTTGTCTGCATTTCCGAGCACACGTCGGAGGGCGCGGTAGGCCTGATAATCAATCGCATCCACGAACGCCTCAGGGCCAAGGCCATTTTTGACGAGTTGGGCATGACCTGCGAGGAACGGCTGGGGCAGGCACCGATTCACATCGGCGGTCCGGTGCATATGAGCGAGGTGTTTCTCCTTCATGGCCCGCCCTTCGACGGTGAGTCCAGCCTAGAGATCAACCCCGTCCTGGCCATGAGTACCACCCGTGAGGTTCTGCAGCGGATCGCCTGGGGAAAGGGGCCCGAGTCATTCCTCATCGTGCTGGGTTGTGCCGGGTGGGCGCCCGGTCAATTGGAGCAGGAGTTGCAGCAGAACGCCTGGTTGACCACCGAGGCCGTCAGCGAGGTGATCTTCCAGGTACCGGTGGAGAAACGCTGGGAGGCGGCTTTGCGGCACATGGGGATCGAGCCGGCGATGCTGATCGCCTCTTCCGGACGCGCTTAGCAGCCTGTGGATAAACTGCGTCTCAGGCCGAAAGGCTGCGTTGCGCGCCTCGGGAAAATGCTCACAACCCTTGAGGTTGGCTATCGCTTTTCCCATCGAGCCGCGCCTTGCCTTTCGATCCGATACTTGTTTATCCGCAGGCTGTCAGCCGGCGGTGGGCCGCGCCGATTTCCTCCTGGGGGGGGCGCAACGCCATCGGTGCTGAAATTCCGCGGTTCCCTGCGGGCGGAGCCCGTCGGGAATCCCCGGCGTCGAGCGGGCGGGATCAGGCGGAGGCGGCCGTACGGCCCTGTGCGGGGGCCTTGGAGCCCGGCTTTTTCTTTTTCAGACAGGCGTGATCCTTGCGCACGAATGCGCATAGTTTGGGGTTATGGAACTCCTTGCAGTTGAGCGGGTTGTACAGTGGGCATTCAGGATTTTTGTCTGACATGGACGCCACATGCCTCGGGGGGAGGGGCAGGATCGGGACGCACAGACGGACATAGGCTACCACAAAACCCGTGAGTTGACAAATCCAGCCCGCCGATTGGTTTTGACAATCAATTTCAGCCATTGTAAGCACTAGCCCCACCGATGCCCGGGGTGCCCCAGGGCGCCTCCCATGGACCCACGCAGAATTGCCCATGCCAACACCAGACGAACTCAAGCACCATCTGCTGGCCATTGCCGCCGACATGCGGGCGCTGCTCGCCGCCTTGGGGCAGGTCCCCGGGTTGGCGACCCCTGTCTTGGAGCGCTTCGATCGCACCTGCCAGGACATCGAGCGCCAGACCCGGGAAGACATCCTCCGCGTGGCCGTAGTCGGACCGATTAAATCCGGCAAAAGCTCTTTCGCCAATGCCCTCTTCGGGGGCGATTACCTCAAACGCGGGGCGGGCGTCGTGACGTCCATCGTCACGCGCGTGCGACGGGGCGCCTCCCTGGAGGCCGAGCTTACCTTCAAGTCCTGGAAAGAAGTCAATGCCGACATGCAACAAGCGCTGGTGCTGCTGCCCGCTGCGGATTGGCACCGGGGAGGGCAGCATTTCGACATCCGGCGCGACAGCGAGCGCGAAGCCCTGAAACGGGCGGTGGCCTCCCTGGGACCCGACCAGTTGGTCACCCAGGACGCGCGCAACGTCAACAGCGTGCTGCTCTCCTCCTACTTGAAGGGCTACGGGCGTGTGAGCGGCATCCTGGGCGACGACAACGTGGTCCTGCGCTATGACGCCCAGCATTTCGCCGCCCACGGCGATTTCGTGGGTGACGATGCCTTGGCAGTCTACCTGAAAGACATCCGCCTGCAAATTGCCACCGGAGATTTTCCCCAGTATGTGGAAATCGCCGACTGCCAGGGCAGCGATTCGCCCAATCCGCTGCACATGGCCATGATCCAGGATTACCTGCTGCGGACCAACCTCATCCTCTACGTCATCAGCAGCCGGACCGGCCTGCGGCGTGCCGATCTCCGGTTTTTGTCCGTCATCAAAAAGATGGGCATCCTGGAGAACATGCTCTTTGTTCTCAACGTCGATCTCAGCGAACACGATTCCCTGGAAAACCTTCAGCACCTGAAGCGCCGCGTGATCGAGGAACTGTCCCTGATGCGCCCGGATCCGGAGGTCTTCACCTTTTCAGCCCTGTACGATCTTTTCCAGCAGTTGGAAGTCAGCCTGCCGGCGAGGGATCGCATGCGCCTGGAGCAATGGCGTCGGGCGACGGATCTCACGGAGCATTCCCAGGCCGAAAACGGGCGTTTCCAGGTCTTCCTGCAGGCCAAGATCCAAAATGAAACGCTCCACCTGCTCTACCGCAATCACGCCGAGCGGATGCTGGTGATGGTCGCCGAAGTGGCCAAGATGGTGGGCCTGGGCCTGGAGATCGCCGAAGCCGACACGCTGCACGCCCAAGGCATCATCGCCCGAACCCACCGCAACCAGGAGCAGATGGCCCGCATTCGGGAGGTTATCCGCAGCACGTTGGACGGGGGTCTTCAGAAGATCAAGCAGGAGCGGCGCCTCGATGTAGACCGTTTTTTCGATCCCGGCCACGGAGAGGTTTTGCGGGATGTCATCGGTTTTATCCGCGCGTTCCGCGTGGCTTCCTGGAATGAATACCAGGAGAGATTGCGTGCCGAGGGCTTTGCGACCACCCTCTACCATGTCTTCCAGGAATTTCGCCAGGCCCTGGACGCCTTCATGACCGAAAATGTCAATCCGCGCATCGTGGCATTCATACGCCAGCAGGAGAAGGTCATTTTCGAGCGCCTGATGCACCTGGCCGAGCCATACCGCACCATGGTGGGGGACGCCGTGGCCGATTTCGATCGGGGCGTCGGTGCGGACATCCGTGCGAGCCTGGAGCGGAACCCTTCCTCGGAGGGCGATCTTCCGGATATGGATTACCTGCGGCGGCAGTCGGGTGTGGAGCTTCCCCCGGCCAGCGCCGTGACGCGGTACTCGGCCAAGGTAAAAACCGAAGCCATCCTGCGTCTGGGGGCCTACCGTTTCTGGCGGGGGTTCAAGAAATTACTGCGCCAACCGGTATCCGCGGAAGAACGCGAAGCCATTCAAGCCCTGGAGGACGGGGTGGCACGATTGCGCAAGGAAACCGAACAGTCGGTGCGGTTTCATTTGAAGGACTACCGGGAGAACATCAAGTTCGGTTATATCTTCAAACTGGTGGAGTCGGCCTCGGATCAGATTGTGGCGCAGTTGCTGGAGCGTTTTCAGGCCTATGAGGCGGATCTTTCCGCGCTGGCGGCCAACCTGGACACCAAGCACTCCGACCACGTCGACCAGGCGGCGGCGCTGCGCAGCATCGATGGGAGTGCACGACTTCTCTACCAACGGGCGCTCACCCTGCGCAACGACATTCTGCATTCCTGAATCCCGTCCCGGGTGATGCCCGCCGGATCCGAGGGGCGTTGCACCACGCGGCCGCATCCACCACAACCGCAGGAGGAGCGCCAATGGGAGCAGACGCGTGCCGGAAGATCGCGGTGGCCAACGAGAAGGGAGGCGTGGGCAAGACTGCCACGGTGCTCAATCTGGGGGCCGCCTTGGCCCTTACGGGCCGCCGGGTGCTCATCGTGGACATGGATCCCCAATTCAACGCCACCCTGGGTTTGGGGATTGCGGCGGCGGACATCCGCCATTCGGTCTACACCCTGATCGACGCCCCCGGGGCCGTTCCGGCGGGCCAAGCCGTGCTCTCCACGCGCTGGAAAGGTCTGGATGTCCTGCCGTCGGTGGCCGACCTGGCCGGCGCCGAGGTGGAATTGGTACGGGTCAAGGGCCGCGAAAACCGCCTCAAGGAGGGCATGGCCGGCCTGGAGGAAGGGTATGACTTCATTCTGCTGGATACCCCTCCCAGCCTTTCACTGCTCACCGTCAACGTCTTCGCCGCCGCCCAGGAGGTCCTGATCCCCTGCCAGACCCAGCCATACGCCTTCGGCGCCCTCGCCGAACTCTTCGACACCGTGGCCGCCATTCAGCGGGGCATCAACCCCCGCCTGACGATCACCGGGATCGTGGCCACCTTCTACGATCAACGCACCCGGGTGAGCCAGAACATCCTGGATAAGCTGCGCAGCGACGCGCACTACGGCCCTCTCATGTTTGCGACCGTGATCCGCGCCAACACCACGGTGGCCGAGAGTGCCGATGTGGGCAAGCCCGTGGTCTATTACCGTACGGGCAGCTTCGGGGCCCAGGACTACATGCAGTTGGCCCGGGAAATCCAGGACGGACGCCGATAGGCGGATGGGAGGGGATGGCCCGCCGTCGCGCCTTGCCGTTCGACCCGATGATCGGTTGATCCACAGGCGGTCAGGGCCCGGGTTCCGTGGCGGTCAGGCGCGTCAGGTTGTCCCGCGCGAACTCGATTCCGGGGTCGATGGCCAGCGCCGTGCGGTAATATTCGATGGCCTTGGCTTTCTGGCCTAGGTCGCGGTAGTTGGACGCGATGTTGGCGTAGTCGATGGCCGAGCTGGGGTCGAGGCGCGTGACCGCCTCGAAACTGGCGATGGCGGCCTCGTGCTCCTTCAATTTGAAGTGGCAGAAGCCTTTCAGGTTGTGCAGGTCCGTGCGATCGGGGTCGATGGCCAGACCCTTCTCAAGCACCTGTAGGGCGTCACGGAAGCGTCCGGCGTCTTTCAGGCAGACCCCCATGTAGGAGTAGATGCTGGCCGTGTCCTCGGGATTGGGCGCCAACTCCAGGGCCCGCTCGAGAAGGCCTAAGGCCTGGTCCGGCCGCTCCATGTTGATCTGGCAAAGGGCCTGGTAGAATTTGATGTAGTAGCGCCCGGGCAAGAGGGCCTCGATGCGCTGGAGTTGCTCGAAGGCCGCGATTGGGGGCTGGTTCTGCAGGATCAGCTTGGCCGCGAACATGCCCACGCTGGTGCCTTCCGCCCGCTCCCGGAAATGGGCGCCGGGGATGACGGTGTAGAAAGCCGGAACCTGCAGCCGGGGGTGCATGGTGTCGATCACCAGGACATCGAGACCGCCGCGCTCCAGGGCGGCCACGAGGTTTTCCACCTCCACGCGGATATTGTCGTCCGATAAGTCAGGCAGTTGCCGGAGGTCGACGACGGACTCCGGGTGCTGCAGGTAGTCGGCCTGCTCCAGGCCGGTGAATTTGGGCAGGCCGCTGGCCACGTAATTGGCGCCGCTGTTGAAGTCGCCGGCCAGTTGGGCCACTTCGGTGAGGGCCCGGCTGAAAGCCTTCTCCGGGCAGGGGGTGGTCCCGGCGGTCCAGACGATTTCGCTGCGGGCCGGAAAGGTGGCCGGATCGTAGGCCAGGACCCCCACCGTGGGAATTCCCGTGTCCAGAGAGAAATCCTGCACCCGCAGCTGAATGCCATGGCGGCCATACGTGGCGAGCATTCCGCGCGCCAGGGGATCGGTGGCCGACTCGGGGCGGATAGCGGGCACGCTGAGCCGGCGGCGGCTCACCAGGGAGGAGACGTGCCGCTCCACGATCTCGCAGATCCCCTGGCTGAGGGCCTCCTCCACGCAGTTGCCGGCCGAGGGACCGTTGAATTCGTTGATGGCGTAAAACCAGTCGAAGGGCAGCAGGACCGTTTGGCCTCGGGTAAGGTTGAAGGCCGAGGTCCAGCGCATGGGGATCGTGGCCAGGACCCTCTCGGCCGCATCCAGGTCGGCCCCGTCCGTGTCGTGGACGGACCGGGCGATGAAGCGGAAGGGCAATGCCCGGGCCCCCAGGTTGGCGTAAGTGTCCACGATGAAGTTGGCCGGATTTTTGACGAAGCTGAAGAAACTGAAGCGCTCGGCCAGTTCCATCACGGCGCTGGCCTGGGCCTGCAGGGGAGTCGCTCCTTTACCCATCTGTTTCTTCGTGCCGATGATTTCCAGCGCGTCCCGGCCGCAGACGCTGAAATAGACCGGAATTCCCAGGCGGCCGTTGTCGATGCGCCGGACTTCCTGGAGGATATCCAGGTCCAGGGTCCGCAGCTTTTCGCGGAAGCGCCGCACGGTCTCCTCCGGCGGAACGATTTTGTCCTGGTCGGCGGTGTAGGTCTTGAAGGCGTCCTGCAGAACGATCGCTTTGGTCATGGGCACTCCATGAGCGGTGGGCGAAACACCGCGGGGTGTGTTGTTCACAGGGAAGACGGGTTGCCGCAGGGTGTCGCCAGGCAAGGCTGCGGGCCGAAGGTTGTGTCCTTCAGGCACGGGAAGATCCTGAGCCGTCACGGATCGGAGCGTTCGGGTCCTCCCTCGGGCATGCCGCAATCAGCCTTGGGACCCGCTGAACAGCTCGGGTGCAGACCACTACGCCCCCTGCCAAGCCGTCAAGCGGCCCGGTCTTGGGCCGATGTAGACCATCACGGACGGGGAGACAAGGTTTTTGTTTGACCCTCCGGGGTCGATCTGGTATTAAGCCGGGTGTTCCACGGGGATGTAGCTCAGCTGGGAGAGCGCAGCGTTCGCAA
>DJGG01000286.1:38324-38605 GCA_002432195.1 Desulfobacteraceae bacterium UBA5852
AGGTCAGGGGTTCGATCCCCCTCATCTCCACCAACTAGCTTATATCATTGCACATTCTGCGCTCCAGTCGCCCATGACCACGGCCGTTATCCACAACGGCCCAGGGAGACTGGAGCGTGGAATCGTGCCCTGCTTACCTGTACCAGCACCGGTCCGGCTATTATTTCCGCCTTCGAATCCCCTCCGATGTCCGTTCTGCCCTTGGCAAGTCCGAACTCAGGTATTCCCTTAGGACGGGTGCCGTTGGCGAGGCCAAGTATCGGGCCAGGGCCATGGCAAGC
>DJGG01000286.1:38619-49647 GCA_002432195.1 Desulfobacteraceae bacterium UBA5852
CAAGCCATGCCCAGCGGGTATTCAGGAACATTCGACGTGGGGGAGAGGTTTCAACCATGACACCCGAACAGATTGCCCAGCTCCTGAGGGACTATTTCAAAAAGGCCTTGGAGGATTACGAGGATTGCAAGGTCAACCGGACCTCCCCGACTGACAGCGACGAAATAGACAACATGGTCAACGTTTATGTCACCGAGAAGGCCGAGCTACGGGAACAGCTTGCAAAAGGGGACATCAGGACCGTCAAGCCCTCTGTGGACGACCTATTGAGGCGCAACGGGGTCGAGCTGGAGCAGGGTTCAGAGGCTTACCGGAAGCTCTGCCGGGAGATGCTCAAGGTCCAAATTCACTTGGCCGAGGTCTGCGGCCGGCGGGAGGTTGGGGACTACAGCGGGGTTCCTGAAGCTCCCCTTGGGGTCCCGGTCGTCGCTTCCGCAAAGGAGGACCAGGACCAGGGGATCCTGCTGACCGAGCTGATAGCGCACTACGCCAAGGAAAATCGGGACAACGGGACATGGACCCCCAAATCGGAGCAGAACGTCCTCCCGAACCTGAACCTTCTAGTAGAGGTCATCGGGGATGTCCCTGTCAAAACCATTGACCGGCGGAAGGTCAGCGAGTTCAGGGATGCCCTGAAGAAGCTGCCCCCCAACATGAAGAAGAACAGGCGTTACCGGGACAAGACCATCCAGCAGATCCTGAAGATGGAACCAGATAAGACCCTGGGAGACCAGACCATCAACAACATTCTGTCCAGGGTGACGGCCCTCTTCAACCACGCCAAGGACCACGGGTTCATCGACCACAACCCGGCAGGCAGGCTGCTATTGAAAAAGGTGAGGCGGTCGAAAGATGCCACCAGCCCCTTCTCAAAGGAGGACCTGATCAAGCTCTTCCATTCCAAAGAGTACCGAGAGGACGGCCACCGACATCCTTACCAGTTCTGGATTCCCCTCTTGGCCCTCTTCACCGGGGCCAGGCAGAATGAGCTGGCACAGCTTCACCTGGAGGATATCAAGGAGGTCAATGGGGTCTGGGTCATCGATATCAACGACAAGGGCCCCAAGAAGCTCAAGAACCTCAGCAGTCGGCGGATGGTCCCCCTCCACCCGATCCTGGTCGAGGACCTTGGCTTCCTGAAGTTTGTCGAGCGCCAGAGGAAGCGGAGGGTCCCCAGCAAGGCCCCCAGGCTTTTCCCAGAGCTGAAGGAGGAGAGGGACGGCTTTGGCCGTGCGGTCAGTCGGTGGTTCAACAAGGATTACAAGGAGGCCTGCGGGATCGCCCAAGAGGGCAACCGGAAGAAAACCTTCCACAGCTTCCGCGACACCTTCGCCACGCACCTGGCCCACAAGAAGGTGGACGACAAGATGCTAAAGCAGACCCTTGGGCATTCCGACGACGGCAGCACCACCTTCAACACCTACGTTGACGACTACCCGCCGGACTTGATCCTGAGGGAGGTCATCGGTCGAATCGATTATGAGGTTGACCTGGACCACCTGAAGCGGTCTGAGTTTGTGGGCGGCATAGCCGCTGTGAAGGGGTGACCGGGGGTCTGCCGGGGGTCTGCCGGGGGCCCGACCACGTCCACCGACCTCGTTATCATTGGCACCGACAACCGTCCCGTGACCACCTCCCTGAAGGTGGCCGAGGTTTTCGGCAAGAACCATTGCCATGTCATCCGCGACATCGAAGCGCTTGATTGCTCAAAGGCATTCATTTAATCCAATTTTGGATTGATTGAGTACCCAGTGAAAGTCGGGTTTGGAACCCGGATGTCCAAGGCCTACACCATGACCCGCGACGGTTTCACCTTCCTGGCCATGGGGTTCACCGGCAAGAAGGCGGCGGGGTTCAAGGAGGCCTACATCCAGGCCTTCAACCGGATGGAGCAGGAACTCCAGGCCCCCGCTGAACTGACCCGCCTGGAAATTCTCCAGATGGCCATCGAATCCGATCCGGGGGTGGGCAGGCAAGCAGCTACCGCTGCCCGGGGCCTGCTGGAGGTAAGGGGGACCTGTTCCTAGCGTCCCCCTCCAGGCTTGCCTTAGGCCTTCTTAATGCCCGACAACCGGTACTGCTCCGCAAGCCACCCCAGCATGGAAACGTCCCCGAAGCAAAGGGCATTGAGGAGGTTCGCTCTCTGCACGGGGTCGGTATTGTCAAACATCCATTCAAAGGCCGCCTCGCCGTCGACGCCCTGTGCCGTCAAGTAATCGATCCCGAAGTTCTGAACATCCATCATGATCCCGTCGATGATGCTCTCTGAAGTCGCAGGGTCCAATCCAATGGCGTCGGCCAGGACCCGAGCGACCCCCGTTGCGTCACCGTCTTTGAAAGCCAAGGAGGCCGAGGCTTTGGCCAGGATACCCTCGACGGCGGTGGATCCCATCAGGAGCTGAAGGCCCGCGAGGTTCTTCCGGTTTCCGGGGGTGAAGATATCGACCTTTTTGGTGGCGGCCTGCTGCTTGGCGGCTTGGGCTTTGGCAACTTGGGTAGCGGAGCTAGCGGCTTCAGAGTAGGTGCCGTCTGCATTTTTCACCACGATCCCAGCTTGGAGGGCCTGGCCAATTTCTGCCGAGATGCCTTTGACCGTGATGATGGTCTGGTTATTGATTTTGGAAGGGTCGCTGATGGGAGAGCCCCAGGGGGTTCTGGCAGAAGACATGACGTTGTTCTGTCCGGCAGGGCGGAGGTCTGCGGCCGTCGTGGTCTGGGCGCGCAAGGACTGGGTGGCACTGGTGGCGCAGTCGACCTGGACGCCGCCGGTATCCTGGAGATATGCGACGGTGCTGTGATTGGGGGTAAGGAGTTCCTTGTCGGTGGTAATGCCGTGAGGGACTTTGACTTCGATGAAATTGGTCATGGTAAAGTTCTCCTTTCAAAGAGAGAGAGGGGGGGATAATTTAGAAGGGCAACTTGGGCAGCGGGGCAGCTTTGTTGCTGGGCCTGCTGTTGCTGCTGTTTCTGTGGACGCTAATCAGGGCCTCAACTAGCGCGGCCAGGACGAGCAGGAAAGGAATAACGCCGGGTGTGATACTCATTTAGCACCATCCATTTTTTGCTGGGGCAACCAAGGGCAGCTTGGGGGCCGCAGGGGCTGCCTTCAAGACGACCTCCACCAGGGACCGGAAAATCTGAACCTTCCTGGTGCCGTCGTATTGTTCTTCAACGCCAATCGCACCCTTGGCCACGGCCTGGGCTTCAGTGTAGCGGTAGAATCCAAGGTCCCCATAGGTCGAGCTGGCCACGAAGACATGGTCAATGACGACTCCCTCAGGCAGGACCACCATAGGGTGAGTAACAGGGCGCTTCTGCATCAGACCTCCAGAGGCTCATACATGGCCAGCAGGGTCTCCTGATGCTTGGCCTCCTGGGCCTGTACCTTACGGCAGACCGCGATGAGGAGGACCCCCAGGTTTTTGATGACCATCTCCCCGACCATGCGGCTGGCCGGTCCCGTGATGATGCCCTTGAAAGGCATGGCTTTGCCCTTTAGAGGTTTGGGCAGCGGAGCTGCTTTGGCGCGGCAGAGCTTATGCCCGAGGGTGTAGGTCAAATGGCGGTGGCCATCGACTCTCTTTTGGTTGCGGTCTGCGAACAGCCAGATGGAGGCGGCCTCAACAAGGAGGTCCAGGCCCGTGACGCCAGAGGCCTTGAGGCGGGTGAAGTGGTCAGCCAGGGCCGCTGAGGGGCGCTTGACTGTGCTGATGGCCTGGGAGAAGTCCTTGGCTTCCAGCCAGCGGTCAAAGAGACCCACGGCATAGACCACCCCCGGGTGACCTGCTTCAAGGTTCCGGCTTAAGATGGCTCTGCATTCATCCCGCTCAATGGCGTAGTCTTTCCGGTAGATGGGCCGGGCCAAGGGGTGACCATAGCTGTGGTTCTTCTGGCCGTGGCGAAGACAAAAACCAGAGATGCGAGAGCGGGGCTCATGGCAGCCACGGACCTTGCAGACCGCCCGTTCGTTGTCGTCGATGGCCTCAGTGAGTGAGGAGTATTTCGGCATGATAAGGGTTTCCTTTCGCGGTTGTGGTGGGACATGAGGGAAAAATTGAGCCGATGAAAGAGGCGGCAGAAATGGTGAGGCTTTCGCGGAACCGTACTAACAAGGACAAAGACCAGGCAAAAATCCTGACCACCAAGGCCCCGACCACCACCCTCAGCGGGCCCTTGCTCTGCCCATAGCAAGCTGCCCCGCAGCAAGCTGCCAGACCCTCCTGCCCCCCGAAGTGTCCACTGCTTGATTCCTGGCAGGAAGCCCTCGGGCTATACCAGGAAGTCAAAGCTGCGGGTTCGTGGGGTAGGCAAGCAAGGAGGGAAGGCAATGCTACGGGGCAACTTGGGCAGCGAAGCTGCTTTGTTGCTGGGGCAGCGAAGCTGCTTTGTTGCTGGGGCAGCAAGCTGCTTTGCTATGGGGCAGTTTCAGGGCCCGCTGAGGGATCCTACAGGACCAAGGTGATCAGAGGGGGCGGCTTGGGATGCAATCGTCATGACCTCCCCCTTGGGCAGGGAGTTATGGGATCCCTAACGGTTCCCCCCAGGAACAGAATTCTGGGGAGGGTCGTTAGGATTGCTTGGCTTTGGTCTGGGGCAGCGGAGCTGCTTGGGATTGTCATCGACGATGACCCCCTCAGCCAGAGCTAATTGTCCTAAAGTCTATAAGAGACGTTATGCCAAAGGACAATTACGAGGAGGAGCAGCTACCGCTGCCGGAGCTGTTTCAGTCCTTAACCAGGTAGACCCTGCTTCCTGGACCTTCACCAACCATTTCGAGTCTGAGGCCGGTGGCCTTCATAGCAGTGTGGAGGTCGGAGTCAGGATCCTTCAGCTTGGTGGTCAGACCCACCAGCGCCTTGGGGGTCGTGCCCAGCCTTCTCCCAACCGCAGACATCGGCAACTTCGATCCCCTGCAAAGATTCTCCATGAGCTTCACCAGGGCCGGCTCAAACTTCGAGCCCCGGGCCTTCTTCTGGCCCTTCTCAAACTCCCAGTCCTCGACCACCAGGATCCCCGGCATGGCCCGCCGGATGTCCTGCAATATGGACTCAGCGCTGTCACCCTTCGGCAGGAGCATGTAAACGTCGGTCGCTGGGCAATTCCCTTCAGCGTCAACCACCCTCCGGCAGCGGACACGGTTGATGGCCTGGATAATGGATGTCGAGAGCTGGCCTAACTTCAGAGCCTTGCGGATGTCGATATGGTCCCCGAAGGGCCTGTCGCCATCTGACCGTAACCAGGCCGTGTCCTGGGGCCCCTGGAGGGCCATGAAGACATTGGCGGTCCAGGTGTCAGGCAGATAAGGGAGGCCAAAGATAACGGCGGCGTCACAGTCCCGCCAGGCGTTGCTGCCGTCGATGGCACCCCAATGTCCCGAGCATATTTCAAAGGTTGTCTCGTACTTTTGCAGGAGGGGCTCAACGTCCTTGTGGCAGATGACGAGGGCCTTACGACCCTGAAGCTTCTGGTTCAAGGACTGGATCAGGTCGGAGGTGGATTGCTTGGCGTCCTTCAGCATGGAATTCTTACCAATGTTGTGCCCCCGGGAGATGTGAAGGGTGACGTTGGCATAGTTCCTGACCCCCTTGGGGCTTGCCAGTCTGTGGCTGTCCTTGTGGAGGTCATAGACCACGTTCGTTGAAGCGGTCGCGTCCATCACCACGGCACCCTTGACCCCCTCAGGGATCAGAATGCGGGCGGTGTTCATGGTGTGGTCGGCCTTGTACTTGTCGTAATAAACCCAGGACCTGAAGATATAATGGAGGGACTGGAGGCGCTTCCTGTGGGTCTCCCTCTGCCGGGTGTCGGCGTCCCTGTCTCTCCAATCGAACCGGATGCTTTCCAGGGCCTTCACAAGGGCGGAGAGGTCAGGCTTGATACCACGGTCAATATGCTTCTGGAGCAGCATGGTCTCCCGGGCCGGGGTCGTCATGGTCTTTTCGGCTATGGTTTCCATTACGGTGATGACCGCCTGAATGGAGCTGACTTCATCCGGGTATTTCTCCCGGACAAACTGCGGGATGGCTCCAAGTGTCTGGCGGAGACCGTCAAGGCCTGCCTTCGAATGCTCTACGATGTCCATGCATTCGTCGACGATGATGAGCTTTCGGGAGTCCTGGATCCATCGGTGGAAAAACGGCCATGTCTGCCGGATTTCACCGCTGCTGCCCAGGAAGTCCAGGGCCTGCTCATAGGCCCGATGCGTGATGACCACCACCGGGGAGGCCCCCAGCTCTGTCAGCTTGACCTTCGATTCCGAGTGAAAGGCCACGGCCGTCTCCCGGCTGCCAAGGCGGTTGATCCTTGTGGCTATGCGGTTGCAGTCGTCGATGAGTCGGGTAACGATGAGGACCCCAGGGTGGAAGAAGTCCCCAAGGTCGGCCAGCATGGCACAGTACATCACGGTAGATTCTGTTTTACCGGATCCTGTGGGCGGGCTGAGGATGGTCCATTGTCGTGCCCCGGTGGGGTCGGAATGGCCAAGGATGTGGTTTTGGAATGTCGTTGCTATCTGCTTCCAGGCCGCTCTAAGGGCCGGGGAAGAGACGTTCTCAAGCTCCCCTGTCCAATGGCTTTCCATGCGGGAGACAAAGGCTTCAAGGTCAATGTGCTGTGCTACAGAGGCGGCGGCGTTTGGGTCAAAGTCGAACACGTTCAACATGGTCTTAAGACCTCCTTCAGTCTTGACGGTTGCGTGTGTGGTGGACAGGCAAGCAGCTACCGCTGCCCGGGGCCTGCTGGGCCAGCCTGGGGCCGTGCTGGGGATTGCTGGGGCTTGCTGGGGCCTACCTGAGGGTTATGAAAGGTCGGCGGCTAAGGGGAAGGGCAAAAGGTTGTCTGCTTGGCTTGGGCATCCATCGGGGCCCTCAGAGGCATCCTCAGGGCGCGGGTCGTTGTCCATGTACATAATGGCCCGCATTCGTGCTTCCTGGGCCTCCCTTTCGGCCTTGTCGAGGATTTCAGCGGAGAGCTTAAGGAATTGGTTCAACTCCTTGACCATCGATGCTTTGAGGTCGACCTCTCCGCGCTCTGCACGGCTGACCATCTGTTCACAGATCCTGAACATCCTCTCCCAGAGGGCCAGGAGTTCCGCCCGCTTCACGGCAAAGTCCATTGGGGCAGCCAAAGGCTGTTGGGCAGCCAAGGGCTGTTGGGCCTGATTGTCGTTGTTCACAGCGGAAGGTCCTCCCGGCCTGCTGCAATCAGCAGAGCCTGGCGCTCGGAGAATAGGGCCTCCCCCAGTTTGGCCAGGTAGTCCTGCGGGTCGATGACGCCCTGTTCCTTCTGTTCCAGGACTCCAACCACCCGTTCGGTCAGGAATACCAGGTAGAGCTGGAGGGCCCTGCGGAGGATGACGCTGTAGCTGGCATTCATGCCAATCGAGAGTTCCAGGAATTCCTTAAGGCCGTCCAAGAGCTTGTGGTGGGCGGGCCCCAGCCGGAGGTTGATCCGGTTTCCGCCACAGGCGTTGACCTGAACCTGTTTCTTGCTGGAGCTGCTGATGGGCATGGGCAGGCGGGGCCTGCCGGTGGGCATGGTCATGGTGGGCAACTTGTTGCTGGTGGTCATGGTGCTGTCTCCTTCATAAAAGGGGGTGCTTGGGCAGCTTGGAGCTGCTGGGCAGGCACAACGCCTGCTTGATGAGGTGATGCCAAACGATTGGCAGGGGTGCCTGGATGAAAAATTTTAGGGTGACCCTGGCACCGGTTGAGCGTTCATGAGGTTTTGTTCACAGGTGAGGGTGCATTATTCTTAGGTGATTTCAGTACCCTGGAAGGGTTTCAGAGAGGCTCCTCCCCTGGCACCGGTGAGCGTTCATGAGGTTTTGTTCACAGGTGCGCCCACATTATTCTCAGGTGATTTCAGTACCCTGGAAGGGTTTCAAAGAGGCCTCAACGGTGGAGATTGGGCAGCTCCTGGCACCGGTTGACGGTTCATGAGGTTTTGTTCACAGGTGAGTCGCAATTATTATCGTGTGATTCCGCATACTTGGTGTATGCCCTCATGGCCCCTGCCTCGGTCGCTTTCCTCAGCAGCAGCAAGCTGCCCATGAACAAAACGGCCGTTATCCCCCTGAAGACCTCGTCAAATTAACCCTAGACTTCCTTCACGAACCCTGCTAGGGAATAAATCGTCTTCAACCTTTTCCTCGTGAAGGAGGTCCAAACCATGGCGACCATCGGTTACATCCGGGTATCAACCGACAAGCAGACCACCGACAACCAGAAGCTGGCGATCCTGAGCCACGTCAACGACCACCTGGGCGGCCGGGTGGACGATTGGATCCAGGTCCAGGCATCCACCAGGAAGTCAGAGCAGAAGCGGAGGCTGGACGACCTCAAGGCCTCCCTGAAGACCGGGGACACCCTGGTGGTGGCGGAGCTTTCCCGCCTGGCCCGGTCGGTGGGTCAGATAGCGGTCCTGGTGGACGGGCTTGTCAGCCGTGGGATCCGGGTGGTCTGCATCAAGGAAGGGATGGTGCTGAACGGCAAGAGGGACATGAAGGCCACGGTCATGCTGACCATGTTTTCCCTGTTCGCGGAGATTGAGCGGGACCTGGTATCCGAGAGGACCAAGGAGGGCTTGAAGCGGGCCCGGGCGGAAGGCAAGCTGCTGGGCCGGCCGAAGGGAACCACCAGCTCCAAGCTGGACGGCAAGGAGGAGGAGATCCAGGGATACCTGCGGAAGGGTGTCAACGTGGCCAACGTGGCCAGGATTTACGGGGTGTCATGGTCAACCATGAAGCACTTTGTGTCGAGTCGGGGACTGAATGCCTCGTTATAATGGAACGCGCTCCGATTAGATGGCGGGCGTCTGTGGTCGAGGCCGCCGGCCGCCTATGGTTGGGCTTGGCCGGCCTTCCAGCTACCTCCAAGGCGCGGAGCCCCACTGCCACCGGCCAGGGGGGGAACCGGGCTTCATCGATATCGATAACCCCTTTCACATTTTTTGGTCGGAAATCAATTTCACTCTTGCCCGTCCAACACTTGCCCGGCCAATTATTGACAAGCCATACCATTATTGAGATTATGCCAATATCCTTTCGCTAATTCCCTCCACGCAAGGAGAAGAAATGAAAACCAAAAGCCTCTTAATGATGGTGGCGGTTTTCCTTCTCGCGATGTTTGGCACCTCATTGGCAGGATCAATCCGTTTCAAAGATGGCAATACAATCCAGACTCTCGGCACATGGGAAGAGGGCGATAAGGTTTATGGATTCGTTAACGGCCAAGTTAAATCCTTCCCAAAAGAGGATGTCGAAAGCTGGAGTGATTCTGATGTGGCGGAGTCTGTGGCTTCCACCCGGGATGAAAAAACACAGGCCTCGAACGGTGCGACGCAGTTTGGTTCTGTTCAAGAAATGATAGATAATTTTCTAGATTACCCGTCTTCAAATGGCAGATTCATCCTGCTCCAGCAGAGCCCCTTACACATCCAATTATCACCATTGGTTGTCCCTGGCGATACGGTGGGGGTCGTGAAGGATTCTGTCAACATGACTCTGCTTTACGGGGTCTATCGCGCCTTCATTCACACCCCCGTGGAACGAATCAAGGTTACGGCGGTGCCTCTTGAGTATAATATTAAGACTAAACGTGAGCGGTATCTGTTACCCTATCAAAGGACCATAACGGTAAACAGGGAAAAGGCTCTGGCTTTGGTCAAGAAATACCTGCCTGTCAAGTCCTTCGCAGACTTGGTGACTACCACGAGCACCGGCGGTATCAAATTGAGTGACCAGTGGATAAAGGAGTGGAGCAGAGTGTATTACAGCAACAATGAGTATCCGGGACAAAGGCGATTTGTTAATGAGTTGTCTGAGTAGACTTTACCCCATCATTAACGCCGATGGTCATAATGAGGCCTTTATCATTTCAAGAATTTCTGCCTCTAATTTTCCATTCGGATAACATATGGTTCCGGTCGGAAGAGCCCCCATATTGCCAGAATCGAAAGACACGCTATTCGTTATGTTGCTATGGGGAACGCCGTTGATAATACGCGTATTAACCGATTCTGTTACTATATACCGAGCGTTTACGGAAATTCGACACCGCTTTGGGATGGCATCCTTATCGTCAATAATTAATATGTTTATCCGGCCATCAAGCGACATGTTTCGGCTTATGATTGTGTGCTGACCATTTGGCAGCTTGCTCTTATATTCTTGAAATTTAATAGCGGCAGGAAAATCAAAAATCTCATTTTGGGTGAAGTGGTATTCAGCGTGGAATGTACCACAGTCGCAATATTTCTCTGGATTGGCGTTATAGCTGACGTTGATAAGTCCTGATTCCTTGTCGAGATTGTTGATGATGAAAAAATTTTCACCTAAAGCGCGAACCATCGCAATCCAGACATCATCTTTGCCCTTGTCGATGATAATACTGCGATTCGCTTCAGTGTATTGACTGGGAGCAGTGTAGGTTGAATTAACGGTGGCACATCCTGTAATGAGGGCGGAGGTGATGACGATAGCAATAATCTGTGCCCTGAAGTTTGCAGAGTGCATGGTTAGTCTCCCAAAATGCGGCTCACGGGATTAGGAGTGGAAGTTCAGAAACACCCTTGCCAGACACCCGAGATAATATCAAGCGTAATCCCAAATGTCTGGCATTACCAAAGATAGGATTAGGGCGATTCAGAATCGCAACGGGAGGTTGCCCTCCGTCCCTCGGGCATGGTATTTGTTCCCAGGCTTTTTATTCCTTCGCCCCACGAATGAGGAGGGCATTTCAGGCTCTAACGGCAACTCGTCACCACCAGGGACCCAAATGTCACCCTATTGTCACCCCATCGCTTCCGGCTCACCAAAAAGCAAAGGGACCCAAGGACAAACCCCTGGATCCCTTAACTTTTTGGTGCGCCCGGCAGGATTCGAACCTGCGACCTACGGATTCGTAGTTCAATATATTTTTGCGATAGAAACTATGCGGAAGGAAGGGACCGCCGCTGTGTTGTCGTACTTAAGGGATTATTTGAGGAATGAATTCTGATGAATTCTTTATTAACTCAACTTTCGGGGTT
>DJGG01000182.1:0-437 GCA_002432195.1 Desulfobacteraceae bacterium UBA5852
CGAGCAGGTCGGTGTTGTAGCCCGGGTTATCCTCCGGCAGGGGGGTGCCCTGCTCCCACAGGCCGCGCAGGTGGCCGGCATAGGCCCGGTACTCCTCCATGGCGGCCGTCACCCCCAGGTCCGCCAGAAAGGGGATGCGGGCCAGCAGGCCCTCGCCGAGAAGATCCCGGAGCCTGCGGGACGGGTTGGCCGTCTCCGGCGGATGGCTCGCGGGATCGTGCCGCATGGCCGCCCGCACCACGGACGTGTAGGCCGCTTCGGCGCTGGCCGCGCCGAACGATGCCCCCCGCGCGCGGCAGAGCGCGGCCGCGGGGCGCGCCCCCAGGCAGCGCTCCACGGCCCGGGCCACCTCATCCGGCGCGATGTCCAGGGAGCGGGCAGGGGTTTCATGCAGGTTCACCAGTGCGCCGCAGGGTCCCACGATCTCCGGAAACCCG
>DJGG01000182.1:457-4174 GCA_002432195.1 Desulfobacteraceae bacterium UBA5852
CGTTCCAGTTCGACGCCACCACCGGAATCCCCGCCGCCAGGGCTTCCACGGCCCCCTTGGGAAACGCCTCCTCCAGCGTGCAGGAGAGATACAGCATCGCGTCCGCGGAGGCCAGCAGGCGGCCTTTGGCCGCAGGGTCCCGGATGACCCCGGGGAATTGCACGCGATCCTCCAGCCCCAGGCGCCGCGTTCGGGCCGTGAGGCTTCGGAAATAGGCCGAGGGCGCCTGGGTGTCATGATTCAAGGTTTCACCGGCGACGACCATCTCCGCATCGTGTCCATAGACGTGCACCAGGCGGTGCAGGGCCTCGATCTGCCGGTGAATCAGCTTGTCGGGTACCAGGCGTCCCAGCGTGACCAGGCGCACCGGCCGCGTTTTGGGGGCCGGCCCGCCGCCGGCCAGGGCCTCCATGGGATGATGAATCACATGCACGTAGGGCGCCAGCGTGGGCACCAGCGCCGTGACGACCCGGGCGGCGCTGCGGCTGGGTGCCACGATCACGTCGCCGGGCCGCAGGAGGGCCGGCAACAGCCCGAACACATAGGCGAAGACCCCGGGGCTGTGATTGATGAACAACAGGCGCACGGAAGACCGGGAGCGGTTGCGCCACGCGAGGAGCAGGGGGATCAGGTGGGTGGCCTGAAAACCCGGGCAGATAAAATCGAATCCCCGGGTGGCCCCGGCAAAAGCCGCCGGGACTTCCGGGTGCGCAAGGGGCGCGGTCGTCGGCCCCAGCACCTCCCGGAACCAGTCGACGTGGGAGCGCCGGGAGCAATCGAACCAGGCCGCCTGGTGGCGGTCAAACAACGCTTCGAAGACCGTCGCGCTGATGAGTCGCGAGGGGGTTGCCAGCCGTAGGATCCGGGTCATGGGCGCGCCTGTTCAGGAGTTGGGAGGATCGGCCGGTGGGCGTCAATCAATGCTGCCGGCCACTTTTTCCAGAATGAGGGTATCCCGCAGGCGGTCCTTGACCATCTCCATCTTCAGCTCCCGGGCGCCGATGCCCAGGGCGTCGGCCGCGTGTTGGATGTCGCCGCTCCAGGGCAGGGGTGCGGAGCGCGCGGCCCGCAGCAGGTCGCCGAAATCGGTCGCGCGATAGGCCTGCCCCAGGCGCTCCCCATGCTCCCGCAACGTGGTTTCACGGTCAAAGGCCTTGTCCCGCCAAGGGGCGTACGCATGGGTCAGGCGCATGAAATCCAGGAGGGGCCGCGTATTTTTTTGGAACATCTGCCCGGACACGAAGGCGGCCTGCAGTTTGCGGACAAGGGCCTCTTCGGCCATCAGGGCGGCAAAGTCCTCCGGGGAGAGATCGTTGGCCGCCAGCCATGCCGCCAGCGCCGCGTCGTCCGCGAGGCCGGCGGCCAGCTTGAATTTCCGCCCACAGGCCTCGATTTCCGCGGCGGTGGCCGCAAGCCCCAACTGGTCGGCCAGGATCAGGGCCAACTCACGGTTGAAGGCGTTGTAGGTCAGGTGTTCGATTTCCGGGTGGTGGGTGGTCACGAAATTGCCGATCTCGTGCAGGCGCATGGCCGTGTCGTTCCGGGTCACGATGCGGTCATGGTGATACAGCATGCGGAAAATGGCGCTGCGATCATCCACGGCCACGGGCATGCGCTCCGCGCAGAGGGGCTCCGGCAGAAAACCGGCTTCCTGGATCTTCTGCAAGGCCTCGTGCAGGTCGTGCCGCTGGACGTCGACATAGTGCTCCCGGAGGAAGGCGATCATGGCATCGGCCGCCGCCGGTGAGGACCCCCCGGCCACCAGGCGGTCCCGCAGCGCGCCGAGGGTCCGCTTTTTGTAGTAGATGCCCTGGGCGGCCGCGAGGAGGGCCTCCCGCTGGGCCGGGGAGAGAAGCGCTTGGAC
Organism: Desulfobacteraceae bacterium UBA5852; assembly: GCA_002432195.1. Classification (GTDB taxonomy): domain Bacteria; phylum Desulfobacterota; class Desulfobacteria; order Desulfobacterales; family UBA5852; genus UBA5852. The sequence goes on from DJGG01000182.1 coordinate 2,322, forward strand.
CTCGGCATGCTCCAGGGTGGCACGGATATTGACCAGCGGTTCGGACAGGCGCCGGCAGCCGTGAGGGGTCTCTTCCCAGGCGCAGAAGACCTCCGCGTCATCTTCCAGGAGGCCGGCTGCGACCGCGGCGTACACCCGGCCATGGCCCTGCATGCCGCAAAAGGCCAGTTCGGCCGCCCGCAGGGCGCCGCCGGCCGCGGTGCCGACCACGCGCGTGCCTTGGGAGAGCGCCCAGATGATCTCCTTGTGCAGGACGGACATGTTCGGCCAGGTCAGGCAGTCGGCGAGCACGACCACCTCCGGCCGCAGGCGGTGCACGGCGCTCAGGAGATGGTTCTGCCCGGCGGGCGGCAGGTAGACAATCCCGTTGCCCGGGGATGGGGGCGCTTCCCCCAGGGAGGGGCCGGCAAACACGATGATCTTCATGCGCTTTTCGTCTCCAGCATTTTCCGGGCCCGGGGGCCGGGGGTGTACAACGGCAGCAGGTATCCCTCAAGACCGGGCACAATGACCCTCACGACCACGAAGTCGAGCTCCGGCGGGGTCAGGCGGACCACGATCACCTGGTCCAGGCCGACGCGCGCCAGGCGTTCGAGGCAGACCGCGACATCCCCTTCGAAGGAATCCGTGGCGCAACTGGCATATTCCGTGAACTCCCGCCCGCCGTCTTCCCCCCCCGCGTCGGCGATCAGGCCGGCCGTGTCCGACAGGCCGTGAAACAGGGCGTCCTTGTGGAAAAAAACGTCCCGGGTGCCGGCGCGCAGCGCCGCGCGTGCCTGGACGGCTTCGGTAATGGCCCGGACCATGGCGGTGGCCTCGTGCATGCCGGCGCCCATGCCATGGAAAAAGCCCTCGGCGAGGTTCCGGCGGTTGGCCACGTAGCAGTTGTAGGTGGGAATGCCGGTGTCGGACCTGCAGGCGAACAGAAGGGGCAGGATATCGGCGGCGCGGATTTTTTCCAGCAGCGGCCCGATGACGGGATGCGCGATGGAGCGCCAGTCGACCCGATCCATGGGCAGAAACCGGCCTGCGGCCCGGCTGCGAAAATGGTCGCAGGTGACGGCATCCCGTTCGATCACTTCCAGGAGGCCCTGGCAGACGGCTTCCGCGAAGTGGGTGGCCGAGGCGAGCCCGTTGGAGCTCGCCTGCAGCGTGGGCAATCGCCGGCAGGATTCCTGGGGCCGCAACAGCACGAGATCGAGGGGGACGGCCACCGGGGACCGCCGCACGATATCGAACCCCAGGGTCCAGTCAACGGCCATGTCGCGGTGGAAAATGCCGGCTTTCGCCTGGGCCAGCCGTTCGAAGGGGATGATGTCGTGCTGCCGGCGGGCTTCGGCATAGGAGGCGGCGAAGGCCGGCAGGGGGGCGAACGACCCGTAATACCGCTCGAAGGATTCCATGACGGCCGACAGCTTGGCATCCTCCCGGGCGAGGCCCTTGCCGTGCTGGACCGAATAATTGACCATGCCCGGCCGGATCGCGTTGTAGACCGGCATCCCGATGCGGTCCTGTCCGGTGAGGTCGACCAGGCGGGTCAGGCCGATGCGGGCATGATGCTTCTCCATGATCCCCAGCGTGTGGGCGGATGAATGGGCATGCGGGTTGAGCCCGTTGTGCTTGGCGGCACGGTGGGTTTCGGCGAAGTAGTGAACGGGGTCGGTCGGCGGCATTGCGTTCGGGCTCATGGGATCCCACCTGTCGGTTGAAGGCGGCGTGCGGATGGGTCCCCGGCCGGCGATTTCCGCCGGCCGGGGACCGGCATCTCAGGAGTACCTGGCAGTCTGTGGATAAACGGCGTCGCAGGCCGCAAGGCTGAATGGCGCCCCGCTGCTTGTCTATCCACAGCCTGT
>DJGG01000211.1:0-7531 GCA_002432195.1 Desulfobacteraceae bacterium UBA5852
TCACCTCCAAGGCGCCGCAGGGCGCGCCGCTGGAGGCGGGCATACAGGGGCATGCACGGTCCGGGCGACGCCGGAGCGCCTGGATTGCTGCGGCGTCGCGCCCTGCGGCGCCTAAGAGGTTCAGACAGCCGCCCGCCTGTGAACCTTGGCCGGCCCCCGGGCCTTGTTCGCCCAGTGCACGTCATAGGGCAACAGTGGGGGCTTCAGGTGGCGCGACCGCTGGCGCTTTAGCCGGCTAAGCCATGCCCGGCGTGCACCCCGGAAGCTGGATGGCTTCCCGGGCCGGCCAAGTCCTCTGCGCCGCCGGCCCGGGAGGCCCGGGGCCTACTCGATGCTGAACCATCCGGTCAGGGCTTCCGAGGTGCCGTCGGCCCTGCATTTCACCAGGAAGGTTTGCTTCTGGCCCTGGCGGCAGCTGGGGTCGCCGGCCGCAAAGGGCTTGTAGCCGATGGTGCCGCTGATGCCCTTGAAGCCCTGCAGGTTCTCCAACTCCCGGACCACCCGCTCCCGGGTGAGGTCCGTGCCGCAGCGCTTGATGGCTTCCACCAGGGGCTCGGCAAAGGCGATCCCGGCATAGTAGAAGAGACCCCAGCGCTCCTCCTTGCCGGCGTAGCGGTCGAAGGCTTCGGCCTTGTAGGTGGCGAGCAGGGGATGGCCGGAGTCGGGGAGTTCCGCGAAGGTGGCGGCGATGACGCCCTCCCAGGCCCCCTTGCTGATGTGCATCATCAGCGGGAAATCCGAGCAGGTGGAGGTGCTCAGGAACTGGGGCGCGAACTGCATGGCCTTGGCCGTGCCCACGGTCATCACGGCGTGTTTCACGGTGGTCCAGAGAAGCACGGCGTCGGCGCCGGATTTCTTGAGGTTCATGATGTGCGGCTTGAGATCGCCGTCGGCGGGGTTGACCGGCACCTGGGCCACCAGCTGGAGGCCGTGACGGGCCAGCTCCTCCTCGGCCCCGCGCACCCCGTCCTTGCCGTAGTCGTCGTTCTGGTAGATGATGGCCACTTTTTTCTTGCCCTGGTTCATCACGGCGTAGCGCACCAGGGCCTTGGCCTCGATGGAGTAAAGGGGGTAGACGGCGAAGAGGTACTTGCTGGGGGGGTTGATCCAGTTTTCGGCCCCGGTGGAGGGGCCCACCCAGGGCACCCCGCGCTCCATAAGGTAATCGCGCACGGCCAGCCCCGGGGCGGTGCCCACGCCGCCCACCCAGGCGAAGATGCCCACCCCCTCCTGGAGCTCCTTGACCCCGGCCTTGGTCTTGGCGGGGTTGTAGGCGTCGTCGAACATGTGGTGGACGAGCTTGCGGCCGTTGATCCCCCCACGGTCGTTGATCATCTTGAAGTAGGCGTCGGTGCCGCGGGCCACGGAACCCCAGGCGGCCGCCGGCCCCGTCTGGGGGCCCCACTGGCCGATGTGGATCTCCGTGGCCGTAACACCCTCCTCGGCTCCGGCCGCCCCGACGCACGCCAGGGCGGCGATGAGCACCAGCGGCAAGCCCCACAGCGTTGTTTTCTTCATGGCCCCCTCCTTTGGTTGAAGTTCGGTCGCAACGGTCGGCGGCACCCCGGCCCGGCGGGTCGGGGGCGCGGTCGATCCACGGGCGGTCATACCTTCCGGACGTAGTGGCGGGCAAATAGGCCGCTGGGCTTGAAGCAGAGCATGAGCACGATCACGGCGAAGGCCACCACGGACTTGAACTCGATGGAGACATACCCGCCGAACAGATTTTCGATGATGCCGAGGAGATAGGCCCCGAAGACGGCTCCGGGCAGCGAGGTCATGCCCCCCAGCACGGCGGCGGCGAAGCCTTTGAGCATGGGGTCCCACATCATGTAGGGCTGCATGAGCACGGGGGCCATGAGGAGTCCCGCGGAAGCGCCCACCAGGGCCGAAAGGCCCCAGGTGGCCATGTGCACGCGGCGGGTGCGGATGCCCATGATGCGGGCGGCGATGGGGTTCTGCTGGGTGGCCTTCATGGCCAGGCCCAGGCGGGTAAAGCGGAAGAAGGCGAAGAGCACCCCCATCACCGTGAGCGCCACGGCCAGGGTGATCACCTCCAGGGTGGAGATGAAGAAATCGCCGATGACCAGGCTGTCGTAGGGGGAGATGGGAAACGGCATGGCCTTCTGCTCGGCGCCGAACTTCCAGGACACCAGCCCCATGAGGATCATCTCCATCCCGATGGTGACGATGATCATGCCCAGCACGCTGGGCGCCTTGGCCCGGCGCAGCACGGCAAACTCCAGCACCGCCCCCAGGAGCGCGGCGAACACCAGGGCCAGGGGATAGGCGATCCAGGCCGGCAACCCGTACTGCTCCAGCATCAGGTAGGCCACGTAGGTGGCGATGAGGGCCATCTCGCCCTGGGCGAAGTTGGGGACCTCGGAGGTCTTGTAGATGATCACCATGGCCATGCCGAAGAGCGCATAGGTGCTGCCGGCGGCGATACCGTTGATCAGCATCTGGAGGAAATCGAGCATCGGGGCTCCCATGCCGTAGAGCGTCAGAAGGGCCAGGTTTTCCAGTATTTCTTGGCGCGCAGCCAGACGCCGAAAATTCCCAGGGGCTCGAAGAGCATGATCAGGATCATGATCAGGCCGAAGACGATGAACTGGATGTTGGACACCCCCGTGATGGAGAACCAGTTGCGCGAGAGCTGCTCCAGCCACGGCCCCAGGAGGGGAATGCTCAGGATGTTGCGCAGCTGCAGGTCCATCCAGGCCAGCAGGCAGGCCCCTGCGATGGACCCCAGGATGGACCCCAGGCCCCCCACCACCACCATGGCCAGGAACATGATGGACATCAGCAGGGTGAAGATCTCCGGCTCGATGAATCGCAGCACGAAGGCATACAGGCCCCCGCCGATGCCGGCATAGAAGGCGCTCACGGCGAAAGCCAGGGTCTTGTAGACCAGGAGATTGACGCCGATGGTCTTGGCGGCGATCTCGGCGTCGCGGATGGCGATGAAGGCTCGCCCCACGCGGGTCTTGATGAGGTTGCGGGCGGCCAGGCAGAGAAACACGGTGAGGGGCGCCAGAAGGCAGTAGAAATCCCGGTCGCTCTCCAGGCGCCAGGGGCCGATGGTCAACGGCGGCGTGTGGAGACCCTGGCGGCCGCCGAAGAACTCCAGGCGGCCGATCACCTGGGTGATGGTGATGCCGAAGCCCAGGGTGGCGATGGCCAGGTAGGGGCCTTCGAGCCGCAGGGAGGGAAGCCCCAGGAGGAAGCCGAAGGCCGCGGCGATGAGGGCGGCCAGCAGCAGGGCGGCCGGGAAGGGGAGGTGCGCGCGGGTCATCAGGACCACGGTGCCGTAGGCGCCGATGGCGAAAAACCCGGCGTGTCCCAGGGAGACCTGCCCGGTGTAGCCCACGAGGATGTTCAGCCCGATGACCACGATGACGTTGATGGCCAGGTAGTTGGCCATGTAGACGTAGTAGTTCCTGGCCAGGAAAGGGAACACGGCCAACCCCGCCAGCAGGACCGCCAGCCAGAAAACCACCGTCCCCGAGGTGCACAGTTGCACGTCCTCGAAGTAGTCGCGTTTCATGTCCATGCCGGGCGTACCGTCGTGGGGCTGCGAAGGGTTGGCTGGGTGGGAAGCGTCCGCCGAGTGCCGCAAAACCTATACGATGGCGGGAGAGGTGTCAATAAAAAGTACATCGGTTTTCAACGACTGAACCGCTTTCAGCGGCCCGGGCGCGAATCCCCGCCGCCGGCCTCCCGCGGCCAACAGAGATGCGGGGGCCCCTTGCCAAGCCTCCCCCTTTGGCATATGTAGAAAGCCGACAGACGGCCGTGGCGTTTCCGGCCGTGCCGCCCCTTCCTGCCGCCATGGAGCCTGCCAGCATGGCCCTCAACATCGCCCACCGCGGCGCCCGCAGCCTGGCCCCCGAAAACACCCTCCTGGCCGCCCGACGGGGTCTGGAGGCCGGGGCCCATCTCTGGGAGACCGACCTGGGCGTCACCCGGGACGAGGAGCTGATCCTGCTCCACGACCACAGCCTGGCGCGCACCACCGATGTCGCCCGGCGCTTCCCCCGGCGTGCGGCCGATCCTTGCACCGCCTTCAGCCTGGCGGAGATCCGCCGCCTGGACGCCGGCGCCTGGTTCCTGGAATCCGACCCCTTCGGTCAAGTTGCCGCCGGCATCCTGTCCCCCGCCGAACAGGCCGCCTGCCGGGGAGTCCGGGTGCCCACCCTGGAGGAGGCCCTGGTGTTCACCCGGGACGCCGGGTGGGGGGTGAACCTGGAGCTCAAGACCCTGCCCGCCCCCTTCGCGGACTTCCCGGTGGTGGAGCGCATGCTGGCCATGGTGGACCGGGTGGGCCTGACCCCGGGACAGATCTTTTTTTCCTCCTTCCACCACCCCTGGCTCAAGGCCATCCAGACCCGACGTCCCGAGTTCGAGGTCCAGGCCCTGATCGGCGATGATCCCCACCGGCCCCTGGAATGGGGGCTGCTGGAATTCGACGTTTACAACGTGCGCCACACCCTCATCGAACCCCAGGAGGTGCGGCGCCTGACGGACAAGGGCTTCACCATCAACCTCTGGACCGTAAACGCCGTCGCCGACCTGCAAAGTTTCCTGGAGGCCGGGGCGGTGGGCCTGATCACCGATTTTCCCCAGCGCCTGGCGGCCATGGGCGTGTCCCGGGGGCTTTCGCCGGGGGCCTGAGGAGCCTGCCCGGTGCAGGCTCCCCATGTGTGCTCACACCCCCCTAACCCGGTACGCAGATGCTGCCGGACATCGCCTTCCCAAGAGGCGGCGTGCCCCGTCGCCGAGGGCGTGCAGGTCATACCGCCAACCCACACCCAAAGGAGACCACGATGCGCAACACAACCATCCGTTGTCTGGCCCTGGTCCTGGTGCTGGCCCTGGCCGGCAGTGCCTGGGGGGAGACCCTCGAGCTGCTCACCTGGAAAGGCTACGCCCCCGACGCGCTCATTGCCAAGTTCGCCAAGGAGACCGGCATCACCGTCAAGCCCACCTATACCAACAACGAAGAGATGATCGCCAAGCTCCGGGCCACCCGGGGGGCCGGCTTCGACCTGGCCCAGCCCAGCCAGGACCGCATTTCCTCCGTGCAGGCGGAGTTCGGCATCTACCAGCCCATCGATTACGGCAAGGTGCAGGCCGACCAGATCACGGCCTCCATGCTGGAGGCCGTGAAGAAGAACACCCTGGTGGACGGCAAAAGCTACGCCGTGCCCCACGTCTACGGGACCGACGGCCTGATCGTCAACCGCAAGCAGGCCCCGGGGGCCGCGGACTACAGCGACCTGCTGAATCCCCAGTTCAAGGGGCGCGTGAGCTACCGCCTCAAACGGCCCACCCTCATCGCCACAGCCTTCGGCATGGGCAAGGACCCCTTCGCCCTGTACAACGACCCGGCGGCCTACCAGAAGCTCATGGAGGAAGTCGGGCAGAAGCTCATCGACGGCAAAAGCCTGGTCAAGGTCTACTGGGCCAACGGGGATGCGCTGCTGGAGTCCATGCGGGCCGGGGAAGTCTTCGTGGCCATGGCCTGGGAGAACGGGGGCTGGAAGCTGCACAACGAGAACCCGGACATCGACTTCGTCGCCCCCAAGAGCGGCGCCATGGGCTGGATCGACACCTTCACCATCCCGGCCAAGGCCAAGAACGTGGCGGGGGCCTACAAGTGGATCAATTTCATGCTGCGGCCCGAAAACGCGGCGGTCTTCACCAACATCGAGAAGTACGACACGGCCTCCAAGGGGGCCATCAAGCTTTGCGACCCGGCGGTGCGGGCCAACTTCGAGCGCAGCTTCACCCAGGCCGACATCGACAAGATCAACTGGTACCCGCCGGTGCCGGCCAAGCTGGAGGAGATCGAGGGGCTGATCCTGGACAAGGTCAAGGCGGCCCAGTAAACCCAAGGCATCCCCCGGGGCGCGCCGCGGACCCCCACCACCCGGGCAGGCTTCGACCGTGAGCCGCCGGCAGCCTTGTTGCCGGCGGGAACCCCGGGGCGGGGTGCATTGCCCCGTACCCATGGTCACATTCGGTGTGAACCCGGCGGGGCGCGCCCCTGCCGGGGCGCATGCCTCCCTGGAGACAGCGACCCGCAATGGCGATCGATCTGGAAGTCCGGCAGGTGACCAAACGCTTCGGCGATTTTCTGGCCGTGGACGAGGTCAGCTTCGAGGTGCCCCAGGGGCATTTCTTCTCCATCCTGGGGCCCTCGGGCTGCGGCAAGACCAGCCTGCTGCGCATGATCGCGGGCTTCAGCGAGCCGTCCTCCGGCACCATCGCCATCCGGGGGACGCCCGTGGCCGGCATTCCTCCCAACCGGCGGCCGGTGAACCTCATTTTCCAGCACCTGGCGCTTTTCCCCATGATGACCGTGGGCCAGAACATCGCCTTCGGGCTCCAGCGCCGCCGGGAGAGCCGCGCCGCCATCGACGCCAAGGTCCGGCGGATCCTGGAGCGCGTGGGCCTGCCGGGTTCCGCCGACAAGCGCATCGACCAGCTTTCCGGCGGCCAGCAGCAGCGGGTGGCCATCGCCCGCTGCCTGGTGCTCGACCCCACGGTGCTGCTGCTGGACGAGCCTCTGGGGGCCTTGGATCTCAAGCTGCGCGAGCAGATGAAGGTGGAGCTCAAGAAGCTCCAGGCCCAGGTGGGCACCACCTTCGTCTACATCACCCACGACCAGTCCGAGGCCCTGGTGATGTCCGACCGCGTGGCGGTGATGAACCGGGGCCGCTTCGAGCAGGTGGATACCCCCCAGAACCTCTACCACCAGCCCCGGACCCCGTTCGTGGCCCGCTTCGTGGGGGAGAACAACGCCTGGTCGGGCACGGTGCGGGCGGGGGGGGAGGGCCTGGTGGAGATCGAGATCCCCGGAGGGCGGCGCGTGCGTTCGGCCGCCGCCCTGCCCCTGGCCACCGGGGCGGCGGTGGAGCTTTTCATCCGGCCGGAGGCCTTCCTCATCCAGCCCGACCCGGGCCTGCCCCAGCTCAACCGCTTTCCGGTGATGGTCAAGGCCCTGCTCTTCGACGGGGCCAACAGCCGGCTGCTGGCCGCCCCCCCGGACGAATCCCGGGAGCTGCTCATCGCCCTGCCCCAGACCCGGCAGTACGACCACATCCGGGCGGGGGACCGGGTGGAGGTGGGCTGGCACGAGCAGTCCGGCATCTGCTTTCCCGCGGGGTGAACGGCATGGCGCGCTACCGCTTCTCATGGATCCTGCTCTGCTTCCTGACGCCGGTGCTCCTCTGGCTGCTCCTGCTGATCGTGCTGCCCCACGTGGAACTGCTGCTCATGTCCCTGCGGTACCGGGACGCCTCCGGCCAGACCGCCTGGACGATGGCCCACTACCGCTATTTCTTCCAGGAGCCCGTCTACTGGCTGACCTTCGTGCGCACCGCCGTCTACGCCGTCCTGGTGACGGCGCTCACCCTGCTGGTGGCCCTGCCCGTGGCCTTCTTCCTCACCAAGGTGGCCGCCCCCCGCTTCCAGGGCTTCCTCATGACCCTGCTGCTGATGCCCTTCTGGGTGAGCGAGCTGGTGC
>DJGG01000211.1:7581-7930 GCA_002432195.1 Desulfobacteraceae bacterium UBA5852
GAAAGCGGCGTGCTGAACCACTTCCTGGTGCGCTTCGGCCTGCTGGAGCGGCCCGTGGAGATGCTCTACAACGACGTCGCCATGGTCATGGGGCTGGTCTACACCTCCATGCTCTTCATGGTGGTGCCCCTCATCTCGGTGCTCGAAAGCCTGGACGACAGCCTCATCGAGGCGGCCTACGACCTGGGCGGCAACATGTGGCACGTGCTCACGCGCATCATCATCCCCCACGCCATGCCGGGCATCGTCTCGGGCTCCATCGTGGTCTTCATGCTGAGCCTGGGCAATTACCTGACCCCCAACCTCCTGGGGGGCAAGAATTCCCTCTGGTTCACCGAGCAGATCTACA
>DJGG01000085.1 GCA_002432195.1 Desulfobacteraceae bacterium UBA5852
CGGCTGTCTGAACCCCTTAGGCTCCGTTGGCGCGGCCGCCGCGGCATAGGATGGATGCGGATTGATGGGCGTCCGCGAGCGGAGTCGACTGTTAATCCAGCCCAGCGGCCGTGCCTACGGGGCCTTGGGGGTGAGTTCCGCCCGGTCCGGAGATCGTCCCCGACCTGCCGACCCGCCAACGCACCCTCTGGCCTGCAAGGCGTCCTCCGATCCTTCCGATACCCAACCGTCCCTGGAGGCTTCCGCTTGCCCCCCGCCAAGATCATTCTGGACCTGGACAACGGTCTCACCGGACCTGTGCAGGACGTGGACGACGCCCTGGCGCTGGCCCTGGCCCTCCTGGCGGCCCCGGAAATCGCCCCCCGGATCAGGGGCGTGGTCCACATGGGAGGCGTGTTCGCGCCCCCGGGCGGTGGCGCGGTCTGGCAGACTCCCGACATCCCGGATGCGGTCTGGCGCACGACCCTGCGCTTCAACACGCTTTTCGACCCGGAAGCCGCGGCCGTGGTCTTCCGTTCCGGGGTTCCCGTCACGCTCGTGCCGGCCAATGTCACCGTGCGCGTCTTCTGGCGCCCGGGGCACCAGGCCCGGCTGGGGCGCCACACCGGGGCCCTCCAGGGCTACCTACACCGCTGGGTGGGACCCTGGCTGGAATGGAGCCGACGGATCCGTCGCCTCCCGGGGGCGCACCTCCACGACCCCCTGACCCTGGGGGTGGCGATGGACCCGGATTTCTGTCGATTCGCGGAGTTGCGGGTGAATGTGGCGCGGCTCCTGGGGGAGCGGCCGGGCTGGCTGGGGCGGGGACGCACCGGCCTGCCCGTGCGGGCGGCGGTGGGCGTGGCGGCGGAACGCTTCGAGGACTTCCTGGAGGAGCGGCTGTGCGCCCCCTTGCGACCGCGCTACCGCGCGGCCCCCGGCGCCTGACGCTCCCGCGGAATTCCCGGAACCCTGCCTTGCGGATCGAGGCGTTTCAGCCTCCGGGCTCCCGGCCCGCCGCCGCCGGATCGCAGACCCGGGCGTACACCGCCGTCACCTCCATGATCTTGTGGCGGATCAGATCCCGGGGACGGTTGGCCAGCCGGCCTTCCCGGAGGGCCTCGGCCTGCCGGGGGAGAAATTGGCTCACCAGGGAAAGGGGCGGGGGCATGGCTTCCAGGTTGGCCTGCAGGCGCTCCAGGCGGCGGACCACCTCGGGGCCCGACCAGTAGTAGCGGATCCGGTCGGAAAGCCCGTAGCGACGCAGGTAGGCCAGGTCCGCCGGGCTTCCCCGGTAATGCTCGCGCCAGTGCTCGGGCCGGGCCAGCATCGCCGCCTCCAAGGCTTCCATGACCCCCGACGGGGCCAGGCCCCGGTGCCGTCGCGCCAGGATCGCCTCCACCCGGGCCAGGGCCTCCACGGCCTCCCGCAGGGCGAAGGTCAGCCGCGGGCCCACCTTGAGGATGGCGAAGCGGTCGGTCACCAGGCGGCGCAGGCCTTCCGGCTGCTGGAAATCCGTGGAGTGGGCCTCGAAGACCAGATGGGGATGGGCTGCCAGAACCTCCCGCAACCCCCGGCAGCGCTGGGGATCGTAGTCCCGGATCTCCTCCGGGTAGAACTCCAGGCCCGGCTGCACCACCACGGCCAGCACCCGCTGCCAGAAAGCCTCCAGGCCCGCCGCCGCGAAGGCGGCGCGCGTTTCCCCGATGGTGCGCTCCAGGGACTCCGGGGAGGTCACCGGCGGGGCTTCCCGGGGGCTCCGGCCACCGCCCGGCACGGGCGTGTCGGTGCCCACCACGAGCCAGGGCAATTCCCGCGCGCCCATTTCCGCCCATGCTGCGGCCGCCGCCCGGCACAGGTGCACGGTACGGCCCACGGCCAACTCCGGCGGCAGGGCCCCGTCGGAGTCCGTGGGATCCCCCGCGCAGACCACGGCGGCATCCAGGTGCAGCTTGCGGAAGCCGGCCCGCACGCAGGCCCTTACCAGGGCCGCGGCTTTTTCCAGGGCCTGGGGGGCGGGCAACCGCCGCCAGGGGTAGGGGCCCAGGTGATCGGCCCCCAGGATCAGCCTCCCCGGCGGCAGCCCTGCCTGGCGGGCCATCCGGGCCACCAGGCCCCCGAAATCTCCGGGAGTCATTCCCGTATAGCCCCCTTCCAGGTTCACCTGGCTGGCGGTGGCCTCGACGAGCACGGCGGACCCATCGCGCCGGCCCTGGTGGAGCGCGGCCTCCAGCGCCAGGGGGTGCGCGGTGCAGGCCGCCCAGGTGCCCGGCACCCCGCCGGCCGCGGGGGCCTGGCGAAGCTGGTCCAATCTCCTGAATGGCATGGCCGACGACCTCGCCTTCTCCCCGGCAATCGCCCCGGGCCTTGCGCGGCACCGGCCGACGGCCCATGTTCAGGCTTGCCGGGTTTCCTTGACAGGGGGTCGAGCTTTCCCCTATGATTCCCGAGTTTGGGCCGCCCGGGAGCGCCCGCCGCCCGCTGACGTCCGCCCCGCCGGCCTTGACCGCCTGAAAGTCAACGGCACCTCAGGCTGCCTGATCCGCCAGAGCCCGGCCACCTGCCGCCACGCTGCCAGGGAACCCTCCCCGACACCGGGAAGGCAGGCCGACGTTCTGGCCGCCACATCCCGGAGTGCAAAACCGATGCCCAATGCTGTCACCCTGCCCGGCAAACTCGCCGCCATTCTGGTTTACAGCCGCCCCCTGCTGGTCTTCGGCGGCATGCTTTGCGCCATCGGCGTCATGTGGTTCCGGGATCCGGTGGCCTACACCGTCGGCGTGAGCCTGCTGGTGCTCTCCATGAGCTTCGATCTGGTGGACGGCTGGTTCGCGGCCCGCTTTCGCCCCAACGCGCCCCTGGCCCACCTGGCCGACCGCATCATGGACAAGCTGGTCTATTCCATCATCTTCCCCGTCATCGCCGCCGGCATGATGTGGCGCCTGCTCGTGATCTCCCCCGCCCACACCCGGGGCGAGCTGCTTCACGCCATCCTGGTGCTGCTGCTCTGCGTCACCGTGCTGATCCGTGACAACTTCGCGGCCTTCATGCGGGGGTTTGCCATCCGCCAGGGGGTCGAGCCCGAGTACAGCGAATACAACCGCCTGCGCACCATGGTGGCCGCCCCCGTGAGCGCCCTGCTCTACGCCTATGCCTTCTATGTTCCGGAGGGGCCGGCCTCGCGGCTCTATTCCGGCGCCTCCTGGCTGGGCAACCTGCCCCTCCAGGCCCTCTTCTTCGTGGAGATCCTCTTTCTGGTCATCAATTTCGGTTCCATCGCCGGCTACTGCCGGAAATACGGCACCGTCTGCCTGGACGAGCTCTGCCTGGGCGACGAGGTGCTGCGGCGCAAGATCCTGGCCGCCTTCCCCAACGCCCTCACCGTGATGAACGCCATGATGGGGCTGATGGCGGTTTTCCTCGCCTACCAGGGGCGGGTGCGCGAATCCTACCTCATGCTCATCGGCGCGGCAACCTTCGACAAACTGGACGGGGCCCTGGCGCGGCGCCTGGGGTTGACCGAGCCCCTGCCCGAGGAGCCTCCCCGGCGCATCAACTTCGGCAACCTCATGGACGATTTCGCCGACGGGCTCAGCTTCTGCATCGTTCCGGCCTGGATATTCTACGTCTGCCTGCGCCAACTGTCCGGGGATGCCTTCGCCGGCCTGCCCGTGGGCCTGGCCGCCCTGTTCTATGCCGCCATGGGGGTAGGGCGCCTGATCTACTTCACCTTGGACAAAAACCCCATCCCCGGGTTCTTCAAGGGGCTGCCCAGCCCCGCCGGGGCCCTCCTGGTGGTGGCCCCTCTCATCATGTTCAACCAGGCCATCGGCCAGTCGGAGGACTGGATGCGTTTCTGGGGGCACTTCGCCTTCGGCCTCACCATCTTCACCGGCATCCTGATGAACCTCTACTTCATCCGCTACCTCCACATGGGGCGCTACATGAGCCGCAACCCGTGGTTTACCCGCGTCTCCCTCCTGCTGCTGCTCACGGTCCTCACGCCCTACTTCGGGGTGGTATGCCTGGTTTACATGCTGCTCTATGTGCTGTCCCCCCTGGTGACCGGCCGCATCGACCCGGCCGTGGCCGCCCGGGAGCAGCGCCAGGCCAACGGCGCCCACTGACCACCGGCTTCCCCTTGCCGGCGCTACCCGTGCCCGGCCCGGGGGCTTGACGAATTCGCGCAAAGCCTCTATAGGCCCGTCTGCCGGCCACATCGCCGGGACCCCCAGGCCCGGACGCCACGCGAGGGAAACCATCCATGCCCAAAGCAAGCAACCTGAAAAAAGGCGATATCGTCAAACTCGAGGGGGGCGTCTACATCGCCCGGGAGATCGAGGTCCAGACCCCCTCGGCCCGCGGCAGCGCGACCCTCTACAAAGTACGCTTCCACCATGTCACCACCCGCCAGAAGCTCGACATGTCCTTCAAGGGCGGGGAGATGCTGGAGATGGCCGACCTGACCCGCCGGTCGGTGAGTTTCCTCTACCGCGACCGGGACGACTTCGTCTTCATGGACACCGCGGACTATGGGCAGTACACCCTGCCGCGGGAGCAGTTGGGGGATCAGGTCGACTGGCTTGCCGAGGGCCTGGAAGGCCTCTCCCTGATGCTGCTGGACGGCCTGCCCCTCGCCATGGAGCTGCCCGCCTCCGTGGAGCTGGAGATCGTGGACACGCCCCCGGCCATCAAGGGGGCCACGGCCACCAACCGGACCAAGCCCGCGACACTCTCCAACGGCGTGGAAATCCAGGTCCCGGACTACCTGGCCGCAGGCGATCGCGTGAGGGTCAACACCCAGACCGGCAAATTCATGTCCCGGGCCTGATACCGAATCCCGATGCTCCAAGCCCAAACCCGAAGTTCAATCGACGATCCGTCCCTTCCGGACCCCGAGGAGAGCGACACCATGAGCACATGCCCCTGCGGCAGCGGCCAGTCCCTGGCCGACTGCTGCGCCCCCCGCATCGACGGCACGCGCCCGGCCGAAACGGCCGAAGCCCTCATGCGCGCCCGCTACACCGCCTTCACCCAGGTGGCGGTGGACTACCTCTACGAGACCATCCACCCCACCAAGCGCGGGGATTTCGACAAGGCCAAGATTCGCAAGTGGGCGGCCTCTTCCGAATGGCAAGGGCTGGAAATCCGTCACACCGCGGACGGCGGCGCGGAGGACACCACGGGCGTGGTGGAGTTCGTGGCCACCTACTACGAAAAGGGGCGCCAGCAGGGGCACCACGAAATCGCCCAGTTCCGCAAGGAAGACAACCGATGGTACTTCCTGGACGGGGAGGCCCCCAAGCCGGAACAGTTCCGCCGTCCCGGGCCCAAGGTGGGCCGAAACGACCCCTGCCCCTGCGGCAGCGGCCGCAAATTCAAGAAATGCTGCGGCGCCTGACGGCCGCCGCACGCATGGCCGATTCGGGAGGCGTACCATGTTTCTACCCCTGATCCGGGCGCGGCGCAGCATCCGCCGTTTCACCCCCCAGCCGGTGGCCCCCGAGGCCATCGCCCGCCTGGCGGAGGCCGCCTTGCGGGCGCCGTCCTCCCGCGGTCTCAACCCCTGGGAATTCGTCTTCGTGGAGGACGCCGCGCGTCTCCAGCGCCTGGCCCAGGCCAAGCCCCACGGGGCCTCCTTCCTGGCCAAGGCCCCCTTGGGGGTGGCGGTCTGCGCCGACCCCCAGCGCTGTGACGTCTGGGTGGAGGATTGCGCCATCGCCGTGACCTACATCCAGCTGGCTGCCCAGGCCGAGGGCCTGGGCAGCTGCTGGATCCAGATCCGGCGCCGGCAGCATGCCGGCGGCGCCCCGGCCGCCGACCACGTGCGCACGGTGCTGGAACTGCCCGGGCACCTGGAGGTCGAGGCCCTCATCGCCATCGGCCACCCCGCCGAGCACCTGCCGCCCCACCCGCCGGAGCGCCTGCCGCGGAACCGTCTCCACCGGGACGTCTACGGGACACCGCTGACCGTCGACCTCGAGTGACGCGCCTTCCGGGATGCCGGGGGATGGGCTCCCGCAGTCCCCAGGCGCCAGACCGGCGGCGGAGCATCCGCGCCTCACGCCCCTGCCGCTTGATCCACAGGCGCGTCGAAGGGTAGAATCCGCACCCGCGCCCCCCAGGGTCGCCAGCGGGCGGGGTCCGTGGGGCCGAAGAAGACGCGGGTATCCACACCCAAGAGTCCCGCCAGGTGGGCCGGTCCGCTGTCGTTGGCCACCAGGCAGACGGCGCCGGCGAGACCAGCGGCCAACTCCTCCAGGGACGGCCGGCGCCAGAGGGTCCAGACCTTGGGCAAGACCCGGTCCAACCCGCTTTCCAGTTCCACTTCCCCCACCAGAAACACCGGTCGGATACCCCGACCCTCAAACGTCGCTGCACAGGCCAGGAAGTGCTCCATGGGCGCCCGCTTGGCCGACCCGCCGGCACCCGGGGCCAGCACGGCATAGGGAGTTGTCCCGAAAGGGGTTCCGGCAAGGGGCGCGGCAAACGCCTGGAGGGTCAAGGGGGCGATGGCGGAGGTCACCTCTCCCAGCACCTGGTGGAGGTACTCGGTCATGTGGAGCCCACCCTGGGGCGCGCGGGAAGGACGCCAGACCGCCATATGGGCGCCCCGGACCCGGAAGGGATCGCGTTCCGGAGGCTCCGGGGCGTTTCCCAGGAAGGCCACCACGGCGGCCCCGGCAAATAGCGGGTCGCGGCCCTGCGAGGGGCCGAAAAGCCGCAGGCGATCGTAGGAGAGCACCCGCGGGGCAGCCCCCAGGATCTTCAGCAGTTCTACATTCGGCAGGGTGCCCACCACGCTGACGCTCCGCCGGGGGGCCGCCTCGGCCAGGGCCCGCAGGACCGGCGCCAGCAAGAGCGTGTCCCCCAGGGCGCCGGGTTTGACCACCACCAGGGGTCTGGTATATGCAGCCAGTGTCATCATGGGCGCCTTCGTCGCGGAGGCTCGACTTCCGGGGTCGGCACGGTAACCCCGCGCCTCAACCCCCAGGTGACATCGGGAGGAAGCATGGAGTTGTTCAGCCTACCGGAGGTAGGAGGACCTGTACGCCGAATTTGAGGCCATGGCGGCTTCGTGGCGCGCCTCGGCGCCCTGCCGGCCGGGGTGCGCCTTCTGCTGCACCTCCTGGAGCAGCCCGGGTTCCTCGAAACCTATGGCAGTGGGGGATTCGATCCCGGGGCCGTGGCCGCCTATCAGGCTGTGGATCAGAGAGCTGAGGCCGGTCCCACGGGCTTGAACTTGCCGGCCACGGCGCCGCACACCGGGCAGGCCTCGGGAGCCGAACCGCTGGCAATATGCCCGCAGATCTGGCAGACCAGCAGCTCCGTCGCGGCGGCCGGACGCACCAACTGCCGCCGCAGACTCTCCAGCTGGGCGGCCACGGTATCGGCGTGGGCAAAGGCCTCCCGGGCCGACTTCCACTCCGCATCGCCGGCCCACTGGCGGCATTGGGCCAGCAGACTCTGGAGTGCGGGGATCTCGGTTTCGATGAGCATCCGCCGGTTGGTATCGGTGCCCGCGACGGTCCCCCGCAGCAGGCGGCCGTAGCGTCGGGCCTGCACGTTCAGGGAGGCCGCGGCGGCGGCGAACAGTTGCCGTGCCGACGGATCTCCTTCCCGGGCCGCCTGGCTGGCATAGATGGCGCAGCGCGCCGCCAGCCGGGTCGTTTCGGCAAAGGCGGCCGCCAGACAGACCAACGTTTCTCGGGGCATGGGCTCTCCTCCAGGGGATTCCGCGATGGGCTCGACGCTGCCCCGCCTCTTACCACCAAGCGCCCGGGACCTCAAGGCGGACGACGCGTGTCGCGCCGGGGCCGCACGGCGGGCCTCGCGCGCCGGAAGCACCGAACCCGGGAAAGGATCGCCCTTGGCACGACTGGTCTTGAAACGGACGGCCACGCCGGAGGATGGGGGCCCGGCCTGCGATTTCCTGGCCCGCCACAGCGGCCTGCCGAAGATGCGCGTCAAGGAGGCCATGCTCAAGGGCGCCGTGTGGCTGGCAGGCCCCCGCACGGCACGCCGCCGCCTGCGGCGGGCCACGACAGCGCTTGCCCCCGGGGATACGCTGGAGCTCCACTACGACCCGGAGCTGCTGGCGGTCCAGCCGCCCCAGCCCCGCTGCGTGGCGGAATTCGGCCGCTACTCGGTCTGGTTCAAGCCTCCCGGCCTCCTCACCCAGGGCACCGACTTCGGGGATCACTGCTCCCTATTGCGCCAGGTGGAGCTGCTCCGCAAGGCAACCCGCCGGGTGCTCCCCGTGCACCGGCTGGACCGCGAGGCGGCCGGCCTTGTCCTGGTGGCCCATGACCGGGCGGCAGCCGCGCGGTTGTCGGACCTCTTCCGCTCCCGGGCGGTCCAGAAGCGCTACCGGATTGTGGTGCGCGGCAATCCCGCCGCCGGCCTCCCCAGCGGCCGCATCGAGCGCCCCCTGGACGGCCGGCCGGCCCTCACCCACGTCACCCACCAGGCCTACGATCCGACCAGCGACACGTCCGTGCTGGAGGTTCGCACGGCTACCGGGCGCAAGCACCAGATCCGCCGGCACCTGGCGCTCGTGGGCCACCCCGTGATGGGCGACCCCCGTTACGGGACGGGGAACAAGAATCTCACCGGGCTCCAACTGGCCGCCGTGGGGCTCACTTTTACCTGCCCCTTCACGCGCCGGGAGGTGCGCGTGGACCTGCCGCCGGAACCCGCCCCACCGCCGGAGCCAGGCTCCCTTGCCGCCCGTCACGGGCCTTCGGCGACCTGATCTCGTCCCCTGACCGCCGAAGTCCCCGGAACCGGCGGGAACCCCCGCGCCGGGCCTTGCCATGCGGCCCGATTCGTGCTCAACAACAGAGCCGGCCGATCGCCCCACACCCCGCGGAGGACCATGATGCATGCCCGGATCATCGACCGTTTGCTGGAGGCCCTGCGGCCCCTGGCCTTCGCTGCGCCCGTCACGCATGTCTACAACCCCCTTGAATACGCCCGCCGGCCCTACGATGCCTACCTGGCCGCTTACGGCCGGCCCCCCAAAGCGGTGCTCCTCGTGGGAATGAACCCGGGGCCCTGGGGCATGGCCCAGACCGGGGTGCCCTTCGGGGAGGTGGGGGCCGTGCGGGACTGGCTGGGAATCGCCGCGCCCGTGGGGCGGCCCGCGATGGCGCACCCCCGGCGGCCCGTGGAGGGTTTTGCCTGCCGCCGGGCCGAGGTCAGCGGGCGGCGCCTGTGGGGCTGGGCCCGCAAGAACTTCGGCACGCCGGAGGCCTTCTTCCGCTGCTTCTTCGTGGCCAACTACTGCCCCCTGCTCTTCCTGGAGGCCGACGGCCGCAACCGCACCCCGGACAAGCTCCCCCGGGCCGAGCGGAAAGCCCTGGAGGCCGCCTGCGACCAGGCCGTGCGGGACCTGGCGCTCCACCTGGAGTGCCGCACCGTGCTGGGCATCGGCCGTTTCGCCGCGGCCCGGGTGGCGGAGGCCCTGGCCGGCACCGCCGTCACCACCGGCGGCATCACGCACCCCAGCCCGGCCAACCCCAGGGCCAACCGGGGATGGGAGGCGCTGGTGTCCGCCGAACTGGCGGAGCTGGGCATCAGGCTGCCGCCGCCAGCCGCTTGATGCGCTTCAGGCTGAGGGGCAGGCCCTGGGGGTCGTCGCCAAAGACCTCGAGGGTCAGTGCGCCGTCGTAGCCCCGGGCCTTCAACGCCCCCAGCACCGCCGCGAAATCGATTCCACCGCTCCCCAGGGGGAGGTGGTCGTCGTGCCTGCCGCGATTGTCGCTCAGGTGCACATGGCCCAGGCGCGACCCGCAGCACGCCAGGAGGGCCGCGCAACGGGCACCGTCCGGGGCGCCGATGTGGGCATGCCCCACGTCCAGGGTCAGCCGCAGGGAGGGAAACCGCCGGAAGGCGTCCTCGAAGTCTTCGGGGGCGAAGAAGTGGCCGCAGGCCGGGAACATGTTCTCCAGGCCGAGGGCCATCCCCAGGCCGCGGGCCGCATCCACCAGCTCCCCCAGCCCCTCCAGGGCCAGGTCCTTTACCCTGGGCAGCAACTGGCGCCCCATGCCCACCGGCAGGCCGGGGTGCACCACGGCGTAGCGGGCCCCCAGGGCGGCCGCCAGGCCGAGGCTCGCGCGCATTTCCGCCCGGGCGGCGCCCCGCACGGCCGGGGCCAGGTCCGCCGTGGACACGAAGGTGGGCAGATGGGCCACGAGCCCCATCCCATGCCCTTCCAGGGCGTCCCGCAGCTCCGGGACCAGGGGCGCCAGCCGCTGATGGTGCCCCTCCGGGGGATCCAGGGCCAGCTCCAGATAATCGAATCCCAGTCGCGCCAGGCGCGTGACCTCCTCCAGCACGGGACGCACCGGGTGGTTCATGGCACCGAAGCGCATGGGGGGTCCTCCTTGTCCGTCCAACCGGCCCCCGTGCGCACCCACGGATTTATGGCGCGCCGCCGCCGGGCGCGGGGGGTCGGGAAAGCGTGACGCCATACCGCCGGGTCGGGCCGTTTCCGCGGGCGGTGCCTGTCGCCCAGGGCCCTTACGCCCCCATGGCCGCCCGGATGGCCAGCACCTGGCGGCAGAGGGTCGCGAACTGCTCGGGATAGAGGGACTGGGCCCCGTCGCTCAAGGCCTGGTCGGGGTTGTGGTGTACTTCGATCATCAGGCCGTGGGCTTCCGCAGCCACGGCCGCCCGGGCCAGGGGTATGACCTGATCCCGCCGGCCGGCGGCGTGGCTGGGATCGATGATGATCGGCAGGTGGCTCTCCTTGCGCACGTAAGGCACCGCCGAGAGATCCAGGGTATTGCGGCTGTGATTCACGAAGGTGCGCACCCCGCGTTCGCACAGAATGGTCTGGGCGTTGCCGCCCGCCAGCAGATACTCGGCGGCCATGAGCCACTCGTCGATGGTGGCCGACATGCCGCGCTTGAGCACCACCGGGCGGCGGGAGCGGCCGGCCCGGCGCAGAAGGGAGAAATTCTGCATGTTGCGGGTGCCGATCTGGATGATGTCCGCATACTCCTCCACCAGGGGGAAGCTCTCCTCGTCCAACACCTCGGTGACCACCGGCAGGCCCACGGTTTCCCTCACCCGGCGCAGGATCTTGAGGCCTTCCAGCCCCAGACCCTGAAACGCGTATGGTGAGGTGCGGGGCTTGTAGGCCCCGCCCCGGAAGATATGGGCACCGGCCGCGGCCACCAGTTCGGCGGTCTTCAAGGTCTGGGTTTCGCTTTCCACCGCACACGGGCCGGCGATGATGGTGAGGTGTCCCTGGCCGATGGTCACCCCCCCCACGTGCACCAGCGTGTCCTGCGCCTGGAACTCCCGGCTGACGAGCTTGTAGGGCCGGGTTACCGGGATCACGTCCCGCACCCCGGGCAGCCCCACGAAGAGGGCGGCCTCAACCGGCCCCTGGTTGCGCAGCACGCCGATGGACGTGCGCTCGCCGCCGGGGATGGGGCGGGCCTCGTAACCCTGGCCCTGCACCGCGGCCACAACGGAGGCGATCTGTTCGGGGGTGGCGGTCTTCTCCATGACGATCAGCATCTCGGTATCTCCTTCGCTTGGTGGTTGCCCGCACGCCGCCGACAGCGGGAAGTGGGCGCCGCCCTCCCCCGGCCCCGGACCCTCCCCAAAAAAAAAGGACCGTGGGATCGAGGGGCCCACAGTCCTTATGTCTGGCGCAGGGTTGGCTACACGTCAGGCATCCGGCGGTGTCCCGCTCCCGGGGATCATCCACCACCAGCGCCACGAATTGAGCCCGTTCAGGGTTTTATGGGATGCCAGGTTGGCCATGTCGGGTCTCCAGGCGGCCCCCGGCCGCCGACGTGCCCCTCACCCATAATGAATTACCCATGGGCTTGTCAAGCGGCACCGCGGGCCTGGTCGCCCGCGGATAAACAAGCATCGGGGCGAAAGGCAAGGCGCGGCCCGATGGGGAAAGCGCGAGCCAATCCCGCCCTTGGCGGCGGTTGTGAGCATTTGCGCGAGGGTTGCGCCGGCTCAAAGGGTTTCGAACACCAATCGCCCGGGCCGGTTGGCATAGCACCGGAACCTGGCCTTGAGGGACCGCTCGGCGCCAAAAATATCGACCAGACGGATGATGTCGCCCTCGGCTTCCACCCGGTCGACATTCTCCAGAACCATTTCCTCCAGGCCGTCTTTCAGGACAAATGCATGAACGTCGCACATGCCGGACCTCCCCTTGCGTTTCAATCGAGGGTCGCCAGCGCGCTGCGCAGGCATTCGTTGCTTTGGGCCGTGAGGGCCGCCATGGCGCGAATGTGCCGCGCGCATGCGGATTTGCCGGCGGTGTCCAGCTCCCGCGCGAAATTCTCGTATTCCTGAATGTGGCTCGCGTTGTGTTCGATCCAATGCGCGATCCGGATCCCGGCTTTCTCGGAAAAATCCATTGAACCTCCTCCTGGTGTCGCGTGCTCGGAAGAAAGGGGCATGTTTCCCGCGTTGGGGCGGGGTGGGCACGGCGCTGCCTGACCAGCCCGACGGCATCTATCAATTCGGCGGCTATTCCCGGCCATTCCGGAACACGCCGCAAGTGCCTGCGGCCATCCAGGAACTGACGACCAGTGCCTGCGAAGCGTTTTAGATTAAAGAGGACCGCGCGGGAAGTCAATCCACTTCGCCTCAGGCCGGCGGGCCTCCGCAGGGAGGCCCGCAACCGCCCACAAGGCCCCGGGGGCCTGGCGGGAGAGGGGCAATCCTCAAGGGCCGCCGAGGTAGCGGGAGTCGAGGGTGCGGGTGACCAGCGGAAGGTCGGCCTCCGGCGGCGGCGCGTAACCCAGGACGATATGCAGAAGGCTCATGACGATGCGGTAGGTGGCCCCCCAGAGCCATTCCGTGCCGTTGCCGGTCTGGTGGGCGAAACAGGGGAACTCCATCTTCCGCGGGGGCGCCCCGGCGGGGGAGGCCACGGGCACGTGGAAGCGGCACAAGCGGTAGTGTTCGGCCTGCAGCAGCCGATGGAGGGGCACCCGCAGGATGGATTCCACCTCCCAATTGGGGCGCAGGCGCTGAACTCCGTGCAACCAGACCACCATGGGATGGATGACCCGCCGGAAGAGGATGAGCTCCTGGCGCGGCAGCATGCCCAGAAACTCCACCCGCAGGGGATTGAGGCGCATTTCCTCGAAGCCTTCCCGGAGGGCTGCCGCCAGGAAGGTCCGCAGAAGGCGGCCCTCAGGGGACCGGTCCCGGGCCCAACGGCGCCCCAGGGGGCTGCGTTGCAGAGGCGATCCCGGCCAGGCCAGCAGGCCGCCTCCCAGGCGGTCGAGGAGCGGCTGGATACCCCCCCCGGGGCAGCACAGGTCCCCCGGTTGACGCACCCGCCGGGAGCGTTTGTTGAGCACCAGGCTGATCCCGCACGGGTCGCCCGCGGGCTGATCCGCGGCCAGCGCCACCAGGACCACCGAGGGCACCACACCGGCCTGCTGGGCGTGGTCCCCGGGCGGCGCCTGGGAGCCAAGCGCGCGTTGCACCCGCTCCCGAAAATCAGCGGGGCGCAGAGTGGTCACGGGGGGAGGAGGTTGTGCCTGTCGCATGCTGTCAAGGCCGGTGGTCAGGCGGCGCACAACCGCCAGGGGTTGGGGCGCGTGGAGGTCGACGTCAAGGCGCGATTCAGTATAGTGGTTTGCGCCGCGCATGTCACGGCTTCCTGCCCTCCACCCCCAACGCGGGCCATCGCTCCGAACGGCGGCCGGCGGAAGCGGGCTTTCCCCGGAAGCGTGGCATGGCCTTGACGGGCGGCCCGTGCACGGATAATTTCAGGATCACCCGCCGCCCAGGCCCGGACGCCCGGTCAAAATACCGTCCGCCCTCCATTTCCGGGGCCGTTACCCAGCGGGCGCACCCGCCGCCTCGGGAGAACAAACCGCCATGACCGACGATTGGATCCCCTTCGCCGAAGGTGAGTACCTGGTGGAAAACGCCTGGTTGGTGACCCCCGATGACCAGGCGGTGGCCCTGGAGCGCGCAGTGGTGGAAGTTTTCCGCGACCGCCGGGGCCGGCGCCGCCTGAACGGCAGCGGCCTCATCGCCAACGCCCTCCTGGTGGAATTGCTGGAGGACAATGACGCCCTGGACCTGCTGCTGGATTTCGGCGCCGATTTGACGTTTCGGTTGCGGCGCCCGGACCTCAGCGGGGGCAAGGTTTTCGCCGCGGACGTCAAATCCACCCTCCAGTTCACGCCGGCGGGCCCCCTCGAAGTGCTGGCGCCCGACGAATTCCGGCGGATCGTGCGGTCCCTCGCGGTTCTCCCGCGGTAAGGTCCGCCCCGCCATGGCCCGCCCCGGGTGCGGGCAGGGCGCGGGAACGCCGGACCGCGACGCCGCCGGGCGTGTCATATTGTGTCAAGGGACTGCCAATCCCCGACAGCCAACCGCCTCCCTGGCCCTATGCCGGCCACCCGGCAACCCGCCCGCGGCCGGCCCCGGGCGCGCCGCGGCAACTCGGACCTTCGCGCCGGCAAAAATCGGCCGGGGCGCGATAACCCTGCGCGAGCGGGGGTTTCCCGCTGATCCGGGCCGCGGCGCCCGCGGTTCCCCGTGGGCGGCTCCCACCCCAGGGCAAATCGCCCCGGTGGTTGGCGTTGAAAACCTCCGTGCCATGGCATCATAATTGCTTTTAGTCGTGAGCGCCGTTCTCCGGCCGGCCCCGGTCCCGCCCCGCACCACGGCGGCCGTGTGGACTCGGCCCCGGACATGTGGTAGGGACTCAGGGACCGCATCCGGGGGCTGGCCCCGCACCACGAGGGGTTTCACCGGACCTTGCCGGGTTCCGGGGAATCGGTTGCCGGGCCTGTGGGCGCCATGCGCAGCGCAGGCCCACCTGTCTGCACCTTGTTCACATGGAACGCCAACCCGGCCGGTCCCGCACGATTTCCGGCCGCCGGGAGGAAGGGCCGCACATGTTGATCCGAGTTTGGGGATCGCGAGGTTCCATCCCCGTTTCCGGGCGGGAATTCATGCGCTACGGTGGCGATACCACCTGTCTGGAAATCCGCTCCAAGAGCGGGGACATCTTCATCCTCGATGCCGGCACCGGTATCCGGCGCATGGGCAACGACCTCATCGAAGACGAGCACTACGCCTACCATTTTCTCATCACCCACGGCCACTGGGACCACCTCATGGGGTTTCCCTTCTTCAAGCCCCTCTACCTCGATCACGTGAACATCCGGATCCACCGCAGCCCGTTCCCCAAGAAATTCATCGAAAACATGGTCACCCGGCTGATGACGCCGCCCAACTTCCCCATCCGGCCGTCGGAGCTGCGGGCCAGGATCAGTTACGAGGACGGGCACCCCTCCTCCTTCCGGATCGGCTCCATGGTCATCGAACCGGTACCCATCAGCCACCCCAATATGGGCAGCGGATACAAGTTCATCGAGGACGGCAAGGTCTTCGTCTTCCTGACGGACAACGAGCTGGGATATGTCCATCCCGGCGGCCTCAACTACCGGGACTACGTGGATTTCGTGCGCGGTGCGGACCTGCTCTTCCACGACGCCGAGTACACCCCCGCCGAATACGAGTACAAGGTGCTCTGGGGGCATTCGGCGTACACGGAGGCGGTGAACCTAGCCCTCGACGCCGGCGTCAGGCAATTGGGGCTTTTCCACCTCAACCAGGAGCGCACCGACGACCAGGTGGACGACATGGTCTACGAATGCCGGCGGCTGATCGCCGCCCGCGGCAGCCTGCTGGACTGCTTCGCCGTGGCCGCCGACATGATCATCGAGCTCTGATCGGCCAGCTCCGGCGACGCGCTTACCTGAGGGAAAGGAGTGACCGGATGCCCACGGCGACGGTGACATGGGTGGGTGACTTGCAATTCGTGGGGACCGACTCGGGGGGCCACAG
Source organism: Desulfobacteraceae bacterium UBA5852 (assembly GCA_002432195.1). Taxonomy (GTDB): domain Bacteria; phylum Desulfobacterota; class Desulfobacteria; order Desulfobacterales; family UBA5852; genus UBA5852. The sequence goes on from DJGG01000085.1 coordinate 15,844, forward strand.
CGTGGTACTCTCGGCGGACAAGGCGGCCCGGGGCATGCGCCCTTCGGAAATGCTCCTGGTGTCCCTGGCCGCCTGCTCCGGGGTGGACGTGGTGGAGATCATGGCCAAGAAGCGCAAACCCCTCTCCCGGCTTGAAATCGTCATCACCGGGGAGCATGCGCCCGAGCCCCCCTGGGCCTATCAGACCATTCACGCCCTCTACAAGCTGCGCGGACGCGACCTGACCGACAAGGCCGTGTCCCAGGCCGTCCAACTGGCCATCGAGAAGTACTGCTCGGTGGCCGCCACGGTGCGCGGCGTGGCCCGCCTCACCACCGCCTTCGAATGGGCGAACGAACCCACTTGAGCGGCCGCCCGGATCGCCCTCCGGGCCTTGGGGTGGGCAGGCCCGCGACCGATGCGCATCAAGGCCCGGCGGCGCAGGCCGCCGCGAAGCCCTCAAACAAGCCCACCATGCCCGGATCCTCGGGTACCAGCCATTCCGGATGCCATTGCACCCCCAGCACCCACCGGCGGGCAGCCAGCTCCACGGCCTCGATGACACCGTCGGGGGCCTGGGCCGTGACCCGCAGGCCGCGACCCAGCGCGCGAATGGCCTGATGGTGCAGGCTGTTGACCCGGATCTCCCCCGCACCGCTGTGGAGCGCCAGGCGGCTGCCGGGGGTCACGGCAACGGCATGGGACCTCCACGACGGGGCGAATCCCGGGTGGTAGTCGTGTTTTCCGGCTTCCGGCACCTGGGCGGCGATATCCTGCCACAGGGTGCCCCCCAGCGCCACGTTGAGCACCTGGATGCCCCGGCAGATGCCGAGCACCGGCAGATCGTCCTCCAGGGCCCACTCCAGCAGATGCAGTTCCAGGCGATCACGCTCCAGGGTCACCCGGCGCAATTGGGGATGGGCCGGCTCACCGAAGCGTGCCGGGTCCACATCGGGGCCCCCGGCCAGCAGGAGACCTTCCAGACTGGCATACACCCGCCGNNCGCAGGGCCGCCGCGCCATCCACCACCGGCACCAGTACCGGGGCCGCACCGGCCGCCTGCAAGGCGCGTATATAACTGTCCGGTATGGCGGAAGCCACCCCCCCCAGCAAATCGGTGCATTCGTGCCGGTAGCAGGGAATGCCCACCAGTGGAATCCTGCGCTCCGCTGGGGAAACCGCGGTCATCGTAACACCCCCCTTTCCCTCGCCTGCCCGGACGCGTTGCGCCCCGGGTGCGCTTTGATTCCCAGGCGGCCGCACGCAACACTCAAGCGCCACCGAACAGCCGGATCATCCAGGCCGCGGCCAAAAAATAGATTGATATGCCCACCGCGTCGATGAGCGTCGCGATGAAGGGGCCCGCCGTGAGGGCAGGGTCCAGGTGCGCGGCCTTGAGGGCCAGCGGCAGGAGGCCGCCCGCCAGGTTGGCCGCCAGGAGGGTGGCCAGCAGGGCGGTGCCCACGATGGCCCCCAGCATGACGTTCTGGTCCTGGAGAAACACCCGCAGGCAGGCCATGAGCCCCAGGGCGCACCCCAGGGCCAGCCCCATGACCAGCTCCCGCCGGAACACCCGCGGGAAATCCCGCGGGCAGATCTCCCCCAGGGCCAGCGCCCGCACCACCATCGTGGCCGACTGGGTACCGGCATTGCCGCAGGTACCGATGACCATGGGGATGAAAAAGGCGAGGGCCACCATCTGCTGGAGAATCGCGGCATTGACTTCCATGATCGTGGTGGAGAGGATCGAGGTCACCAGCAGCACGGCCAGCCAGCCGAACCGGTCGCAGAAGAGGCGCGGCAAGGCCCGTCGGAAATACTGTTCCTCGAAAGGCGCCACCGCCGATATGCGGTGGAAGTCCTCGGTGCTCTCGGACTCCATGATATCGATGACGTCGTCGACGGTGATGATCCCCAGCAGGCGGTTGTCGTGATCCACCACGGGCAGCGCCAGGAAGTCGTACTTGGAGATCATGGCCGCCACCTGCTCCACGTCCATGTCATGGTTCACGGCGATCACCTGGTCCTCCATGATATCCCCCAGGGAGGCCTCGGGGCGGGCCATGATGATCTCCCGCAGGGACACCATGCCCCGCAGGTGACGTTGGGCGTCGATGATATAGACGTAGTAGATGGTCTCCTTGTTGGGCGCCTGGAGGCGCAGGCTCTCCAGGGCCGCCCGGGCGGGGATGTCCTCCGGCAGAAAGGCATATTCGGTGGTCATGACCGCGCCGGCGGTGCCCTCCCGGTAGTCCCAGAGCCGGCGGATATCGTTGCGCTCGGCCTGGGCGATCAGGGGCATCAGGCGCTCGCGCAGGTCGTCGGCCACCCGCTTGAGCAGGTCCACGCGGTCGTCCGGCTCCAGGTTCTCGATGAACTCCAGCATGGTGCCGGTGTTGCCGGTCTCCAGGCAGGCCTGCTGGGTGTCGATGGAAAGCTGTTCGAAGGCCTCCAGGGCCTTGGGGCGCCCCAACTGCAGCAAGGTCCGGATGATCCCCAGGGGGGGATTGCCGGGGCGATCGAGGGCTTCGGCGATGTCGGAGGGATGCCACTCCCTCAGGCTGGCGATATCGGGGAGGACCTGGGCAAGGCCGTGATCCAACGGGCAGGTGATCGTGGGGCTCAAGGTTTCCATGGGCGTCTCCAGGCCGTTTCCCACCGACGGCGGCAGGCACGGCCGAAACGCCTGGAATCAACCGGGTCGGCGGATGAAAACCGGCGCCCGTCCGCTCCGGCAGGCCGTGAGGGTGGGGAGAGGCAGTGAGTTCGACACGTCAGGACCAGCACACATGGTGCGACAACTGAGAGGGTCTCCTTCGGGCATTGTTCCCTTCCCTTTTGCAAGCTGCCGGACCAACGGGTCCGCACACCCGTGTCCGCAGCCGAATCAAAGCGGCGAGCCGTTCCACGCCCGTCGGGGCCGGGGCGCGTACGGCCACCCTTATACAATAGGCCGACGGAATGCAATTGCATTTTTCCCGCGCCGCGGGAGCTTGCCATCCCGGCGCGGGTCGTTATATTGCGCCCCGTTGATCGCCGTGGGGATAAGCGGGCGATCGGGTCATTCAAGCCAACGGAGGAGTCCATGGGCCGAAGAGTGGTTATCGACACCGAAGATTGCGTGGGATGCGAAACCTGCGTGGAGCTCTGCGGGGACGTCTTTGCCTTCAACGAGGCCGAGGAAAAGGCCGAAGTCATCCTTCCGGAGGGCGGGCCGGAGGATTGCATCGAGGAAGCGATGAGTTCCTGCCCCGTGGAATGCATCCATTGGGAGGAATGAGCAGACCCCGGGCGGCAAGGCCCCTCGCGGCCGGCTGGCCGTCGCCGGGCCGCCGAACGGGGGGTTGCCAAGCCATCCGGAGGCGGCGCTTCGTCCCGGCTCAGCAGGCCGAGGCGCATGGCGCGCCCCACGATCCCGTCCGGGGGCAGGCGGGCGCATATACCCAGACCGACCGTTCGTTTAGGATGCAATATCGGTTTGTTAAGTCGCCCAACTTAAAGAAACGGTTATCACGATGGCGCCGGGCCTCCCATCCCTGGATCGGCCTGCAGGGGTGCGTTGCCAACCCCATGGACAGGCTGCTAGGGTTTCTCATCGCCCCGGCCCGCTTGAAAGGTCCCGGAGACGACCACGGCCGGGCAGCGAATCCGGACAGGGTCCGCTGATGTGCCCATGACACGCCGCGCCTTTGTTCATCAACTGCTCCGGAGCATGACCGCCACGCTGCTGGCCGGGCCCTTGAGTGCCTGCGCCGGCAGCCCCGCCGGCGACGACCCGGGCCCGGAGAAAGGCTCCGGGATCGCCTATGTGCCCCTGGGGGGCCGGGATCTGCGGGAACTGGCCGCCCGCCGGGTCCACCACGACGGCAAACGCTTCCGCAACCCGTTCGGCAGCCTGCCCGGCGGTCGCCTGGGACGCCTCCTGCGCTGGAAGCTCCTGGACGACAACCGTTTCGCCCGTTTCTACCCTGAGGAAACCGTTGTCCCGGTAACCGTGGACTGGGAGGCCCAGGGGCAGGCCCGGGGCCTGGCCATCACCTTCCTCAAGCACTCCTCGGTGCTCATCCGGGATGCCGACCGCCACTTCCTCGTGGACCCCATCCTGGGGGACCTCTTCTGGTTCATCAAGGATTTCACCCCGCTGGCCTTCGATCGGCAGGCCATGCCGCGCCCCGACCACGTGCTGATCACCCACGGGCATTACGACCACCTGGACGTTCCCAGCCTCGCCACCCTGGACCGGGATGTGTCCCTGGTGAGCCCCCCGGGCTATGACGCCATTTTCGAGGGCCTGGGCCTGCGCCGCCGCACATCCCTCGACTGGTTCGACCGCCGTCTGGCCGACGGCCGGGAGATCACCCTCCTGCCGTGCAACCACTGGACCATGCGCAATCCCTTGGCAGGCCCCAATACAGGTCTCTGGGGATCCTACCTCCTGCGCACCCGCAGCGGCCCGACCATCTTCCTGTCGGGAGACACGGCCTATTTCGACGGCTTTGCCCAGATCGGCCGGGACTACGACATCGACCTGGCGATTTTCAACCTTGGGGCCTACGAACCGCGCTGGTTCATGGCCCCCAGCCACATAAACCCCGAGGAAACCGTTAGGGCCTTCCGGGAGCTGCGCGCCCGGCACCTCATGATCCTCCACTGGGGCAACTTCCGCCTCGGGGACGAACCGGTGCATTTCCCGCCCCGGGATATCCGGCACGCCATGGAGCGCGCCGGCCTGGGAGAGCGCTACATCCCCCTGAACCATGGCCAGACCCTCCACTACACGCCATCCTCGCCGGGCTTCCGGATCCTGGGGTGACCGGACCGCCGACCCGGCGGGCAGCCAGATTCCGCTAATCTTTTTTCACATTCGGTCGAAAATCCCCTCATACCGTCAACCACCGGATCGTTACGATGTCGATGTCCCTGGACAGGTTCAAAACCATCTGCCACCGCATCAGTCTCAATCTGCCGGCCACCGCCGCCTGGAAGTGGGACGAACGCCTGGGGCATGCCTGCGTGGCCTTCGACAAGGAAGACCTCGAACTGGTCCTGCTGCCGGTTTTCCTGGAGTTCGACCAGCAGTGGGATTTTGCCGCCATCGACTCCGCGGCGGCGCCGGTGGCACGGTTTCTTCAAGCGGGATTCGGTCTCATGCCGGGTCAGGATTTCTTCGTGGCCTACCACGACGACGGCGACGCCGTGATGCTCTATGCCACCTGCTGGCCCTGGGGGGACGGGGACACCTACTCCCTGCGGGTGGGGCTGATCGGCACGGCGGAGCCGGACCTCGAACCGGCCCAGGTCCGTGCCTGGCTGGCGGATTGGTTGAGAATTCGACCCGCCTGAGGAGGCGCGCGGGACGGCCTCCGCGATCAACGGAAGATGATGTTGACGGCCATCAGACATGCGAGGATGGCCACGATCAGCCAGGCGGCAAGGTTGGCGCGCATCTTTGGGGCCATGGGGTTGAGGGGTCCGGTTGAACTCCCCCACAGCAAAGCGCATGCCACTTGACCCACACCGCCCCCTCCCCCGATGGGCAAAGGTTCGCGGCATTTCTTCCTTCCGCCGACGCCCTGGCGGGTGACAATTTTTGTCACTCCGCGGTCGCCGCATGTCACCCCCGCCCGTCCGGCCGCGGCCGGAGCGATGCGCCCCCCATCAAGGTGAAGGTCTCCGCGGTCAGCGTGTGGGCACCAGCGCCAACCGGAACCCCAAAGCCGGACCGGCATGCGCGGCGGGGTAGCCGAGGCGCCGGGCGCAGCGCACGCTCCAGGCGTCCAGGTGCCAGCTCCCGCCCCGGATGACGCGGTCCGCCCCTTGCTCCCGGCAGACGGGGTTGCGCCTCGCGTGGAGGTGGTAGGCATCGGCGCGATAGGTATCACGGCACCACTCCCAGACATTGCCGCTCAGATCCCACAGGCCCAGACCGTTGGGTTGCTTCAAACCCACCGGCCGAGTGCGCCCCCCGGAATTCTCCCCGAACCAGGCCAGGGATTCCGGGTCGTCGCCCCCGGCAAAGCGCTCCGCCCGGCCGCCGCTGCGGGCGGCGTACTCCCATTGGGCTTCGCTGGGCAACTGGGGCGTGACCTCCCCGGGGACTTCTTCGCGGAACCGCTGGATAAAGGCTTCCACGGCCTCCAGGTTGACCTGCTCCACGGGGTGCCGATCCCCGGGGAAGCGCGATGGGTTGCCCGGCATGCGCCGGTTCCATTCCTCCTGGGTCACGGGGAAACGCCCCAGATAGAAATCGTCCAGCTCCACGGTGTGCACGAGGCGCTCGTCCTCCAACCCCTCGTCGAATCCGTCGCCCATGGCGAAGCGGCCGCCGGGCACTAACACGAAGGCGATCCCTCCCACGCTCAGCTCCCGATCCGCCACCGCTGCACCGTCGTGGGGGGCGCCGCAGGCCGGGCACACCGGGCTGCCGGCGGGCAGGCGCTGGCGGCATTGGCGGCAGACGAGGCGGGTTTCACAGGCCGGGCAGCGGACCCAATTGGCTTTCAAAGGCTCCCCGCAGCGGGGGCACTGGAGGCGGCCCAGGGGCGCTTCGCAGGCCGGGCAGAAGGTCCACGCGGCGGCGACGGGCTCGCCGCAGGACGGGCATAGGGGAGCGGGCCGGTTGACGGTCATGGCATCCATCCGGATAGCTCCGATCCCGGCAATCCCAGGGGGACGGGAATCGGGACCTGCACCCTGGCAGGCGGTTGAGGAGTTGCTTGGTTGATAGCGCTCACCGCCTGTGGATATACAGGCCCCCGGCGGAAAGTCAAGGCGCGCGGCGGTGCGGCAAGCGCCGCGCGCCGCCAAGCCCCGTGATCGATTCCGCCACGCGCCGCGGGCTCCCTCACAGCACGAAGGCCCCAATGGCCTTGCGCAGGGTGCGGCAGCGCACCGGCCGCCCGTGACCCACGCGGAACAGCATCACGTGGCCGTCGCCGGGGGCGCCCCCCCACAAGGCCTCGTAGGGAGGCCAGAGATCCTCCAGCAGCCGTCGGTGACGGGCGNNGAAGTCCTTGGTCCCTTCCAGCTGGCACCGCAGTCGGAAGAGCGTGACCGCGGTCATGGGCTGGAAGTCGAGCCCCTGGCGGGCCGCCGTGAGCCAGACCCTTTCCAGCACCCTGCCCCCGGCCAGGAAGGCCCGCGGCGACAGGCCCTCCACGGCGATCAACCCCACGGCGGAGGCGCTGAGAACGCCCTGGCGGGCGATCCTGGGCACCATGCGCCCGATTCCCAGGGTGTTGAGCACCCGCATGACGGACCAGGTACGCGTGGCCCGCAGAAACCATTCGCCCGCCGTTCCGGCCTCGAGATTGGCCAGGGGGAACCCGTCGCCTCTGGCCCGGGCCTGGTCGTCGGTGAAGCGGATCATCCGCTGCAGGTGTTCGTGCAGGCCGCGGTGCTCCACGCGGAGGCGATCGGCTTGTCCCACCAGGCCGGCCGCCGACTCGATCCGGGGCCTGTCGCCGAGGAGCACCAGGCGCACACCGGGCACCCCCTCGGCGGCCGCCCGGAGGGCTTCCCCGTCCCTGGGGGCCAAGGGGCGCCCGTCGTAAGGCGTGCGGTTGGTATGCCGCTCCCAGATGAAGCGCTCGAGCGGATCCTCGGCGGCACCGCCGCGGGTGAGCGCGATGCGGGCCGCCAGCGTCGGGCAGTCCGGGTCCGGGAAGGCCTCCACCACCCCGGCCCGTCCATACCGGGTGGCCGCCACCAGGACGTTTTCCAGGGCTGCGCCGCAGGCGATCGCCGTGGCCATCTGGCGGACGTTGAAAAACGAGGGATCCGCGGCGGAGTCCAGGTGGAGTTCCAAGCCTCCTGCCCGGCGCCGGAACCTCCAGGGCTGGCAGTTGTCCCCCGAAGGGGCCTGGATGCCGGCGGCCACCAGATAGTCGAGGATCGCCTCCGGGATCTCCCCCGTCAGGGCCTCGGGGACGGGGGGCACGGGGCGTCCTGGTCGCAGGGCCTCACGGGCCTTGGAGAGGCGACGGGCCAGGATCCGGCGCTTGAGGCGCTGGACCGGGTGGCGGTTGCCCAGGGGCAGGTAGCCCTGGTGGAACTTGCGCACGAAGGGGTCGTACTGGAAATAGTGCGGCACCGGCTTGACCCCGGGGCGCCCGAGGAGAATGCGCTGGATTTCCGTGGCCGCCACGGCGGCGCAGATCTGGCAGCCAGCCGCCAGGGAAGGGCCCTGCCGGCCCCGCAGATCGATGCGCCGGGGATCCATGTAGGCCATCTGGGTGGCCCGGGGGGCGAGTCCCAGGAAAAAGGCCATCAATTGCTCCTCCGGGCGCATGCCCTCCCGTATGTCGAAGTATTCGTCGAAACCCATGCCCCGCCCGGGGGCGAAGACCAGCAGGGCGGCGCTATACCCCAGGGGGCCCGCCGTGACCACGTGAATCCCCAGTTCCCGGGCCCGTCGGAAGATCGTGCGGCGCATGGCGAAGTTGAAGAAATCCATGCCGTCGGCCACCACGTCCACACCCGCCAGGAAAGCGTCCAGGTTGTCTTCCCGGACCCCTTCCGGAAAACGGCGGATCTCCAGGTAAGGGTTGATGTCCAGGGCTTCGGCCGCCATCACCTCCACCTTGGACTTTCCGAAGTGGCTCACCGTGGCGCCGTATTGGCGGTTGAGGTTGGCCGGCTCGAAATGGTCGAAGTCGGCCAGGTGGAAGCGCCCCACGCCGGCCCGGGCCAAGGTTACCAGATGGAGCCCCCCCACGCCCCCCAGGCCGGGTATGGCCACGGTGGCGTTCATCAAGCGCTCCTGGTCGGCGAGGGAGAAGATCCCCCTGTTGCGCGCGAAGGCCTTCTCCCAGAAATCGAGAGGGCCCCGGATACCGTAGGACGACAGTCGTTGCCGGTGCTCGTCGATTGACATGGAAGTTTCTCCTGGGCAAGGGTCTGGGCCGTGCCCCGCTGGCGGGGGCGGGTGGAGCGTCTCTCAGGGAGCGGCGCACTGGACGGCCAGGCGGCCGTGGTCGATGACCCGCAGCACGCCGTCCTTGCGATCCGCGGCGATCCAGTGCCGGGCTTCCCAGTCGTGGATCAAGGTCTCGAAGGTCTCGCCGGAGAGGTCGCACTGGCGGCCGAGCCATTCCCGGCTTACCGGCAGGCGGCCGTGGCGCGAGGCACCCACCAGGATGCGCGCCACCGTCTCGGCCGGGGTGCCGGTGGGACGGCCCTCCACCAGGGGGCGCATCCGCCCTCCCAGGAGGGTGAGGATCTCCAGGGTCTTGTGCGGCTGCGCCTGAAGCTGCGCCATCAACTCCTCCCGGGACCAGACCATCAGGTCCACTTCCCCGGCATGGGCCACCACCGTGGTGGTGCGCGGGCCCCCGTCCAGTAGGGAAAGCTCGCCGAACATCTGACCGGCGCTGAACAGGGGGCCGTCCCCCGCCTCCAACCGGTCCGCCCCCCGGCCGGCCACCCTGACGGCCCCGCCCATGACCCGGAAGACTTCCCTGCCCACCTCGCCCTGGCGCACGACGATCTCACCCCGGCGGTAAAGGCGCCGTTCATCGGAATCCTCCAGCAGGGGGACGCCGGTATCCTCGAAGACTTCCCGCCCTCCGGCCGGCAAACGCTCCAGGTCCACGTGGATGGGCAGCATGGGAACCCCCAGCCCCTCGGCGTGGAACACCGGGCCCACCGCCCTGGCCCCCACCAAGGTCTCCAGCATGGGCATCACCGGCGGGTGCAGCACCGACAGGACGTGGCGCGCCCCCCGCCGCCGCATCTCCCGGAAGCACATCTTGATCAAGGTCGTCACCAACCCGGGGAAGCCCCGATGCGACTTGAGGGCGCACAGCCAGCCGATGGCGGCGCAGCCCCCCGCGAGCCCCCGGCGGTATTCGCCGAAGTCGAAATGGTCCGCCGAGGGCAGCCCCACAGGTCCGTCCATGGTCAGGCGGATGGCGGCCACGGCCCGTCCCTCGTCCAGGGCCAGGAAATTGGCGCTTTCCTCGAAACTGTCGTAGCGGTCCACGATGTGATCGCCGGCCAGCGGAAAGCGGTTTTCTTCGGACACGAAGACCCGCTGGCGCAGGTCGTAGACCATGGCCTTCTCGGCACTGCGGCGGACGGTTTTCATCTGGATGGGCATGGCAGGCCTCCTGGTAAAGGTAGGGTTCCAGCACGCCACGGGCGCAGGCGCGGGCGGCGCTGCCGTGCCGTGTCCGGGCATCACCGCCGAAGCAATTTCCGGGCCGCACGCCACGGGTGCCGGTGTCGGGCGCCGGCCCGCGCCCATCGGGGGCCGAGGGACCCAAACAGCCGCAAGGCAACGGCGCCCGCCAGGTGGGCAGCGTCGACTAATCAACGCCTGGTGCAACAAATGCAGACAGGGAGGTAGAGGTCCGGACGGCGGCGGTGGGGGGGGCACCCGCTGACAGGCTGTGGATAAACTGCGCCTGAAATCGAAAGGTCCCGCCGACGGCGG
>DJGG01000076.1 GCA_002432195.1 Desulfobacteraceae bacterium UBA5852
CGGGCGGTGGACCGGGCGTCCCGGCGGGAATCCCCCATGCACCTGCGGCCCATGCGGTCCTTCTGGAGCGCCTGCCTGGGTGCCGGTCTGCTGATGCTGGCAACCGGCTCCCGCGCCACCGGACCCGCGCACCCGGATCTCTTGGACCGGCGCCTGGCGGCCGGCGAAGTGCTGATCCAGCCGGCCGGCGACGCGACCGCCCCGGGGCAGGGCTACCGCCTGCTCTACGCCGTGGAGGTGCCCATCGCGGTCTTCTGGCGTTTCAAGACGGACTTCGACAACGCCTGGGTGCTCACCAACAAGTTCATCGCCGACCACCGCCTGGTGCTCCGGGAGGACCGCCGCGCGGTCACCGAAGCCCGCTACGCCACTCGCCCGGAAGCGGTTTTCCGCTGGGAAACCCTCCTGGACCCCGAGCGCTACCGCCTGGATTTCCGTCTGCTCAACCCGGAGGACTGCGGGCAGCGGTTCAACTACGGCTCCATTCAGCTCTCGCCCCTGGGCGCAGGCACCAAGGTGGTGCATACAGCCTTCTTCGACTTCACGGGGGCCCTATTCTGGTACCACTATCCCTGGGCGGGCGGCATGCGGGAATTTCTGGAATACACCGCCCGCTGGGAGCAGGCCACGGCCGCCCGCTGGAAGGCATACTACGCGGACCCGCCCGCCCCGCCCTGACAAGGGACCCCGCTGGCGACGGGTTCAGAGAATGCGAGGTTCGGGCTCCAGCCAGACCCCGAAGGCCTGGTGCACCGCCGCGCGCACGGCCTCGGCCAGCTCCAGGATCTCCTGGCCGCAGGCCCCCCCCAGGTTCACCAGGACCAGCGGCTGGCGGTCATGCACCCCGCAGCGCCCCCGGTGCTTGCCCTTCCACCCGCTCCGCTCGATGAGGGCCGCCGCCGCCAACTTGACCCCCGCTGGCCCCAGGTCGTAGGCCGGCAGCGGGCCGCAGCGGGCCTGCAGGTCCTCGAACCGGGCGCGGCTCACCACGGGGTTCTTGAAGAAGCTGCCGGCGTTGCCCATCTCCCGTGGATCGGGGAGCTTGCGCCGCCGCAGGCGCACCACCGCCTCGCCGACCGCCCGGGGGTGCCGTTCGCCGTGGGGGACCCCGCGCAGTTCCTCCTGCAGGTCGCGGTATTCGGTCGCTGGGCAGGGCTGGAGGCCCAGCCGCAGGGTGACGGCGGTGATCAGGAAACGGTCCTGCAGGGGGCCTTTGAAAACGCTGTCACGGTAACCGAAGCGGCACTCGGCGGCCGTGAGCCGCAGGCGCCGCCCGGTAGGCAGGTCCCAGCCCTCCAGTTCCTCGAAGACATCCTTCAGCTCCACCCCGTAAGCCCCGATGTTCTGCACCGGGGCCGCCCCCACCGTGCCGGGGATCAGGATCAGGTTTTCCAGCCCGTACCAGCCCCGCTCCAGGCAGTAGCGCACGAAACCGTCCCAATCTTCCCCGGCCCCGGCCTGCACCCGCACGTGCCGGTCGTCGGCGGCCACCACCCGGATGCCCGCCAGGCGGTTGAGGATCACCACCCCGGGAAAGTCCCGGGTGAAGAGCACGTTGCTGCCGCCGCCCATGACCAGCGGCGGGCAGTCCGCCGCGGGCAGGCCGCGGCTCAAGGCGGCCAGCGCTTCGGGGTGCCGGAGCGTCACCAGGTAACGGGCCGTGGCGGCCACGCCGAAGGTGTTCAGGTGTTGCAGGGGGGCGTTTTCCTCGATGCGCAGCATGGGATCCTCAGCGGCTCCGCAGGCGCTGCCGGACCGCCTCCGCCCGCCCGTGCCGGCCCAGGGCTTCGAGGCATTCGCCCATGCAGGCCAGGGCCTGGGGGGAGTGGGCCAAGGGTNNGGGTTCCAGCAGGGCCAGGGCCCCGGCGAAATCGCCCTGGTTCATGCGGCCCACCGCCTGGCAGAGGTTGAGCGCCTCGTCGCCGCCAAATTGCCGCAAGCCATCCGCCAACACGGCATCGGCGGCGGCAAAATCCCGGCGCTGCTGGTGCAGCAGGGCGAGCCCCAGGTAGGCCCGGGGGTGGGGGTGATAGTCCAGGGCCCGCCGGTGGAGGGTTTCGGCCAGGCGCGCCTTGCCGGGGATTTCCGCAACGCGCGCGTAGTCGCCCTGCTGAAAGGTCATGCCCAGGCGCGACAGGAAATCCGCGTGATGGGGGCGCAACTCGGGCAGCGCCTCCAATTCCAGGTCGGCCACGATGTCCGGCAGCATGCGGTGGTAGCCCTCCCGCAGCCGGCGCCCCCATTCCAGCACCGTTTCCGGCGGCAGGCGCGGGTCGGTCTGGCAATAGGGGAGGTCCTCCACGGGCTGCAGCCAGATGTCGTCGGAAACCCCGGTGCGCCGGCGGAACTCGTCGTAGAGGCGGGTTCCCGGAAAAAGCGTCAGCATGTAGAAGATGGCGGCCAGGGGCCGGATCCGCCGCAGCAGGGCCAGGTTGCGGTCCACGGTGGCGTCCGTCTCCCCCGGGCATCCGTAGATGAGATAGGCCCGGGGAAGGATGCCGCAGCCTGCGGTGAGGTGGAAGGCCTCTGCAATGGCCTCCTCGTCGAGGCGCTTTCCCAGGAAGGCGCGGATGCGCGGGTCGGCGCTTTCCACCCCGTAGCTCAACTGGATGCAGCCGGCCCGGCGCATCCAGGTGAGCTTGTCGCGGTCCACGGCGTCCACCCGGGAGATGGCCGCCCAGGATATGGCGAGCCCCCGGTCGATGATTCCCCGGCAAACCTCCCGCACCACCCGCCCCTTGAGGGTGAAGGTGTCGTCGGAAACGTAGAAAAAGGTGACCCCCCGGCGCGCCAGCCGCTCCAACTGGTCCACGAAGTAGCCCGGGGAGTGGAAGCGCACCCGTCGGCCCCAGAACCCCGGAGAGCCGCAGAAGCGGCAGGCGGACGGGCACCCCCGGGAGAGGGCCACGTGCTGGAACGGGAAGTAGCGCGCCGGATCGGGCAGGCGGTCGAGGTCCTCCACCGGCGGCCGGTCGGGGTTGCGCACCGGTCGGCCGTCCCGCCGCCAGGCGACCCCGGGGATGGCCGGGATGGCCTCGGGATGCCCCCGCTCCAGGGCCTGGGCCATTTCCAGGAAGGTCTCCTCCCCTTCCCCGGTCACCACGAAGTCCACCTCCGGGAAGTGCCGCAGGAAATGCTCCCAGAGGGTGGTGGCGCCGACGCCGCCGAAAACCGTGAGCGTGCCGGGTCGCAGGGCTTTGGCCAGGCGGGCCAGCGCGATGCCTCCCCAGCGGTTGGCCTGCAACACCGAGATGCCCAGGAGATCCGGAGCCTCGGCGGCCAGGCGCTCCCGGAGGGCCTCGGGGTGGTGCCGCAGGTCGTGGGCGTCGAGGATCGCCGCGGGGATGCCATGGGCCCGCAGCATGGCCGCGACATAGTAGACCCCCAGTGGGGGCACGCGGACATCCTCCGCGTGCAACCGTTCCTCCAGGCAGGCGGGATAAGCGATCAGGACCTTCATGCAAGCGGTTTCCGCTCCGCCGCAGCCCTGCGTCCCAGCACGCACAAGCCGGCGGAAGGTGGATACCATACCACCCCGGGGGGAAACGGCAAACGCCTTTTCGAGACACGGGCAGCGGCGTTGACGCGGCTGCCCGGCTGTGCGAAAAGAGCGGGGCGTGGCCGTCGGCGGTGGCCGGACGGCGCTCCGTTCGATTCTCTGGCCGCCGAAGGAGAACTCCCATGTCCCCCCCACTGCCAGCCTATCGCCTCCGGGCGGTGCTCTTCGATTTCGACGGCACCCTGACCCAACCCGGGGCCATCGACTTCGCGGCCATCCGCCGGGCCATCGGCTGCCCCGAGGGCACGCCGATCCTGGAGTTCATCGCCGCCCTGTCCCCCGGCGACCCTTCCCGGCGGCACGCCGAGGCCGAGCTGCACGCCCGGGAAATGGAAGCCGCCGCGTCCTCCTGGCCACGCGAGGGCGCCGCCGCGCTCGTGGCGCATGTCAAGCGCTGCGGACTGCGCGTGGGCATCCACACCCGCAACAGCCGGGCGGCCGTGACCCGGGCGCTGGAAAATTTCGAGGATCTCGCCCCTGCGGATTTCGACATCCTCATCACCCGGGACGACCCGCTGCCCCCCAAACCCCACCCCGACGGCGTCCTCCTGGCGGCCGACCGTCTGGGCATCGATCCGCAGGAGATCCTGGTGGTGGGTGATTTCCGCTTCGATGTGGAGGCCGGTCAGCGGGCCGGGGCCCTCACAACCCTGCTGGTCCCGGCGGACCGCGCCCGGGACCCCGAAACCCTGGTGCCCGATTTCACCATCACCCACCTTGAGGATCTGCGGCCCATCGTGCGCCTGGGGCTGCCGCTGCCCAACGGCAAGTTTCCCAGCGACCTGCTGGGGGACTACTGCAGCGCCCTGCCGTGGACCGACGGACACATCCTCGTGCGCCCGGGGATCGGCGAGGACTCGGCGGCCATCGACATGGACGGGGTGGAGGTGCTGGTGGTCACCTCGGACCCCATCACCTTTGTCACCGACGCCATCGGCACCTACGCGGTGCTGGTCAATGCCAACGACGTGGCCACCGCCGGCGCCGACCCCCGCTGGCTGCTGACGACCCTGCTCTTCCCCCCGGGGACCACGGCTTCCCGGGTGCGCCTNNCGATCTCCAGCAGGCCTGCGCCCGCTGGGACATCGTGCTGTGCGGGGGGCATACGGAAATCACGGACGCCGTGACCCGGCCGGTCATCACCGGGACCCTCTGCGGCAGCGTGCGCCGGCGCGATCTGGTGGACAAGCGGCGCATGCGCCCGGGGGACCGGGTCCTGATCACCAAGGGCATCGCCGTGGAGGGCACGGCCATCATCGCCCGGGAATTCCACCGGCGCCTTCAGGCCCTGGGCCTGCCGCCGGAGGACCTCGCCCGCGGCCAGTCCTACCGGGAGCAGATCTCCATCCTGGCGGAGGCCCGGGCGGCCCGCCGCTACCCGGCGGTGAGCGCCATGCATGATGTGACCGAAGGCGGTGTCGCCACCGCCTTGCACGAGTTGAGCATCGCCGGGGGCCACCGCCTGCGGGTCCATCTGGACCGCATCCCCATCCTCCCGGAAACCCGCCGGATCTGCGACCTGCTGGGGATCGATCCCCTGGGGCTCATCGCCTCGGGGAGCCTGCTCATCTGCTGCGGGGCGGATGCGGCGGCCGACCTGCAGGGGGACCTGGCGGCGCAGGGCATCGCCGTCAGCGACATCGGCGCGGTGCTGGAGCAGGGGTCGGGGGTGGAGGCCTGGCAGGGGCCGACCCGGGTTGCCTGGCCCGAGTTCGCGGTGGACGAGATCACCCGCCTGTTCTGAAGGCGGGCCCTCGGCCGAGGGTGGCGGGTGTCGCAGGCCGGGCGGAAGGCACATCGTTCTCGTGACGGGGGTGGGGGGCGATCCTGTGGTGGCGCTGGGGGCTGATCGGGCATGCGGCGGGGAGGCAGGGCGCGGCTCCGTGGAGAACCCTCAGGGCTCCTTGACCAGGCCGCGGTAGAAGATCTCGAAGGCCACCTCCAGGGTCTTCTTGAGANNTAGTCCTTCTGGTCATCGATGATCTTCTTGCTTGCCTCCCAGAGGACCACTCCGGAGAAAAGCGACCAGAAGATGTCCGCCAGGGCCACGGGGTGGCGGTTGACGAAGACGCCGGCCGTGATGCCGGCTTCGAAGATCTTGGCGATGGAGGCCACCGACTTCTGGGAGAGACTCTTGATCTCTCCCATCAGCTCCTCGGAGAGGTTTTTGAGCGTATCGCTGGACTGCAGGTGAAACATGTTGATGATGATGAGGGGGTCGAACTCGTAGACGTCGTACATGGCCTCCATGAGGTTGCGCACCTTCTTCTCGGGGCTTTCCGTGATCTCGCTGTCCACGTGTTCGACCCGGATGAGCAGGTATTGGAGGATCCGCAGGGAAAGGGAGGCGTAAAGTTCTTCCTTGTTCTTGAAATAGAGGTACAGCGTGCCGGGGCTCAATTCGGCCTCGGTGGCGATGTCCTCCATGGTGGCCTTGTTGAAGCCTTTCTCCGAGAACACCCGCTTGGCGGCCACCATGATCTGCTGCCGCCGGCGTTCTTTTTCCCGCTCTTTTCTTTCGCGGATCCCCATGGGTGAACGGCTCCTGAATACTATTTTTTTTTTGTTGTCGTCTAAATAAATTATATGCGCCATTTGGTCAAGGAAAATCTGGGGGGACCGCCTGACACCCGGGGGCGGAGCCGCAGGCTCGGGCGCCCCTGTCGTGGGGCTTAACAATCCGGTTTTCATCCACTTTCCGGATCGGCAAGCGGAAGTGTTTATGGCATTAAGCTCATAATGTCAACGGGGAAGCACGGCCGGAATGCCGGGCGGCGTGGGTTCAGAAGGCTTTGAAAACGCGCGCCAGGGGATGGCCGGGAGCGCGCATCTCCAGATCGATGAAATAGCCGTAGGGGGTCTGGCTGGCGGCGTAGCCGGCCTTTTCCAGCCGCGCGGCAGCCTGCGCCAACAGGCGCTGGGCCGCCGCGGGCACAGCCTTGTCTTCCCCCAGGTGGGTGAAGGAGTGCAGGACCACCCGCGGGGTGTCCCACTTGCGGGCCATCCACTTGGCGTTTTTCACCAGCTTGGTTTCGGCGCCGCTGTCCGCCTCGACATCCGCCGGTTCCACGTGCACAAAGGCCACCACCGCCCGGCTGCAGCCGGCCGGGGAGGCCGGGGGGGCGTCCTCCAGGGTTTTTCGCGCGGGGGTGTACGCAAAGGCATCGCAATACCAGAACAGCACACGCATACCGGTCTCCCAGGCAAGGGCGGCGCGGGGCGCGCCGCAAACGGTGAGGGGGTGTCAGCCGAAAACCAGCTCCCCGGAGTCGCCCCGTGGGCGCACGCGGCCCACGGCACAGGCGTCGGCCACCCCGCCGGCCTTCAGGGCCTCGAGGGCCCGGGCGGCCTCTTCCCCGGCCACGGCCACCAGCAGGCCGCCGCTGGTCTGGGGGTCGAAGACGATTTCCCTCCGCCAGGCCGGCCATTGCCCCGCAAAGCGCAGGCGACCCTGGGAAAGCCGCCCAATGGCGCGGTTGCTCCCCGTGGTGACGCCTCGCCGGTACATTTCCTGGGCTTCGGGCAGCACCGGCAGCCGCTCCAGGTCGAAGGCCAGCGTGACCCCGGAGGCCCGGGCCATCTCCAGGGCGTGCCCGGCCAGGCCGAACCCGGTCACGTCGGTGGCCGCATGCACCGGGAAGGCGGCCAGGATCTCGGCCGCCCGCCGGTTGAGGGTCGTCACGGCCTCCAGGCAGGCCTCCAGGGCGGCCTGGGAGACACGGCCTTTGAGCCGGGCATTGAAGATGACGCCCGTGCCCAACGGCTTGGTGAGAATCAGGCCATCCCCCGGCCGGGCACCGCCATTGATCCAGATCCGCTGGGGATGCACCATGCCGGTGACCGCCAGACCGAATTTGGGCTCGTCGTCCTCGACCGTGTGCCCTCCGGCCAGCACGGCCCCGGCCTCGGTGATCTTGTCGAGGGCCCCGGCCAGCGTGCGCTGCAGCACCTCCAGGGGCAGCTTGCGGGACGGAAAGGCGGCCAGGTTCAGGCAGGTCACGGGGCGCCCCCCCATGGCGTAGACATCGCTCAACGCGTTGGCCGCGGCAATCTGGCCAAAGAGAAAGGGGTCGTCCACGGGCGGGGTGATGAAGTCCGCCGTGGTCACGATGGCCAGGTCCTCCATGAGACGGTAGACGCCCGCGTCGTCGCTGTGGTCGAAGCCCACCAGCAGGTTGGGGTCTTCGTTGCGGGGCAGGCCCCGCAACAGCTCGCCGAGCCCGACCGGCTCGAGCTTGGCCGCTCAGCCGCAGGTCTTGGAGAGACTCGTGAGGGTGGCGGGGCGAATGCGTTTC
Organism: Desulfobacteraceae bacterium UBA5852; assembly: GCA_002432195.1. GTDB lineage: Bacteria > Desulfobacterota > Desulfobacteria > Desulfobacterales > UBA5852 > UBA5852. The sequence continues at coordinate 7,855 of DJGG01000076.1, forward strand.
AGGATCATGGGACCTCTGCCGCACTTATATAAGGTGGCGCTTCAGCCGGCCGCTTGACCGCCGCGCCATGCGCCGNNCGCCGGTGAGCAGGCGCCAGCCGGCTCCCAGCCGGCTGTCCCGCGCTTCAAGGTAAGCCCAGTCCACCCTTTCCGCCAGGGCGGAGCGCATATCCAAGAGGACCAGGGCGGTCAGCTCGGCGGCCGCCCCGGTCACAGCGGCGCAATGCTGGAAGTGCGCCTTGGAGCCGGGCTCCAGGCCCCGGGTGAGGACCCGGCAGCAGGTGCTGTGGTAGCGCTCGCGAAAGGCATCGTGGAGGCGCCCCGCGGCCCGCCGGACCCCGTCGGCGCGCATCAGGGGGCCGGGGCGCGCCTGTCCCAGAAACAGCCCCAGGGCCAGGCTGCCGCCGCTCAAGGCCCCACAGAGACACCCGCGACCACCCAGGCCCTCGGGAAAGCCGGACGCCAGGCGCAGGGCCAGGGATTCCTCCAGGCCGCCCCCCAATCCCCGGTTGAGGGTGCCGAACACCGCCTCGGCGCACCGCAGGCGGTGAGCCAGAAACAGGTTTTCCGCCCGTTGGCGCACCGCCGCGGCCAGATGTCCGCTATCCGCATCCAAATGTCAACCGTCCTTTCCGCCCCAGACGCGGCTGCGTCGGCGGGACATTTCGGCCTGAGGCGCAGTTTGTCCACCGCCGGCTATTCGCCGGCTGCCACCGGATAGCCGGCGCCTTTCCAGGCATAGATCCCCCCACTGAAACGAAAGACGTTGGTGTACCCCAGCCGGAGAGCCCAGAGGGCGCCGTTGTGGCTGCGGGTGCACTTGACGAAGCCGCAATAGACCACCACCGGTTTGGCCTTGTCGGCCCCCAGGAGGCGTGCCAGGTCTTCAGGACCCCGGCCGCCGGTCTCCTTGGCGTCCCAGGCGTCCATGTCGGGGATGGGGAAGAGGAACTGCTTGGCTCCGGGTATGTGCATCTTCTTGAAGCTGTCCTCCAGGGGCATGGTGTCCACGATAATCATGTCCTTGCCGGCGTCCATCCACTGCTTCAGCTCTTCGGCGGTCACCACCCCGTAGCCGCCCCGCTGGACCTCGCGCACCAGCTTGACGGCCGCCCGCTCGGTCTCCACCTCGGCCTCGAACTTGTCCTTGGCCTGGGCGCTGCCCGCCAGGGCCAGCACCATCAAGGCCGCCAGGGCCCCTCCGATCCTGCGACACTCAGCCTTCATCCGCACGTCCTCTCTCGCGGCCGAACCCGCTCCAGCAGCGCGCCGCGGCAATGGGCCGGATGCCCCACCAGAGCCTTCCGGCGTAAAGCGCCAGCACTCCGGCCCCCATAAGCGCATCCCGGTAGAGGGCCGGCCGGATGCCGGCATAGGCGCGGCCTTCGGGATCCAGCGGCCCGAAGCAGCCGCAGTCGATATCCAACCCCATGCCCACGGCGTACCCCAGCACTCCCATGAAGAGCCCCAGGAGTGCCGCGAGCACCCCCAGACTGCCCCGCAGGTTGGCGACCAGGGCCGCGCCGGCCGCCGCTTCCACCAGCGGGAGGAGGACGGCCACGGCCGGCAGAGCCTCCTCGGGGAGCAGACCGAAAGCCTCCATGACCACGGCGAAGTCCCGAGGGTGCCTCAACTTGAGGGCGCCGGCCACCACGAACAACCCTCCGAGGGACCAGCGCAGCAACCGGTCGATCCAGCGCCCGATGGCTCCGGGCCGCCGGCGGTCTGGCCGGTCGTCCGCCCGGGGTTGCACGTTCATGATCGGGGTTCCGCCTCTTCCGGGAGGGATGACCGGGGCCTGTCACCCCGCGACCGCGCCGGGCCCACCCGGGGGGCGCCGGTGCCTGGTCCGCAGTGGTACTCCAGGACCAGGGGCCGAATCCAATTGTTTGTAATGATGATTCCCAAGCGATCCCATAGAACGGACCTATGCGCCGGGCGGCGGAGGTTCCCGCCAACGTCCGCCGCCCGGCGCGGACGTTTACGAACGCCCTCGCTTTTAGTATGATCCTCCCCGATGGACGATCGGATTCCGCCGGGTGGACGCCACGGCGCGGCCACCCGGGGATCAGCCGGCAGTCAACGTGAAAGGACGGTCCTCATGGGAAAATCGGACAACTGGTTGACCAGCGGCGAATTCGCCGCCCGCAGCGGGATGACTCCCGCCGCGGTCACACGGATGCTGCGGGAAGGCCGCTTGCGGGGATCCAAACAATCCGGCAAGTGGTTGATCCCGGAAAGCGAGATCCCGGCGGCGTGCCCGCCGCCCACCGCGCCGTCGGCCGGGTCGACGCCCGCCCCCCGGGCCGATGCCGGGCCGCCGTCCACCGGCCGGACCTTAAGCGTCGCCGAATTCAGCGCCATGACCTATCTCACCGAAACCGGCGTGCGCCAGTGGCTCAAATGCGGCCGTCTCATCGGCCGCCTGGGGGAGGATGGCCAGTGGCAGGTGGAAGCCACCAGCCTGGCGCTCCCCGACGTCCAGCGGCTGCTCCGGTGACGGCGCCCCCCTCGCCCCCGCCGGCGCCGGCCCCCCGGACGAGCCACGCCGCCCTGCCGCCCGACGCGCGGGACTTTCTCCTGGCCGAGGCCCGCCGCCGGTTCCTGGACTATGTGACCGTCGACACCACCGCGGACCCGGATTCCGGCCGGCACCCCTCCAGCCCGGGGCAATTGACCCTGGGGCGGCGCCTCCAAGCCGAATTGGAAGCCCTGGGCCTGGCCGCGGTGGAACTGGATGCCCACGGCTATGTATACGCCACCCTGCCGGCGAGCCCCGGGGTGGAAGCTCCGGCGCTGACCTTCTGCGCCCACCTGGACACCTCTCCCGCCGTTTCCGGGGCCGGGGTGCGGCCCGTGTGCCACGCGGACTATGACGGGGGCCCCATCGGCTTCCCCGACGATCCCGACCTGCGGCTGACCCCCGAGGACTCCCCGGAGCTGCGCCGCTTCATCGGGCAGACCATCATCACCGCCGCCGGAGGCACCCTTCTGGGGGCCGACGACAAGGCCGGCATCGCAGGCATCATGGCCGCCCTGGCCGCCTTCCGCCGATTCGGCGACTGGCGCCATCCGGAGCTGCGCATCGTTTTCACCCCCGACGAGGAAATCGGCCAGGGCACCGACCACATCCGCATGGACCGCCTGGGAAGCATCGGCTACACCATCGACGGGGGGCTGATCGGAGAATTGGAGGCGGAGTGCTTCGACGCCGGGGAGGTCACCCTGGTCTTCCACGGCCACAACGTCCACCCGGGATACGCCAAGGGCCGCATGGTCAACGCCGTCGCGGCCGCGGCCCGCTTCGTGGCCTGCCTGCCGGAGGCCGAATCCCCGGAGCACACGGCCGGGCGGGAGGGTTTCATCCACGTCACCGATCTGCGGGGCAACGAAAGCGAAGCCACCCTCAAGATGATCCTGCGGGATTTCGATCCCGCGGCCAACGCCGCGCGCCTGGAGTTGATCCGGAGCCTCCAGGCCGTCTTCGAGCGGCGCTGCCGGGGCCTGCGCATCGAGGGGCACCACCGGGCCCAGTACCGGAACATGCGGCCAATCCTGGAGCGCCACCCCCAGGTCACCCGGCTGGCGGCCGAAGCCATCCGCCGGGCGGGGATCGAGCCGCTTTTCAAGGCCATCCGCGGCGGCACCGACGGGGCGCGCCTGTCTTTCATGGGCCTGCCCACCCCCAACGTCTTCGCCGGCGGCCTGCTGTTTCATTCCCTCAAGGAATGGATCCCGGAGGCCGCCCTGGGGAAGAGCGCCGAAGTGATCCTGCACCTCTGCCGCCTCTGGGCGGAAGGGGAGGCGCCCGCAACGGCGTCCTGAGCGTCGGGGGGCTTGGCGCCACCCCCGGCCAGGAACTGTGCGGCGCCCGCTGCGCCGGGCGGCCGGCCGGTAAGGCGCGCACCGGGGCCGCCGGGGCCGCGGCACCCGACGGCCTTTTTGACAAACCGACGGAAATCACGCATATCGTATCCCACTTGAACAGGGACCCCATGCTCACAGCCACGCAATCGACCGATCCCCCATGCTGTTGAATCCCACCCGTGACGAACCGCATCGCGGCCCGGCCGGAGGACTGCTCCGGGGCTTCATCCTGGCGCTGATGGTCTGCCTGGCCCTGGTGTCGGAATTGCGCTTCGACTGGCTGGAGCGGGCCATGGGCCGCTACCTGGTGACCACCAATCCCCGGCGCCCCGAATCGGGCGCCATTTGGGAGAAGGGCCGCAGCGCCCGCCAGGCCCGCCAGGACATCGACAAAATCGTGGCCGACCGCATGACCTCCCGGAGGGAGGCCGAGGAAGCCCCCTCCTTCACGGCTATCGCCAATACCCTGGCCACGGGGGAAAGCGTCATCCTGCCCTCCGAGCGCTTCCTGGGGCTCTACCGGGCGCTGCCCCTGGATCTGGCCGCCGAGATGCTCTCCCCCTACGCGCTGATCCATCTCCTCAGCGAGAACCGCTGGGAGCGCACCTACTTCGAACGCACCGCCAGCGGACTGCGCATCTACCTGCTGGCCGCCGACAACCGGGTGCTGCAGGAACTGTCCCTGGGCAGCGACGCCCTGGGGCGCCTGGAGCGCGGCGAAAGCGCCGCCAGCGGCAGCCTGCGCCTGGAGTCCCTGGCCCGCCGCATCTACCCGGCCGAGCTCTTTTTCGCCGCCCTGAGCCGCCTGCCGGAGGATGTGCAGCGCAGCGTCATCGCCTGGCCCGAACGCCTCCTGGAGATCTCCGGTCGCATCAGCCGGGTGGGCGTGGCCGATGAGGTGACCGACGGCTACGTGACCATCGCCGTTGAAATCCAGGACCGCGGGCAGGGGCAGGTGATCGCCCTCCAGGGGCGGGACTGGGCCGTGTGGCGCCTGACCACCGAACTGTCCCCCGCCGCCGAGACCGCCCCCGCCCTTCCGGAAGCCGGAGATCCCCATGCCGCGAGGAATTAGAACCCTCTTCGACGCGCTCCTGCTGGCCGCCGGCCTGGCCGCCGCGGGTCTGGGGCTCTTGTTTTTTGCCGCCGTGCAGGACCTGCCCCGGGTCCCCGAGCCCTTGGGACGGATCATCGACACCCCTCCCACGGAGATCTATGCCGCCAGCGGCGAGCGCATCCTGGTGGTGGGCGACCGGGAGGCCGTCCCCCTGAGCCGGGTGGCGCCGGATTTTCTCCGGGCCGTGGTGGCCACCGAAGACCACCGTTTCTGGGACCACCACGGGGTGGACAAGGTGCGGCTGATCAAAGCCTTCTGGGTGACCTTCTTTCGACCCGGACGCGTGGAGGGCGCCTCCACCATCACCCAGCAGCTGGCCAAGAACCTGTTTTTCAGCTTCGAGCGCAGCTACTGGCGGAAATTCCGCGAACTGCTGGTGGCCCTGCAGATCGAGTCCCGCTTCGACAAGGACGAGATCCTGGAGGCCTACGTCAACCAGATTCCCTTCGCCCCCCGGGCCCACGGCATCGAGCAGGCCGCACGCCACTTTTTCGCCAAATCGGCCGCGGACCTCGACCTGGCCGAAGCCGCCCTGCTGGCGGGGCTGCCCAAATCCCCCACGCGCTACAACCCTTACCGTCACCTGGACCGGGCCAAGCAGCGCCAGGGCATCGTGCTCAAGCGCCTGGTGGCCACCGGCTACGCCACCCCCGAAGCTGCCGCCCAGGCCTTCCAGCAGCCCCTGCAGCTGCGCACCGAACCGGCGCGCGCCGAAACCGGCAGTTATTTTCTGGACACGGTGCTCAAGGACCTGGAGCAGCGCTACGGCACGGACGTGGTCCACCAGGGCGGCCTGCGGGTGAGCACCACCCTGGACCCGCGGCTGCAGCGCCTGGCCGACGCGGCCATGGCGGAAGGTCTGGTGAATCTGGACCGGGTTTTAGGGCTGCCCGGGGACGCCACGGAACCCGACGATCGGCCCCAGGGGGCCCTGGTGGCCCTGGAGACGCGCACCGGCGCGGTGCGAGCCCTGGTGGGCGGCCGGGACTACCGCCAGACCACCTTCAACCGCGCCCTGCAAAACAACCGCCAGCCGGGCTCCGGCTTCAAGCCGTTCCTCTATTACACGGCCCTCGAGAAACTGAACCTGAGCCCCGCCACCCTGGTGGTGGACCGCCCCGTGCGCATCCCCATCGCCGGCGCACCGGACTGGACCCCGCGCAATTTCGAGCGCACCCACCGGGGGCCCGTGGCGCTCAAGTATGCCCTGATGAAATCCATCAACACCGTGGCCGCCCAGTTGGTGGAAAGCACCGGCCCCGGCCCGGTGATCGACACGGCCCGGCGATGCGGCATCACCAGCCCCCTGGCAGACGTCTACTCCGTGGCCCTGGGAACCTCGGGGGTGAGCCCCCTGGAGATGGCCGCGGCGTTTGCCACCTTCGCCGACGGGGGGGTGCGGCACCCGCCCTTCTGGATCGCCCGGGTGGAGGATTCCTCCGGCCGGGTCCTGGAGGAGCACATCGTGGGTGGCCGCCAGTCCCTGGATCCCCTGCTGGCCTACCAGGTCCTGGACATGCTCCAGGGGGTCGTGGACGAGGGTTCCGGGGCCGTGGTCCGCCGCATGGACTTCGAGGGCCCGGCCGCCGGCAAGACCGGCACCACCAACGACTACCAGGATGCCTGGTTCACCGGTTTCACGCCCACCCTGTGCGCCTCGGTCTGGGTGGGCTTCGACCAGGGCCGCCCGTTGCTCGACGGCCGCGGGCAGGGCATCACCGGCGGCCGCGGGGCGGCGCCCATCTGGACCGCTTTCATGCGGCAGGCCACGGCCGGCGATCCCCCCCGGGAGTTCAACCTCCCGGAAGGGCTCCGCGTGGAAACCGTGGACCCGGCCACGGGCCGGGCACCCGACGAATTGACCCGGGAAGTCATCACCGTGGCCGTGAAAGCCGATCACGCCCCCGGAGGGCTCTTCACCACCCCGGAGGCCACCGCGGCCCCGTTGACGTTTCCGGTGGCCCCGCCACCCGCCGCCGGCGCCCCGCCGGCCAACCGCATCCTGGAAGAGGACCTGCCGCCGGACCACTAAACCGGCGGGGAGACCGGGCCGATGCGTCACGTTCTGAAAAATTACGCTTTTCGCACCTGGAGCGGCGCCGTGGCGGGAGGCCTGGCGGCCCTCTGGCTGCTGCCGGCCATCGAGCCCCTGACCTGGCCGGGGGGCGCCCTGCTGCCGGCCGCCGGTCTGATGCTGCTCTGCTTCCTGGCTTCGGGCTGGCTGGCGGACGGCATCGCGCGGGCCCTCCTGGGCCCTCTCATGCGGGAAGCCGGGATCTGGGAACGCAGCGGCATGCAGGCCGAGGCGGAAACCGCCTTTCGCCGGGCCCTGTCCTTGAGCGCCAGCTTCCTGATGCTCCCCCGCAGCCGGCGCCGGATCGGTGCGCAAATCGCGGCCCGCATGGCCCGGTTCTACCTGGCGCACCCCGACCCGGGCCCGGAGGCCGACGCTTTCGTACGCGCCTACCTGCGCCGGCACAGCGGCGACCGGCCGGTGGTGCGCGGCTGGCTGTCCTGGCTGGAAGGCCGGACCGCCTGGGACCCCGCCACCGAGGAGTTGGCCACGCGCCTGGGCCAGGAGCACGGCGACGATCCGGAGATCCAGCGTCGGCTCGCCGGCATCTACCTGCGGGCCCGGCGCCGGGATTTCAGCGCCATCCAGGCCTACCGCGAAACGCTCTCCCGCCCTGGTGAGACCGCCGGGGACGTGCACCGGCTGGCGGAGTCCTTTCTGGAAGAGGGACGGGCCGATGCCCTGGCCCTGGAAACCTACCTCCAGGCCCGGGAGCACGGGGCCGACCCGCGGAAATTCCAGGGTGGCCTGGCTGCCTGCCTCCGGTGGGTGCCGGAGACCGTTCCCACCGCCCCGCTCCTCACGCGCGCCCGGGAGCTGCTGGGCAACCCGGATGACATCGCCCTGCGCCGCCTTTCCGCCGGTTTCGTGCCCCCGGACATGCCGCCGGAACCCCCGGCGCACGCGGCACCCATGCCTGCGCCCACGATGCCGGGGCGCAGGCCGGCCCGGTACCTGGCGGCCTGGCAGACCGCCTGCGCGGACCACGTCCGTCGCGGGCGGGCCCGGCTGAGCATGGCGGCCCGCTCGATACGGCTGCGCCGCACCCTCAAATGGGGCCTTCCCGGCCTCCTGGCGCTTACCGCGACGGTCCTGCTGGTGAACACCGCCCGCCATCTGGCCCCCTCCCCGGACCCGCCGCCCGCCCCGGCTGCGGTGGCGGAGGAAGCGGCGGCCCCGGAGACCCCGGCGCTTTTCACCCTCCAGGTGGCCGCCTATCGCCAGCCGGAGCATGCGGAAAGATACCTGGATCAATTGCGCCGACAGCAATTGGATGCCTATATTGCCCGGGTGACCAGCGGGGAGAAGACCTGGTACCAGGTGCGCCTGTCCCAGTTCCAGGACAAGGAAACCGCGCGCGCCTACGGCATGGAGCTCAAACAGCAGGGAGTCATTCGAGATTTTTACGTGGCCAACAACACCCGCCTGGAGCGCCCCGGCCGCTGAACGTCACCGGGGCCCGGGAGCCCGCGGGGGCGAATGCCCGAGGCCCCGATTGTCACTTGTCTCCCCAGGCGAAATGGGGTATAGACCGCGCTTTCGGTTCTTGGCGGAGGCTCCGGACCCTCTCCGTCAGCGTGGCGCGGGCCCCAATCCGCCTCGAACCACCGGCGCGGCAGGGAAGGCTCGCCTTTCCGGCCGTGCCCAGTAACCCCCAGACAGAGAAAGGAACGACGACACCATGAACAAGACCGATCTTGTCAATGCCATCGCGGAAGTGGTCACCACCAAGAAGGAAGCCCAGGCGGCCGTCGAGCAGCTCTTCGAAGCCATCACCGGCGCCCTGCGCGGCGGGGACAGCGTCACCGTGGCCGGCTTCGGCACCTTCAAGGTCGTGGAGCGCAAGGCGCGCCAGGGGCGCAACCCCCAGACCGGTGCCACCATCCGCATCGGCGCCCGCAAGGCCGCCAAGTTCATCCCCGGCAAGGCCCTGCGCGACGAACTCAACTAGCCGACGCCGAACACCCGAGCCGGGCCGCCCCCCGCACCATCGGTCCGCCCTCGTCAGTTCCCCGGCAACGTTTGGCGGGCGCCCAATCCACCGGGCGCCCGCCGCTCTTCCCGCGAGCGCCGGCAGGGTCGTCCGGCCTCCCGCACGGCCCGGGCCGCCCATGGTCCGCCCGGGCGCACCGTTCCAGAGGTCCAGGAACCGGGGAGAGCGGGGGAGCCTAACCGGCTGAGGACCAGCACACCCATGGCCGCCCGGCAAGGCGCCGCCGGAGGCCAAAGGCACGCTCAACCTGCCGGCGGCGGCATGATTCCAGGCCTGCAGCGCAAATTATCCACGGCATGACAGGGACGTACTGCCAACCCGCGAGGCGGAGATGACGCGAGCCAAGAAAGTCCTCACCGACAGCCAGAAGAAGCTTCTGGAACTGCGCCAGGCCATGGAACAGTGCCAGGCCGACAAGGCCGCTGCCGAAGAGGAGCTCGGGCGGCTGAACTTCACCCTCCAGCTCCTCCTGGCCAATCGCTCCCCGGACGAGGCCACCACCCAGGCGTTGGAGGCCGTCCGGCAGCGCATCGATGAATTGGAAGGCCTGGTGCGCACCCTGCCCCGGCGCATAAGGGAATTGCGCCACCAGCAGGGCCGCCTGCGCAGCTCCGGCTGATCCGCGCGCCGCGAACCGCCGGCTACCCGCCCGGCCGCTCCTCCCGCCCCAGATACACGACCACGGAACCGCTGCGGCGCTTGACACGCTTTTCCCAACGAAAGGCCAGGACCTCTCCGGCCTGGCGCAGGGCCACCAGCCGATCCTCCACGACATCCGGCAGCACCGCACCGCCCTCCGAGTGGCGCCCCCGGCCGACAATGATGCGCAGGGTGGAAAACCCCTGGCCGCGCATGGCGCGAATGTAGTCCATGGTGCGCTGATCGGCGCGGGCAGCCGTGAACCCATGGAGATCCAGTTCCCCTTGGGGCGCGGGATAGCGCGCCAGGCGTTTGGCCAGGGGGACGGAGGGCGGCGGGAGGTGGTCGCGTTTGCGCCGCCGGATGGCGCTTGCGCCGGCCCCTCGGAGATCGGCCTCCAGCAGCCGGGCAAAATCCTCCTCCCGGGCCGGCGCGGCGGGATCGAGCAAGCGCCCCAGGTCCGCCTCCGCGTCCAAGAGCGGCAACCCGTGCCGGTCGTATCGCCCTGCGGCCCTCAGGGTCTCCCGCTTTTTCCCGGCCGTCGTGGAGGACGCCGCATCGTCCGTGGCGGCGGGCCGCTCCGCCTCAGGTTCCCGCAGCCCATCCAAGGAGTCGCGCAAGGGGATGGCGGCGCGGTTGCGCCGGGGGACGGCGGGGTCGGCCGGCCGCCCCAGGGCCCGGCCGCCGCCAGACGGTGAGGCGGGGTCGGTCGCCGGCGGACCCGAGGCTTCCGCCCCCTTGGCCAGCAGCGC
>DJGG01000032.1 GCA_002432195.1 Desulfobacteraceae bacterium UBA5852
AAAAAAACACTAACTAGTTTGAACCATTTTATACCAGGAAGAGTTTCCCGGCAAGTCTATTCCCAGTTGGTTATATCCTTCCCCGGTCCGTCCCCGCCTTCCTCGCCGTCGGCGCCCAGGGAGAACAGGTCGTATTCACCGTGGTCGCCGGGACGCCGGTAGACGAAGGGACTCCCCCACGGATCCGCCGGGAGCTTCCGCAGGTATCCTCCCTCCCTGTATTTCCTCGGCTCGGGAGGAATGGAGGGCTTTGACACCAGGGCTTCAATCCCCTGGGCCGTGGATGGATAGAGGCTGCTGTCCAGCCGGTACATCTCGAGGGCCTGTTCGATCTCCCGGATCTGCACCGCCGCCGCGGTCCTCTTCGCCTCCTCGCCCCGGCCCACCACTCTGGGCACCACAAGGGCGGCCAGCAGGCCGAGGATGACCACCACCACGAGCACTTCCACCAGCGTAAAGCCTTTCCGTTTCTGCTGCCTTTTCTTCATTGCACAACCTCCGTTTCAGTTCTGTCCGCCCGTCACCCCGCGAGGCTTGACAGATCGAATATGGGCAACAGGACGGCGATGACCACGAAGCCCACCGCCAGGCCAAGGAAGAGCACCAGAAGGGGTTCGGCAAGGGTGGCGGCCTTTTCCATGCCGTCCCGGGCCTCCTCCCAGTTCATCTCCGCCACCTGGCCGATGGCTCCGGGCAGGTCGCCGCCCAGCTCGCCGATCCTGAGGATGTACACCGTCTCCTCGGGAAAGGTCCCCAGGCGCTCCAGGGCCCGGTAGATGGACGCGGTCTTCTCCCGCCCCAGGGTCTGCGCCGAGCGTAGCGCAAGGATGCACAGCATGGAGGCCGGGGCCGCGATGCATTGCGACAGCCCCAGGGCCACCACCGCTGCCGCCGTTCCGGCCAGGCCGGAGGCGGTGGCGGCCAGCAGCAGCGACACTCCCGACAGCAGGCCCGCAAGCATGAGGAACAGGGGTTTGTCCTTCGTGCGGTCTATCCATTTGCCCAGCAACGGCCCGGCGGTAATGAAGCACAGGCCGTACAGCATGAACACCCGGCCGATGTCCGATTGCTCCACCCTGGCGTTGGCCAGGGTGAGCGGCAGCAGATAATGGAGAAAGCCCGTCAGGCAGATGGCCACGGGAATGCCGACGAGCAGCAGCATCAGGTGCATGCGCGGGTCTTTCAGCAGGGTCAGGCTGCCGGTAAAGGGTGACGTGCCCAAGCCCCCCGCCGGGGCGGGTGGGGCCTTCGCCGCGCCGTCCGCCGCCATCCCGTGGGGCGCTGCCGCCCCGCCAGCGGCGCCGTGCGCATCCGCCCCGGACCCCCTGCCGAACAGGATGGCGCGGATGGCGAACAGCGTCACCACGCCGGCCATGGTGAGCACCGATTCGTAGCGCATGTGTTCCGCCAGCATGGCCCCGGCCGCCGATCCGCAGATGCTGCCGGAAAAGATGCCCGCGAACACGCTGGCCAGCCCGGCCCCGGCCTGGGCGTGCTCCAGCGTGCCGATCTGCGAGGCCATGAGCACCAGCCCGAAGCCGAACCCGGTGACCACCCGCGCCAGGATCAGCATGGGCAGGCCCGTGGCCATCCCCCCCAGCAGCAGCCCCGCCGCAGCCGCCACGGCCCCCAGCATGTAGGCCCTGTGCCATCCGTACCGCTGCGAGAAACTGCCGGAAATGAGCAGGGCCACACCGGCGCTGATCATTTCCGCAGAGATGGGCAGGCCGATGACCACCTTCTCCGAAAGACCCCACAAGGGCTGGTACAGCTTGCGGGCCAGCAGCGGGATGAAGGATATGCCCATGTCGTACCCGAGAAAGAACACGAAGCCGCCCACCCGCAACGCCTGGGCGGCCTGGGGAAGCCGTTGCGCGGCCCCTTCGGCGGCGGAAGGGGCGTCCGCCTCCGCGCCCAGGCTGCGCCGCGCGATGAGCCCCAGCAGTTTGGCCAGTTCCAGCAGAAGCAGGAAGCTGATGACCAGTGACGTCCCCAGGTCGATGGCCAGCTTGGCGACGCGGCTGGTGATGACCTGCGGGTCCAGGTCCAGCCGAAGGCGCATGACCTCCTGACGCTGCCGGAAGCGGCTGGGCCAGTACCTGTCCAGCGGTTCTTCCACGGAAAGGGTCGCGTCCGTGGCGCCCGGCGTGTGGGGCGCGCCCTGTGCGCCCTGTGTCTTGGACGGCCTGCCCGCGGCGGCCAGCGGTGTGCCGTCAGGGGCCAGCAGTGCCGCGCCCCGCAACTCCTCGTTGTCCGCCACCAGTTGCGCCAGCAGCTGCTCCTTCCCCTTCAGTTGGGTGACGTCCACGCCCTTGTGGATGAGATATTCAACGTCGCGCCCCACCGATTGTGCGAGAATGGCGGCCTTGGTGCGCACGGTCTGCTCGACGAATCCGTCGAACAGGACGAGCGCGCCGCAGGAATAGGCCAGCTGCGTGCCGCCCACGATGACCAGCAGCAGCCTGCCCAGCGAGGCGTGCAGGCGGGTACGTGCTTCCGCCGTGCCGGTGAGCAGGCCGAGCCACCCGGGCAGGATCAGGCCCACGACGATGCACGCCCCCAGCACCAGAAAGCCCGACCAGCGCAGAAAGCTGCGCGTGGCGGCGTCCACCTGCGCGCTTTCGATCTCCATGGCCACCCACCCGGCCAGGGCGTTGTGCTGCAAGGGGATGAGGACGCGGTAGCCCGTGGGCGTCTTGCGGGGCTTTGGGGGGGAGTCTGTCGTATCCTTCGAGTCAGCCGAATCGGGCGAATCGGGCGAACGGGACGCACCCTGGGATGCGCCTGCGGCGGAAAGTTGTTCCAGGTCGGCGGCCCCCTCGCGAACCGCCGAAGCCGACGTGCCAGCATCGTCTTTCGCGTCGGGCGCGGGCAGGGCGTACAGCCGCGCGCCGCGCGCGTCGAACACCTCGACGCTGTGGATGCCCCGCACGCCGTGCCGCAACTCCGCCAGCATGTCCTCCATGCCCGCGTACGCGCCAAGGGGCTTTCCGAAACGCATTCCCCGCTCGATGCTCCGGGCCAGATGCTCGCCGCAACTGCGGTAGCCGGAGAGGATCGAGTCGGCGGCCAGCGAATCCAGCGTGGAGGAAGAGAGCAGCACGTTGAACCCAAGGGTGAGCACCAGCACCCCCAGGGACAGAAGCATCGTATTCACGCGCAGCCGTTGTATGGCGCTGATGTGCAAGGCGCTTCTCCTACCGCGTGTCGGAAGGGGCCGGGCGGGTTATGGTTTCGTGCAGTTCGTCCGCCGCCACCAGTACGTCGAAGGGAAACTCGAAGCCGATGGCCTTGGCCGTGGCCAGGTTCAGGGCGATGGAAGGCTCGGACTTGTCCTGCATGGACAGCGCGCGGGGCGAGCCGCCGGTGAGGGTGGAGCGCGCCTGGCGCGCATGAAATTCTCCGATGGGCTCGAAATCCCAGGTGGAAAACCCCATCAGCGCCCCGGCCTTCACGTATTCGGAGCCGTCCCTGGCAAAGGTGGGCAGCTTCCAGGCGGCAAGCGTGTCCAGCAGGGGGGCAAGGCCGTCGCCCCCGATGTCGAAACAGTTGAGCGGGCCGATGAAGAAGGCGTCCATGCCTTGCTCACGCAGCGCTTCAAGCCCCTTGCGGCATTCGTCCGGCGTTTCGGCGGAAGAAAGCCCGCCGTACCGGACAAGCGAGAACCCCAGTTCCGAGGCGATGGCCTCTGCGTCGCCCAGGGCCGCATACACCCGTCCCTCGGGGGTGTCCGGGTACATGACGCCCATCTTCCGAAAGCGGACCACGTCGTGGAACACCCGGAACATGGAGGACCACCGGTCCACCGTGACGCGGGTGGTAAGGTTGTCCACCCCGGAATCCTGCGCGTTCTTGACCACCCCGGCGGCGACCGGGTCGGCCATGCCCATGCCGATGATGGGCGTGCGCCCGTCGTTGGCGGCAAGCAGCGCCTTGACGGCGGCCGTGCCCATGCCCACCACCAGGTCCAGGTCCTTGCGCCGCATCAGTTCGGCCGCCTTTTCCGGCAGGGTGCGCATGTTCTCCGGCTCCCAGCCGGGGCTGAACCGGGCATCCTGGGGGAATTCGCAGCGCAGGCCGCCTTCGCGGGCCATGGCGGCGCGAAAGGCGTCCCATGTCCGCGTGTACAGCCAGAACGGCCCGGCTTCGAGGTAGCCGATGCGCTTGGCGGCGGGCTGGGCATGCGCCGTGGCGCACCCCGTTCCCCACGGCGCGGCGGAGAGCAGCAGGGCGACCATGGCCGCCAGCAGGTGGTGGATGAATCCGGTGATGTGCACCCTTGCGGAAGGGGGGGGCGGCATGCGCCTTGGCGGGCGCGCGGGCGCGGCGGGGAGCGGGGCCGGGG
>DJGG01000075.1:0-10414 GCA_002432195.1 Desulfobacteraceae bacterium UBA5852
AACATCATCCACCCGGTGCTGGCCCGCATCGAGGGCGACCCCCCGGGCACCAAGGGCATCTCCATTTTCATCGTTCCCAAGTTCCTGGTGAACCCCGACGGCAGCCTGGGGGCCCGCAACGACATCATCTGCACCGGCGTGGAAGAAAAGCACGGCATCCACGGCAGCGCCACCTGCGTCATGTCCCTGGGGAGCAAGGGGGCCTGCACGGGCTATCTGCTGGGGCAGGCGCGCGAGGGCATGAAGATCATGTTCCACATGATGAACGGCGCCCGCCTGGGCACGGGCATGCAGGCCCTGGCCTGCGCCTCCAGCGCCTACCTCTACGCCCTGGATTACGCCCGCAAGCGCATCCAGGGCCGCGACCTGGCCGATTTCAAGAACCACGGCGCCCCCTCGGTGCCCATCATCCGGCACCCCGACGTGCGCCGCAACCTCCTGTGGATGAAGGCCCACGTGGACGGCCTGCGGGCCCTGATCTACTCCACCTGGAACCTCGTGGACCGTGCGGCCGCGGCCGCCACCCCCGAGGAGGCGGGCCGCCTCGACCGCCGGCTCGCGCTGCTCACCCCCATCGTCAAGGGCTACGGCAGCGAGCGCGGCTACACCACCTGCGTGCTGGCCATGCAGGTCTTCGGCGGGGCCGGCTATACCCGGGACTACCCGGTGGAGGCCATCGCCCGGGACTGCAAGATCACCACCATCTTCGAGGGCTGCACGGGGGTCCAGGCCATGGACCTGCTGGCCCGCAAGCTCGGCATGGACGGCGGCCGGCCCTTCATGGAGCTTTTGGGCGACATCCAGGCCGCGGTGAGCGCCGCCACCCAGAGCCCGGCGCTCGCGGCGCTGGCTCCCCGGGTGGGCCAGGCCGCCCAGCGCCTGGGCCAGGCCGCCGCCTTCCTGGGAGGCCACGCCATGTCGCCCCACTTCCGCACGGCCTTTGCCCACGCCACCCCCTTCATGGACGCCATGGGGGACGTGGTGCTCGCCTGGATGCACCTGCAGCGGGCCACGGCGGCCGCCGCCCGGCTTCCCCAGGCGAAGAAAAAAGACGCGGATTTCTACCAGGGCCAGATCCAGACGGCCGAGTTCTTCGCCCGCACCGTGCTCCCCGAAACCGAGGGGCGCCTGGCGGCCATCACGGACGCCTGCCCGGCGGCCGTGGAGATCCCGGAGGCGGCCTTCGGGGGGCTGTAAAACCGTCGCTGCCGAGAGCATCTCCGAAGACGTAAGGACCGGACTCCGAGCGCGGGCCGGGGGGACCCGATCCCGGGGGACGGGCGACTGTCTGAGCCTGTTAGACCACCTTGATCCCAGCGCGGTTGCGGTGTGGCGGTAAGTCGCACTCCACAATAAATGCGGCCCAGCGTCCTTGGAGAGAAGCGCTGGGATTTAGGCGGTCTTACAGGCGAGTTTCGGCCGTCCCCCGGGATCGGGTGCCCCCGGCCCGCCCGACCGATTCGGCCAATTTTCATGCGGAGCAGAGCGCAAGTGAATTGCTCGCAACCGATGATTGAAGGAAGCGGTCCCATACCCCCATGACCTACGCCGAATTTCAGCAGCGCTTCCAGCTCTCCGCGGAGCGCCTTTATCAGGAGATCTACCGGGCCAACCGGGAGAAAATCCAGGTGAAGAAGGAGGCCACGGTCCTGCGCAACCTGACCCGCATCTTCGACGCCACCCTCAAGATCAGCAACGAGAAGGGTTTTGCGGCCATGAGCATGCGGGATTTCAGCCGCGAGACGGGCCTGAGCCTGGGGGCGCTCTACAGCTATGTCGCCAGCAAGGAAGACCTCCTGGAGATGATCCTGGGCCAGGGGCGCGTGCTGGTCCTGAGCATCCTGGAGGAGGCCATCGCCCGGGAGGCCGACCCGGTGGCGCGGCTGCACGCCGCCGTCCGGGCCCACCTCTTCGTCAGCGAAGCCCTGCAGCCCTGGTTCTACTTCTCCTTCATGGAGGCCAAGAAAATGGGCCGCGCCGGGAAGGAGCAAACCCTGGCCAGCGAGATGTATACGGACAGGCTCTTCGCCGACATCCTGCGGGCCGGCCAGACCGCGGGGGCTTTCCGGCCCCGGGACCCCGACCAGAGCGCCCAGGCCATCAAGGCCCTGCTCCAGGAATGGTACGTGAAGCGTTGGAAGTTCGCCAGGACCGGTGTCTCCGTGGACCGCTACGCCGACTTCGTGCTGGAGTTCATCGACGCCTTCCACCTCCCCGCCCGATCCAACCGGTCGAACACGCCGTCCGTCGTCCCGCTCCCCGCGCGGCACGGCGGTTCCCGGCGCGCCGCCGGGGCGGCCGGAAAGGAGAATGCATGAGCGCCAATCCCCTCGCCGCCATCATGGCCCCCCGCTCCATCGCGGTGGTGGGCGCCAGCAACAACCCCCTCAAGATGGGCAGCATCCAGTACCTCAACCTGCGCCACAGCGGGTTCCCCGGGCCGGTGCTGCCGGTGCACCCCACGGAGAAGACGGTTTTCGGCCTGGAAGCCTATGCGACCATCGAAGCCCTGCCCATGGCCCCCGATCTCGCCCTCCTGGTGGTGCCGGGCCGGCTGGTGGTGGAGATGATCGAGGCCTTCGGGCGTCGGGGCACCCGGCATGCCGTGGTCATCACGGCCGGCTTTGGCGAAACCGGCGACGCGGGCCGGCAGCGGGAGGAGGCCCTGAAGGCCGCGGCCGCCCGCCACGGCCTCCGCTTCCTGGGCCCCAACTGCATGGGGCTGGTGAATACCCGCCTGCCCCTGAACGTCACCGCCGCCCCTCTGGTGGCGCCCCCCGGCCACCTGAGCCTGGTCTCCCAGAGCGGCACCTACATCACCCAGACGCTCCATTATCTGAACGAACGCGGGGTGCGTCTCAACCAGGCCATCAGCGTGGGCAACGAGGCCGACATCGACCTGGTGGACGGCCTGGAGCACCTGGGGGCCGACCCCGAGACCCGCGCCATCGGCCTGTATATCGAATCCATCCGCCGGCCGGAGGCCTTCCTGGCCGCCGCCCGCCGCATCACCCCCCACAAGCCCATCATCGCCCAGTACGTGGGCGGCACCTCGGCCGGGGCCCGGGCCGGGGCCAGTCACACCGCCGCCCTGGCCGGCCCCGATGAGGTGGTGGACGGCCTCTTTCGCCAGGCGGGCATCATCCGGGCCCGGAGCATCGAAGAGGTCTACCGCGTTGGGGCGGCGCTGGCCACCCAGCCGCCGCTGCGGGGCCGGCGCATCGCCATTCTCACCAACTCGGGGGGACCGGGCACCGCCATGGCCGACACCCTCGAGCGCCTGGGCCTGGAGGTGCCGGCCTTCAGCCCGGCCCTGCGGGAGCGGATCCAGGCCCACCTGCCGTCCCACGCCAGTGCCGCCAACCCCGTGGACCTCACCTTCCACACGGACATGACCCTCATGGCCCGGACGCTTCCCGCGCTCCTCATGGCCTCCGACGAGGTGGACGGCCTCCTGATCCACGGCATCATGGACACCGGCTGGGCCGACATGGCCTACCCCGTGTTCCAGGATCTCTTCCAGGTGAGCCGGGAGGATTTCCGCCGCAACTTCCACGCGGACGTGGACGCCCTGGTGGACCTGCCGTCCCGCTGGGGCAAACCCCTGGTGATATCTTCCTTCTTCGGCCGGGAAGACCGGGCCGTGCGCTGCTTCCACGCCGCCGAGGTGCCGGTGTTCGACGCCCCCGAGAAGGCCGCCGCGGCCATGGGGGCGCTCCTCGACCGCCGCGGGACTTCCGCGGAGCTCGAAACCGAGGAGCGCCTGCCGGAGCCCGCCCACGACCGCGTGCGGCGCCTGGTGCAGGCGGCCGCGCGGCAAGGCTGGAACGAATTCACGGCCAAGCGACTCCTGGCGGCCTTCGGCATCCCCACCTGCCGGGAAACCCTCGCGCTCAGCCCCGAGGCGGCGGCGGCCGCCGCCCGGGAGATCGGCTTTCCCGTGGCCGTCAAGGGGTGTGCCGCCCACCTGACCCACAAGAGCGAGCTCGGCCTGGTGCACCTGAACGTGGGCAGCCCCGCGGACGTGTCCCGGGCCTGCGCCTCCATTGCCCGGGCGGAGCCGGAGGCGGGCTTCCTGGTCGCCGAGATGGTCCGCGGGGAGCGCGAGTTCATCGCCGGCCTCCACCGGCCGCCGGGTTTCCCCCCCGTGGTGGTCTTCGGCCTGGGGGGCATCTGGGCCGAAGCCCTGCGGGACCAGGCCGTGCGCCTGGCGCCTCTGAGCCTTGCCGACGCCCGCAGCCAGATCGGCGCAATCCGCGCATCCGCCGCCCTGGGGGCCTTCCGGGGCTACCCGCCGGTGGACCGGGAAGCGCTGGCCCAGGTGCTGGTGCGCCTGGCGCAGCTCGCCGCGGCCTGCCCCGCCATCCGGGAGATCGACCTCAACCCCCTGGTGATCCGCGCGGGCCGGCCGGTGGTCGTGGACGCCCTGTTCGTGGCCTGAGGCGCCGTTTATCCACAGCCTGGTAACCGATTGTGGATCAACCGGGTCTCAACCCGGCGGGGGGCGCCGGTGGCGGCGGAGAAACACCAGCGAGTCCCAGGAGTAGATCGCCAGGGCCGCCCAGATGAGCCCGAAGGTGACGAACTGGGCCGGTACCACGGGTTCACGGAAGACGAAGACGGCCAGCAGGAAGGTGCAGCTCGGGGCGATGTACTGCAGGAAGCCGATGGTGGAGAGGTGCAGCAGTTTGGTGCCCCTGGTGAACAGCAGCAGGGGAAAGGCCGTCACCAGGGCCGAGCCCACCAGCAGCAGGGAGGGGAGCATGCCCAGGCGGCCGAAGGCGCCCAGGCCGGCGCGCTCCAGGTGGATCAGGTAGACCGTGGCCGGAATGGACAGCAGCAGGGTCTCCACCGCCAGCCCCACCAGCGGGCCCACCGGGGCCACCTTGCGCACCAGGCCGTAGATGCCGAAACTCACGGCCAGCACCAGGGAAATCCAGGGGAAATGCCCGTAGCTGGCGGTGAGGTAGATCACGCCCAGGGCCGCCAGCACGAGAGCGGCCACCTGCAGGCGCCGCAGACGCTCCCGGAGAAAGACCACCCCCAGCACCACGTTGACCAGCGGCGTGATGTAATACCCCATGCTGGTCTGCAGCACGTGCGCGTGCTGGATGGCCCAGATATAGAGGAACCAGTTGCCCCCCACCAGGAGGGTGCTGAACAGCAGGATCCGCACGGTCCGCCCGCTGGCCAGCGCCTGGCGAAAGGCCTGCCAGCGCCCATGCCCGGCCAGCATGGGCAGCAGGAAGAGAAAAGACCAGACGATGCGGTGCATGAGGATTTCGAAGGCCGGCACGGCCCCCAGGGCCTTCCAGTAGACCGGGCTCAAGCCCCAGATGAGAAAGGCGCCGGCGGCCATGTACACCCCGGCGCCGGGGCCGGGGGGCGCCGGCGGCGGAATATTTCCAGGATCGGAGGCTGTGTTCATAGGGAATTGCCGATGGCGGATGGTCCGTAGCTGATAGGGAATCGGATGGCATCCGATGTTTTGCCCCACAGCTGGCAGCTATGGGCTATCAGCTATAAGCTATCGGCGCACAACGATCAACACCCCACACCGGGAGGAGGAAGCGCATGGCCCAGCTCAAGATTGCCACCCTGGCCGATATCGAGGCCATCGAACAGGTGCCCATCGAGGCTCGGGTGCCGGCGCACAACACCTACGACCTCATCCGGCACGGCGCCGCCATCCGCCCCGAGGCCCCGGCCGTCAGCTTCCTGCTGAGCGGCGAGGCGTATGCCCAGCCCCTGCAGGTCACCTACCGGGACCTGGCGGCCAACATCACGCGCACGGCCAACCTCTTCCACGACCTGGGCGTCGGCCCCACGGATGTGGTCTCCTACCTGCTGCCCAACCTCCCCCAGACCCACTACACCCTCTGGGGCGGGGAGGCCGCCGGGGTGGTCAACCCCATCAACCCCCTTCTGGAGCCCGGCACCATCCGGGACATCTGCCGGGCGGCCGGCACCAGGGTGCTGGTGGCCCTCGGGGAGATGCCCGGAGCCGACATCTGGCAGCGGGTGTGCGCCATCCGCAAGGAGCTGCCCCGGCTCGAGGCCATCGTGCGGGTCTTCGGACCCAGCGACGAGAAGGATGGCATCCTGGGCTTCGACGAGGTCCTGCCGCGCTACAACGGCGAGCGGCTGGACTCCGGGCGCACCATCGCCCCCGGCGACCGGGCCTCCATGTACCACACGGGGGGCACCACCGGCACCCCCAAGCTGGCCCCCCACACCCACTTCAACGAAGTGGCCATGGCCTTCATGATGCAGGCCGCCTGCGACCTGCGCACCGGGGAGGCGATCCTCTGCGGTCTGCCCCTGTTCCACGTCAACGCCGCCACCGTCACCGGCTCCTTCCCTTTCGCCATCGGCGCCCACGTGGTGCTCATGTCCCCCCGGGGTTACCGCGACCCCTCCGTGCTGAAGCACTTCTACCGGATCGTGGAGCATTACAGGGCCGTGAGCTTCTCCGCGGTGCCCACGGTGCTCTCGGTCCTCCTGGACACCCCCCTGGAGGGCGCCGACATCTCCTCCCTGCGCTACGCCATCTGTGGGGCCGCACCGCTTTCCACGGAGCTCTTCACCCGTTTCGAGGCCCACAGCGGCATGAAAATCCTGGAAGGCTACGGGCTGACCGAGGGTACCTGCGCCTCCTCCCTCAATCCCCTCCACGGCGAACGGCGCGTGGGCTCCATCGGGTTGCGCCTGCCCTACCAGCAGATGCGGGTCCTGGCGGCCGACGGCGCCGCCTGGCGGCCGGCGGCGCCCAACGAGGTCGGCGCCATCTGCATCCAGGGACCCAACGTCTTTGCCGGCTACCTGGAAGAGACCCAGAACAAGACCATATGGCCCCAGCCGGGCTGGCTGAACACCGGCGACCTGGGGCGTCAGGACGAGGCCGGCTACTTCTGGCTCACCGGCCGCACCAAGGAGCTCATCATCCGGGGGGGGCACAACATCGATCCGGCCATGATCGAGGACCCCCTCTACCGCCGGCCGGAGGTCCAGCTGGCCGCCGCGGTGGGGCGGCCCGACGCCCATGCCGGGGAGGTGCCCGTGGCCTATGTGCAGCTGGCCCCCGGGGCCACCGCCACGGCCGGCGACCTCCTGGCCTATCTGCAGCAGACCGTGGGGGAGCGGGCGGCGATCCCCAAGGAGGTCCACGTGGTGGAGGCCATCCCCCTGACGCCGGTGGGCAAGATCTTCAAGCCCGCCCTGCGCTGGGAAGCCATCCGCCAGGTATACGCCGCGGAGCTGGCCGCCCTGGGATCCCTGGCGCCGCAGGTGGACATCGCGGTGACCGAGCACAAGACCCACGGAGCCCTGGCGACGATCACGGTGCAGGCCGCCCCCGGCGCCGACCCGGGCGTGCTGGCCGCCAGGGTCCGGGAGATCCTGGCGCGCTACACCGTGCGCTACGAACTGCATGTCCGCTGAAGGAGGGGACCGTCATGGAAACCAAGGGCGCCCTGGCGGGAATCACGGTGCTGGATCTCTCGCGCCTGCTGCCGGGCCCGTACGCCACCATGATCCTGGCGGATCACGGGGCGCGGGTCATCAACATCGAGGACCGGCGCTTCGAGGCCGAAGGCCTCATGGTGGGGCCCGTCTGCCGCAACAAGGAGCACGTGGCCCTGGATCTCAAGACCGGGGCCGGCCGGGAAATCTTCCTCCAGCTGGCCGCCCGGGCCGATGTGGTCCTGGAGGGCTTCCGGCCGGGGGTGGTGGCGCGCCTGGGCGTGGATTACCCGGCGGTCCGCCGGGTCAACCCGGAGATCGTCTACTGCTCCCTCACGGGCTACGGGCAGACCGGCCCCCTGCGGGACCAGGCCGGCCATGACGTCAACTACCTGGCCCGCTCCGGGGTGCTCGACCTCATGGGGGCGGCCGGCGGGCCGCCCCTGATCCCCGGGATCCCCATGGCCGACCTGGTGGGGGGGATCCACGCGGCCCTGGGCGTGCTCCTGGCGCTCTTCGCCCGGGAGCGCACCGGGAGGGGGCAGGCCGTGGACGTTTCCATGACCGACGGCATGCTGGCCCTGCTTCCCGTGGCCCTGCTCATGCGCCAGTGGCTGGGGCAGGCCCCCCCCCGGGGGGACGGCATGCTTTCGCACCGCTACGCCTGCTACAACGTGTACGAAACCGCCGACGGCCGCCATATCACCGTGGGCTGCGTGGAAAACCGCTTCTGGCGCCGCCTGTGCGATTTCCTGGGGGTGCCGGAATTCGTCCCCCTGCAATACGACGAGGCCCGGCGACAGGAGGTGATCGACCACCTGCGCCACACCTTCCGCCAGAAGCCCCTGGAGGCCTGGGCGGCGGCGCTGACACCCCTGGATGCCTGCTGCGCGCCGGTGCGCAGCGTGGAAGAGGCCCTTCACGACCCTCATTTCCGGGAGCGCCGCATGGTCACGGAGGTGCCCGGCCCGGGAGGGGAGCGCCAACTGGCCCTGGGGGTGCCCATCCAACTCGGCGGCACCCCCGGGGCCATCCGCACCCCCCCGGTGGGCTTCGGCGAGAACACCATCGCCATCCTGAAGGAATTGGGGTATGGAGCGGAAGAGATCGACCAACTGGCGCGCCAGGGAATCATATGACCCGTGGATGCGCGGATGCGCACCCCCGGGAAAAGCGAAACCCGACCTTCAAAATGCCGATTGGCGGGGCCCCCATCCGGATTGCCCCGGGGCGCCGTGACCGACAGC
Organism: Desulfobacteraceae bacterium UBA5852; assembly: GCA_002432195.1. Lineage (GTDB taxonomy): Bacteria > Desulfobacterota > Desulfobacteria > Desulfobacterales > UBA5852 > UBA5852. The sequence goes on from DJGG01000075.1 coordinate 8,709, forward strand.
CACGGCAACCACACCGCAGCCATCCGTCGCTTGGCGGCCCAGGAGGAAGTCATGTCCCTTCCCGATCGCCACAATCCCTACTCCTTCGAGCCTTTCCTGGAGTGGCGGCGCAACGTGCGCTACTACGCCGACGACCCCTTCCTCCAGCAGGTGGCCCGCCACTACTGCGGCGAGCAGTGGCCGGACGTGGACCGGGCCGCCCGGGAGATGGACCGCCGGGTTTCCGTGCGCTGGCGGGATCTTGCCGAAGAAGCGTCCCAGCCGGAGCGGCGCCCCTACGTGCAGCACTTCGACGCCCACGCCCGGCGCATCGACCGCATCGTGCGCCCCATGGAAACCCGCCTGCTGGAACAGGAGGTCTTCGCCGAGGCCCTGTTCCACCCCGAAACCCCCCGGTGGGTGCGGCTGATGAAGATGTTTTTGATCTACCAGAACGGCGAGGCCTGTGTCGCCTGCCCCCTGGTGTGCACCGAGGGGCTGGTGGCGCTTCTGGAACGTTTCGCCGACTCCCCGGCCACCCTGCGCATCCTGGATCACTGCCGCAACGGGGTGGACGGCCGCTTCGCCGTCGGGGCGCAGTACCTCTCCGAGATCCAGGGGGGCTCCGACGTCCCGGCCAACCGCCTGGAAGCCGTCCCCGGCGAAGGGGACTGGCGCCTGTACGGCAGCAAGTTCTTCTGTTCCGCCACCCACGCCGATTATGCCGTGGTCACGGCCAAGCCCCAGGGAACGGAAAGCGTGGCGCTTTTCGTGGTGCCCGCCTGGGTGCCGGGGGAACCCCGGCAGCGCAACGGTCACACGGTCGACCGCCTCAAGTGGAAGATGGGCACGTGCGAACTGCCCACCGCGGAGATTGCCTTCCAGGGCGCCCGGGCCTACCTCCTGGGGCCGCCGGAACGGGGCCTGGCCAATGTGGTCAGCATTGTCCTGACCCTCTCGCGGCTCACGGTGGGCCTCTCGGCGGCGGCCAGCATGACCCGGGCCGCCCGGGAGGCCCGGGCCTACGCGGAATTCCGCGAAGCTTTCGGCCAGCCGATTGCGCGCTTTCCCCTCCTGGCCGGCCAGCTCGGGCGGCTGGAAGGCCGTGCCCGGCGCACCACCGCCGGAGCCTTCCGCCTCTACCGGGAGTTTCTCTGCCTGCCGGACCGCCTGCGGGGCGGGCTCAGCGACAAGGAGCCCGCGACCGTGCGCCGGCGGCGCTTCCAGGTGCGGGAGCTGGTGATGCTGCAGAAAATCACCGCCGCCGCCGACTGCACCGACATGCTGCGCCTGGCCATGTCGGTCTTCGGCGGCCACGGGGTCATGGAAGACTTCTCCGCCCTGCCGCGCCTCTACCGGGACGCGGCCGTCAACGAGCTCTGGGAAGGCCCACGCAACGTGCTCCTGACCCAAATTCACCGGGACTGCCAGCGCACCCGGGAATCGTACCCGCCCCGGGAGCTGGTCCGCGACCTGCTGCCCGGGGCCGATCCCGCCGCGGTAGCCGACCTGGGAGAGGAAATGGACCGCCTGGTATCGCATCCTTCCCTGTTCGCCCCGGATGCCGTCACCCTCGACATCTCCCAGGCGTGGGAAGGCTTCTGTCACCGCCTGATGCACGCCTACCAGGACCTGGCCCTGCAGGCGGCCGAGCGTGACCCGCAGCCCTAACAGGCTGTGGATAAACTGCGCCTCAGGCCGAAAAGCTGCGTTGGCCGCAAGGCGGC
>DJGG01000075.1:10454-11184 GCA_002432195.1 Desulfobacteraceae bacterium UBA5852
GCTTTTCGCATCGCGCCGCGCCTTGCCTTTCGGCCCGATGCTTGTTTATCCACAGCCTGCTAGCCGCCGGCGCCATGGGGCCCGGACACGCGCGCCGGGCTTTGACGCGCGGCACTTTCCGGCTTAAATTGAGGCGCGATGCGGGCGCAACTCGGGATCCACCTGGCCGGCCACCACATGGCCGACGCCCGGAAGGCCATCCGGAGAGCCCTGGCGGCCGGCGCACGCCTTCCGGCCGACACCTGACAGCCATCGGGGCCGGCGTCACGCCGACGGGAATACCGGCCCTGGGAATTCACCCCCCACCGACGCAAGGAGGTCCATGTCCGCACTCATCGACGGCTTTGCAGGCCTGCATCCCATCTACCAGGCCCTGCTGGCGACCCTCTTCACCTGGTTGCTCACCGCCCTCGGGGCGTCCCTGGTCTTCTTCTTCCGCACCATCCATCGCAAGGTGCTGGACGGCATGCTGGGGTTCGCCGCCGGGGTCATGATCGCCGCCAGCTTCTGGTCCCTGTTGGCCCCGGCCATCGAAATGGCGGAAGAGTTTCCCCTGCCCGCCTGGGTGCCCGCCACGACGGGCTTCCTGGCCGGCGGCCTCTTCCTCTGGCTGGTGGACCGGATTCTGCCCCACCTCCACCTGGGGCTGCCCATCGAAGAGGCCGAAGGCATCAGCACGGGCTGGCGCCGCAGCATCCTGCTGGTGCTGGCCATCACCCTGCACAACATC
>DJGG01000025.1:0-247 GCA_002432195.1 Desulfobacteraceae bacterium UBA5852
TTCCCTCACATGGGGGCTGGGCGGGACGGCGGCGACCCTCGTCCTCCTCCAGTTGAGCAGCGGCATCCTCCTCAAATTCGCCTACGACCCGACTCCGGGCGCCGCCTACGCCTCTGTTCATTCGATCATCACCGGCATGGCCTTCGGTCCCCTGGTGCGCAACCTGCACTATTGGTGCGCCCACCTCCTGGTGGCCGTGATCCTCCTGCACTTGGTGCGGGTGTTGGGCACCGGCGCCTTCCACCCG
>DJGG01000025.1:259-2598 GCA_002432195.1 Desulfobacteraceae bacterium UBA5852
GCGGCAGTTCAACTGGGTAGTCGGGCTCGGCCTTCTGGGCCTCGTTTTGGCGGCCAATTTCACGGGCTACCTGCTCCCCTGGGACCAGCTCGCCTTCTGGGCGGTGACGGTTTCCAGCGGGATGCTGGAGTACATCCCCCTCGTCGGGGAGGCATTGCAGGAGGCCGTGCGGGGCGGCCGGGAGATCGGGCCCCAGACCCTCAAGACCTTTTATGCCCTGCACACCGCGGTGATCCCGGTGGCGCTGTCCGGGCTGATGGCCTTCCATTTCTGGCGGGTGCGGAAAGCCCGGGGGCTGGTGGTGCCGCGGCCGCCGGGAGCACCCGTGGAGGCGACGCCCGAGCAGGCCCCCACCGTGCCGGATCTCCTGGTGCGGGAGATCGCCGCGGCCCTCGTGGTCACGGCCTGCGTACTCCTGCTCGCGACCTTCGGCCAGGCGCCCCTGGGCGACCAGGCGAACCCGGGCCTGAGCCCCAACCCCACCCGGGCGCCCTGGTATTTCGCCGGCCTGCAGGAGCTTCTGCTGCACCTGCACCCGGTGTTCGCGGTCTGGGTCTGGCCCACCCTGGCGGTCCTCGGGCTGCTGGCGATCCCCTACCTGCCGTACCCGGCCGACACGGGGGGGATCTGGTTTGCCTCCCGCAGCGGGCGGAAGACCTCGGCCCTGGGGCTTCTCGCCGGAATCCTGGCCACCCCGCTCCTGATTCTAGCCAGCGAGTTGGGCGCGGCCTCCGGGTCGCCTGCGGGGCTGCTGGCGCCGCTGATGGGCCGGGGATTGATCCCCACCGGGGTGCTGCTCGCGGCCCTGGGGGGGTTCGGCTGGGCGCTGAAACGGCACGGCCGCGCTTCGGCCAACGAGATCGTCCAGGCGCTCTTCGCCCTGGTGCTGGGCGCCTACGGGGTTCTGACCGTCACCGGCGTCTGGTTCCGGGGCGCGGGGATGACCCTGACGGTTCCCTGGTGAGGTGGTGGAGACCGGAGATGCCTGAGGCCACACGCGGAAAAATGGAGGAAGGGGCGGCCGCCCCGCGCCGGCATTTTCTCGTCTTCCTCTGGATGGGGATGGGGCTGCTGGCGGTGGTGGAGCTCGTCTGGGTGGCGCTCTCCTTCCTGCGGCCGGGCGGAAAGGCGGTTCCGGGGGCGGGGTCCGGCGCCCTTTTCGAGGCCGGCCGGGTGGATTCCTTTGCGCCCGGCACGGTGACGGCCTTCCCCCGGGGGCGCTTTTACCTCTCCCGGCTGGAAGACGGCGGGTTCGTGGCGCTCTCCCGGCGCTGCCCGCACCTGGGCTGCACCCTGCCCTGGGTGGAGGAGGCCCAGCAGTTCGTCTGCCCCTGCCACTCCTCGGCCTTCGACCGGAAAGGCGATTTGATCCGTTCGCCGGCCCCCCGGGGCATGGACCTCTTCCCGGTGACCATCGAAAACGCTGTCGTCCGGGTCGACACCGGGCGGGCGATCCGCAGGGACCGCCCGGACGCCCTGGCCGTCGCCTACCCGACGTCAACCTGAACGCGACACCGCAGCAAGCCCATGACCCCCGACACCAACCGATCGTGGAAGATGGCGGGCATCGTCGCGACCCTGGCGATCGTGCTGACGATACCGCTGGCCTATTGGCGGAACCCGCAGGCCCCGGCGCCTGATGGCGGTCCCGACCCCGGGGCCGCGGCGGCCTTTGTGGGCAGCGAGGCCTGCCGCGACTGCCACCGGGCGGAATACGACAAGTGGGCGGACTCCCATCACCGCTGGGCCATGGCCACGGCCTCGGAACAGACCGTCCGCGGCGATTTCGAGGATGCCGTCTTCGAGCATTTCGGCGTGCGCTCCCGCTTCTACCGGCGGGACGGCAAGTATTTCGTGCACACCCCGGGGGTCGATGGGAAGCCCTCGGAGTTCGAAATCACCCACACCTTCGGCTGGTACCCGCTCCAGCAGTACCTGGTGCCCTTTCCCGGCGGCCGCCTGCAGTGCCTGCCCCTGGCCTGGGACGTGGCGCGGGGCCGCTGGTACCACCTCTACCCCGACGCCCCCCTCGACCCGGGCGACTGGCTCTACTGGACCAACAACGGCCAGAACTGGAACGGCATGTGCGCCGAATGCCACTCCACCGACCTCCGGAAGCGCTACGACCACCAGAGCGACACTTACGCCACCGCCTGGTCGGAGATCAGCGTGGGCTGCGAGGCCTGCCACGGGCCCGGCGCGGCCCACGTCAAGTGGGCCCAGATGCCGGAAATGGGCCGCCCGGAGGTGGAAAACGGCGCCCTGACCGTCAAGACCCGGCACCTCACCCCCCGGGAGCAGATCGAGCTCTGCGCGCCCTGCCACTCCCGCCGCATGTC
>DJGG01000195.1 GCA_002432195.1 Desulfobacteraceae bacterium UBA5852
ACCTGGCGCACCACGTCCTGGCGCCGCTTGAGCTGGCGCAGGATCTCGGCGTCGATGGCGTCGATCCGCTGGCGCAGGTCATCGAGGCCGGGGTCGGGCGGCGGCGTGGAGTCCTGGGCCGTCATGGGGCCTCCGGCGGTGGGCCCGCGGACCGCGTCCGGAGACCTCCGGGACAATGGCTGATCGTCCTGTCGTGCACGGGCTGTTTTCCTCGATGGGCTGCCGGAGGCGGTTTCCTCCGCTCGCCTGAAAGCTCCGATGGGCATGCGCCACGGCCGGCGGCTGGCTTCCCCGGGGCCGTGGGCCCCGGCCCCGCGCTTCGCCGTGGCGCCGGGGGCGGATCGGGCCGCCGTCGCCCCCAAACGTTTCTACGACACGCCGCCGCGGGAATCAACCGCCATCGCCGACAGGGCCGGTTCGGCTGGCAGAGAGCCGGCATTGTACTATATTCCGTCTTCCGGCGGCCGGTGCCGTGGCCGCCGCCAACCATCGCACCCAGAGGAGCATCATGGCGGCCCATCCATCGACAGACCTCTGCCGCCTGCGCATCGCTCCGGGCGGGCGGCAGGTCACCCTGGCCCGGGGGGAGCTGCTCATGGCGGCCCTGCGCGGGCCGGAGGCCCCGGAGCTGCGCCTGGATTGCGGGGGCAAGGGGCTTTGCGGCCAGTGCCGCGTCCAGGCCTCGCCGGCGGAGAGCCTGGCCCCTCCCACGGAGGCCGAACTGGATTTGCTGTCACCCGCCCGCCTGGCGGCCGGGGAGCGGCTGGCCTGCCAGGCGCGCGTGACCGGGGACCTCCAGGTGAGCATCCCTCGGCGCTCCCGGGCAGGGGGCGAAGGCCCCTCCAAGGCCGTCATGGTGGCCCGCCTGGTGGTGGACCCCATGCTGGAGCGCCTCCTGCTGCCCCCCGCCTCCCTGCCCGAGTCCCGGGACGGGGCCTGCCCGGATGTGGTGAGCTGGATCCAGGCCCGGGCGCGCGCCCAGGGGTATTCCCCGGTGCGCCTGGAGGAACCCCATGCCCTGCGGCTCCTCAGCCGGCCGGAGATGGGGCAGGGGGCGCTCACCCTGGTACGCCACCGCCGGCGGGGAGTCACGGCCGTGCTGAGCGGCGCCCGGCCCGGCAGCCTGGGGGTGGCCGTGGACATCGGCACCACCACCCTGGGAGCCTACCTGGCCGACCTGCGGGAGGGCACCGTGCTGGCCGCCGCCGCGGCGGTCAACCCCCAGCGGCCCTACGGCGAGGACGTCATCAGCCGGATCGCCTTCGCCGGCCAGCAGGCCGACGGTGTCGCGACCCTCCAGCGCCTGGTCATGGAGGCCGTCAACTACCTGATCGGTCGCCTGCTGGCGGAAGCCGGCCGCGCGCCCGGGGACGTGGACGAGGTGGTGGTGGCCGGCAACACCACCATGGAGCGGCTCTTCGCCGGTTTTCATCCCCACAGCCTGGGGGTGAGCCCTTACCTGCCCATCATCCGGCCGCCCCTGGAGTTCCAGGCCGCGGAGCTGGGCCTGGTGGACCTGAGCCCCGGCACCAACGTCTACCTCTTCCCCGTGGTCTCGGGCTTCGTGGGGGGGGACGCCCTGGCGGCGGCCCTGGCGGCCGATCTCCAGCACACGGCCGAAACGGTCCTGCTGATCGATATCGGCACCAACGGAGAAGTGGTGCTGGCCCACCAGGGGGCGCTCTGGTGCACGAGCTGCGCCACCGGACCGGCCCTGGAGGGGGCCCACATCGCCTGCGGCATGCGCGCCGTGGCCGGCGCCATCCACCAGGTGGCGATCGACCCCCGGAGCCCCCAGGTGGAATGGCGCATGCTGGGGGAGGGCTCCCACCTGCGGCCCATGGGCCTCTGCGGTTCCGGGGTCCTGGATGCGGTGGCGGCCATGCGGCGGATCGGCCTGATCCGCCCCACGGGGCGCCTGGTGGAGGGGCGACCGGGGGTGACTGTGGACGCCGGCGGGGTGGGGCGGGAATTCGTCCTGGTGCCGGAGGCGGTCAGCGGCACGGGGGCCCCTATCGTGGTGACCCTGCGGGATATCCGCCAGATTCAACTGGCCAAGGCGGCCTTGGCGGTGGGCATCGAGATGCTCATGGAGCGGGCCGGGGTCGCACGCGTGGACCGCACGCTTCTCACCGGCGCCTTCGGGGCGCGCTTCAACTGGCGCAGCGCCGCGGCTCTGGGCATGCTGCCCCCCGCGGCCGTGGCGGCGGCGGTGGAGCCCCGGGAGAACCTCGCCGGAGTGGGGGCCGTGATGGCCCTCGTGAGCGCGGCCCGCCGCAACGAGCTGGTGGCCATGGCGGAGCGCGCGCGCTTCGTGGAGTTGGCGGGAGAGCCCGATTTCGGGGTTCGCTTCGCCGCCGCCACGGCGTTTCCGGACCCCGTGCCGGAACCGGCCCGGCCGTAGGCGGACACCGCCCCGGACCCGCCGGCGCACCGGTTCAGGGGCAATGCGCTTCCATCGAAATGGGAAGGCTTCCCCGCCGCATGGGGAGGAATTCACCCGCGGGCAGCCTACCTGCGGTCGCGGGCCGCCTGGATGCGCATGAACTCCCCGAGGTTTTCCATGGTGAGCAGCCCCACCAGGCGGTCGTCGCGGGTCACGGGCAGGCTGCTGCAGGCGCAGTCCTTGAGGCGCAGGAAGGCGGTATCCAGCATGTCGTGGGCGTCCACGAGGACGACATCGCGCTGCATCACCTCCCCCACCCGCAGGGGTCCGGCGTTGCGCGCCAGGGCCGCCATGAGATCGGACTGCCGCAGGACGCCGGCCACGTGCCCGTTGGCCGTGACGGGGAAGTCCTTCTGGGAGCCGGCGAGGGTCAGGCCCACGGCGTGCTCCAGGGAATCTTCGGGGGTCAGGGTGCGGTAGTCCGTGAGCATGGCCCGGGCCACGGGAATGCCGCTCAGGGCGCTGCGCATCTGGGCCAGGCCGGCCTCCTGGGCGGCGCCGATCCAGATGAAGAAGGCGATGAAGAGCAGCATGGGGTTGCCGGCCAGGCCCAGGAAGCCGAAGCCGAAGGCCATGGCCTGGCCGACGCCGGCGGCCACCTGGGTGGCCTTGGCGTAGTCCAGGCGGGTGGCCAGCAGGGCCCGCAGCACCCGCCCGCCGTCCATGGGAAAGGCCGGCAGGAGATTGAAGAGCGCCAGGAAGAGATTGGCCGCCAGCAGGCGCGCCAGCAGGGGCCCGCCGGTCCAGCTGAGCTCGGCCCAGGGCGCCCCCCGGGAGAAGACGGCCAGCCACAGGAACAGGACGGCGGCCAGCACCACGTTCACGGCCGGACCGGCCAGGGCCACCCAGAGCTCCTGAAGGGGCCGGTCGGGCATGCGCTCCAGGCGGGCCACCCCGCCGATGGGCAGCAGGATGATGTCCCGGGTGCGGATGCCGTAGCGGCGGGCCGTGAGGGCGTGGCCGAACTCGTGGAGGGTCACGCAGGCAAACAGGGCCAGGATGAACACGATCCCCGCCGCCACCGCCGGCAGGCTCTGGCCCTGGCGCCAATGGATGAGCCCCACCCAGACCAGGAGCAGCAGGAAGGTGAGGTGCATGTAGACGTCGATGCCGGCGAAGCGGCCGATTTTCAGAGACCATTTCATGGGCGCGGACCCCTTTCATTACGGGAAGCCTGTTTTTCAGGAAAGTAATGACCCCCGGGCTGATGTAAAGACGGCCGCTGTGCGTGGACAACCCCCCGGACGTGCTTATTTTTCAGCATGCAACGGCATGGACTGCGGTTTCACGTGACGACGGCCCGCTGCGCCTGCCCGCCACCGTGATCGGCTTCTTCCCCCCCCCCCNNGACAATGGCTGCCGCCGCATCCGGCTCCGCAACCTCGCCTGCATGGCCATCCGCCTGCGCCCGCGCGGAGCAACGCTCACCGCCTGATAAGCTGCTGGATGGTCACGCTGCCGGACCGCAAGCGCTGGCGCGACCTTCCTAACCCCCACGCGGCGCGTCGCCCAGCAGGCAACGGCCTGACCCCGTCCCCCGGGAGGTGCCCCATGCCCTGGCGCAACGACCCAAAGATCAACTGGCAGCGTCTGCTGACGGCGCCCGAGGCCATCGTGGGGCGGATCCGCCCGGGGATGCGGATCTTCCTGGGCACCGGCCTGGCCGAGCCGCGGACGTTCGTGCGCACGCTCATGGGCACCTCGGGCGCCAACCTGGACGACCTGGAATTGATCCAACTGGTGACCTTGAGCGACGCCATTTCCCCCCAGGGGCTGGAATCTCAGAAGTTCCGCCTCAAGACCTTCTTCCCCGGCCGGGCGGCCGCCAGCGCCATCACCGCCGGCCGGGTGGA
>DJGG01000152.1 GCA_002432195.1 Desulfobacteraceae bacterium UBA5852
AGAGGGACAAACCATTCAGGGCATTATTTCCGGGAAACAACACTAGTCCAGCAGTTCCATGGACGCCCAGATGCGATCGAGAAGCGCGACCGTCATCAAGCCCTGGCGGCCATCGATGTCGGTTGGACGGTCGTCGCCCAGGTGTTTGTAGAAATGCGCAATCACACCGGTGTGGCCGCGGGGCAGCTGGCCCATGGCATACCGCAGGGCATTGATCCCTGTTTGGGCGACGATCTGCAGGGCTTGATCGAGATTGCCGAGTGCCCGCCCCGCATCTCCGCGGCCGTAAGGCTTGAGCTTCAGCAGGGCGTTGGTGGTCAGATCGATGTGCAGCGTCAAATCGGTGCCGTAAATCCGGATGAATTTCTGCACCGGCCGGGTTCCGACTGAAATGGCCATGACCGCGGGCCCGCAAGCCGAGTTGCACACGACTTTCAATTCGTCGGCCGGGTAGGGGCTGTCGGGATCCATTTTCTTGGCACACGCGGAAACGACCTCGAGATTCCCCAGGGCGGCGCGAAGCAGGTAAACGGGGTGCGGGGCGATTTCGTGGAAAATGCCGCCCGGCAGTGCCCGGACCCATGGCGGTATCTGCTGGCGCCGGCGGCCTTGGAAGGAGGTGACTTTCCAGAACAGCTCCGCTGATAGGATGCGGCCCGCTTTTCCACTGGCGATCAGCTTGCGCGCCGCCACGAGGGCAGGAACGAACAGATAATTGTGGCACACGCCGAGGCGCACCCCGGCCTGCTGCGCGGATTCGACCAGCATGTGTGCCGCGCGGGCGTCGACCGCCAGGGGTTTTTCGACCAGCACATGGCAGCCCGACGCCATGGCCTCCAGCGCAATATCCGTATGGGTTTGGGGCGGCGTCAGAACATGGACCACCTGCGGGGCGCAGCCGCGCAGAAACGCCCCGAGATCATGGAAAACCTTTTCGATCCCGAAGCGTCGGGCCATCACGGTGGCGCTTTGCGGGTTGCGATCACAGACCCCGACGAGTTCGGCAACCCGCATGCGCTTGAGCTGGCCAAGGTGCTGGTTGGCGATGTGGCCGCAGCCGACGATGCCCACGCGGATGCTCATCCTGGTACCTTGAACAAGGGTCGGCCCTTCATGTACGGCGGGATCCCGCGGTCCAGAAGAGCCAACATGCTGGGGGCGAGATCCAGGATATGCGCCTCGCCGCTCTCGACCGCGCAGCGCTTGTCCGCCAGTACGACAAAAGACCGCTCGGCATCGAAGTGCGGCAGGTGACCATGGTTGCCGCGGTGCCGGGGATCACGGATGCGCTTGACCTGCATGCGGTCGGAGAGGCCCAGAAAGGCATTGGCGACCGGCTGGTAGAAATCGTGGGGGAAAAAAATATAGCCGGGGTCGAGAAAAAAGAACATTTCCCCATAGGCGGCGTCTTTCAGGGGAACGTTGTAGCGGGCCATTTCCTGGTAGGTCACCAGGCTGCCGTGTTCCAGCCGCGACAGGCAGGCGGCGATCCGGCGACGGGCTTCCGCAGTATGAAACCAGAGCCTGATGCTCGAAACCTCGGTGAAATAGCTGTAGTCGCGTGCCGGGACCGGCAGCGCGCGCAACAAGGCCACGATGTCGATGGCGGTCTTGATCGGTTCGTGGCCGTGATCCGAGAAGATCATGAGAGACATGCCGGCGGCCGCACACTTGCCGGCCAGTTGGCGCAGGAAATCATCGATCACGCCATAGAAGCGGCGGACATTTTCGGGATTGTCCAGGTGCCACTGCTGGTAGCGGTCGATGGAGTACAATTCCAGCAACTCCAGCGCACAGGTGCCGACGCAGAGGGAGGGCAGGAGATATTTTTGGGGCTTGGACGCGCTGTTGAACCAGTAGCGGCTGCGATCCTGGCCGACAATGCCCAATATCGTCGGGAAGCCGCCGATGTTGAACAAGGCTTCGGGTCTCTGGGATCTTCGTTTGTATTTAGTCCGGGTGATCGTGAACCGACGCCGTCTTCGCGGCGGTATTGCCGCCAGGTCGCAGGCGTTGGTCAGAAAATGCAGACAGCCCTGGGCGGTGGTGGTGAGCCAGTCCGGCAGTCTGACAAACAGATCGGCCTTGTCGCGGCCCCTGAGGGGGGCGAGTTTGACGCCCCAGACGCCGTGTGCGGTCGGGTCCACCCCGGTCACGATGGTGGGGAAAAGCTCATTGCTCGGGAGGTTGCGAAATGCCGTCCAGGGATAGGAGGCCAGAAGGTCGGCCATGAAAGGGGTGTCGCGGTGGTTTAGCCGCCGCAGATCCATGCCGCTGATGTAGCATGCGAACAGCCGCTTGCCGATGGGCCGGGGCTTAAGCCTCTCCGCGGTGCCTGAATCGAGAAGATCTTCGTGGCCCCTGTCCGCAAACGATTTAGTCATGCCGAACCTTTTGCTTGGATCCCACGAAAGCACCCGGCGGCTCGCCCTGTTTTACGTTTTTGTTACAGTAACCAACGCGACTGCCGGCGTCAATGGAGCTGCCTGGGTTCACCAAAATCAGAGGTGCCTGGCGCCAAAGGATTGGCCCGAATTGGATTTCTGGAAATAACCGGCGGCCTTTGGTCCCCAGCTTCTCCAACGCTTCGTCCCGCGGTGCAGTGTGAACCTTGTGGTTCGTTGTTCCGCGGCCGTTTCTGTCCGTCGGCATCAAGTTTGGGTTAAGGCCTGATACGCCAGGCGGCAACGCGTTTGGCCCGCCAGCCAAACTGCTTTACATCCCGCATCGGTTGCGCACGACGTCATCGAGCGCTGGGGAATCGAAAGGAATTGCAATCACGTTCGATGATTATGGGACCCCGCCTGGGTCCCGGAGCAGGGACCCGTGATCCCCCTGGCAGGCCAAATACCTATCGAAAAATCAGCTTCCATCGTTTACATTGAGATACAGTGGGCCTGGTACCGAGCCTGGATCCTGCGAATCCTGTTTCCCACGATCTCCACATCCCGCGCGTGCCAACCCTCTCCTGGCGAAATGGCGAGCCCAGCCCCTTTACGGGAAAGGCCATGGCGTCGGGGTAGGCGTTCATCCCCAAATCTGTTCTGCGGACCGCCTTGTCATGGTTGAGCGGCATGGTCGCGATGCCGTACATGGCGGTGGCTGCGAAAGGAGGGAACATGCCCATGGAGATGACATTCCTGCCGGACAGGGTATTGGAGGTGGTCGGCAGCATGAGCGATTTCATTTTGAGCTACGCCCTGGCCCTCGCCGCGACCAGCGTGCTGGCGGTGGCGCTGCTCGAGGCGTGGAAGAGCGTCTGGAACACCCGTGAGCGCTTCCACATGCGCCAGCTCCACAAGTGGATCAGCCAAGCCCAGGTACCCGGGAACCTGACGGTGGAGGGAGGCCCCGGTGGCGGCGGGTTCCACGATGAGGTGTACCGGCAGATCGTCCTGCTGACCACGGGACAGCACCTCGATCGACGGGATACAATGGAGATGATCCGGGGCGACCGCTTCGAGCTCATGCCGTCGAGTGCCCTGTTCGCGCTCGAACTCGAACGCATGCTGGGGCAGATCCAGGAGGCCGCGGATGTCGTGCTGGCCAATCCCACGGTCTACCAGGCGCTTTACCGGTTCCTGACCCATGGCGCCGGGGAAGCGGACATCTCCAAATGGTTTGCCGAATCGACGGAAGTCCCCGAGGCGGATGCGGACAGCCGTCAGGACATAAAGGAGCGCGTCGACGCCTTCAGCCGGCTGAACAAATTCGTCAAGCGGCGGATCGACAGCCTGCAGATCACGATGAGCTACCAATGGGCGCGTTGGAACCAGACAACGGCGGTGGTCCTGGGGGCAGCGCTTCTGTTCGCGAGCTTGGCCTACATTGAGATCAGCTCCTCCGGCTGGGCCCTGGTCAATCCGCTGACCTGGCTGCGGATAGCGGTGGCTTCGCTGGTGGGGGGCATCGTGGCCCCCGTGGCCAAGGACCTGGTCACGGCCCTCAAGAAGGTCCGCCAAAATGGCTAGGTACTTCAATCCGCCGGTCGACTACCCCTTCGGGGTCATTTTCCAGCTGCGCCACGCGCTCGAAGGCGGGGACCTGCGACGGACAGCCCTCGAATTGCCCCGGGGAAGCAGCGCGGCCCGCCGCGAGGCGGTGGTGCTCGTACACGGGTTCAACAACCACTACGGCGAGGCGGCCGCCGCTTACCAGGGTCTTCGCCATCAGCAATACCGGCGGGACCCGTGCCTTCTTCCGCCGGGCCTGGAGACGGTACTCGCCGACGTCCACTGGCCCGGGGATGCGGCCTGGGGGATGGCCGACCTTGCTGATTTCCTCGTCTATCCGTGCGCCGTGGGCACTGCCAAGGAGGCCGGCCCCGTGCTCGCGACGCTGCTGGGGAGGATGCCGAACCTTGAAATCGTGCACTTCATCGGGCACTCCCTCGGGTGCCGCGTCGTCCTGGAGGCCATTCGCGCGCTGGGCCCCCGGCCGCGCATCGGCAAGGTGTGCCTGATGGCCGCCGCCGTACCGGTGTTCCAGGTGGAATGGGGGGGGAGCCTCGCCTCGGCCATGGTGCGTGCCCGGCAGGTGCTCGTGTTGTACTCGGCAAGCGACACCGTTCTCACGGCCGCTTTCCCGCCCGGACAGTTGGCCGCAGGCCGCGGCGAAGGCCTTTTCCCCACGGCCCTGGGCCATGAACGACCATCGCCGAAGGTGGCCGGGGCGGTGGAGGCCGTCGACATCACCGGTGCAGGCCACGGCGATTACTGGGGTCACAGCGGTACGGAGCCGTCATGGCGGGCCACGGCTTGCGCCGGCGAATTCATGGAGCTCGGCAGGCGCGTTCGCGCGATCGCTCGCCGGGCCGCTCCAGCGCCGGCGGCGGGTCCCGCACCGCGCACGGTTGGCCCCATTCGCCGCATCGGGGAATGACGGGGGAACCGAATAGCTGGATTCTCAGGCTGGAGGGTGCGTCGACCTGACGCAAAACAGTCTCCACCCCTTGGCATGGAGCACCGTTTAGATTGCCTCCGTCACCGACATTTTGTCGCAAGTTACCCCCACAAGTCACCCCGAAGGCGACAGACCAGCTGATTGGTCGCCCCTTCGGCGGCGATCAGGTTCTTGTCCAGCATTCCCTTCAGGTCCCGCTGCGGGCTGCGGCGGTTGACGGTCGGGCAGAGCGCTTCGAGATCCTGGATGGTCAGCTTGCTATGCTGGAGGAGGTGGCCCAGCGCCTTAGCCTGGCGCTCGTTCAACCTGTGCTGTTTGACCAGCACGTCGCGGCGGATGACCTGCTCGCTGCGCTCGCGAACCTCGACTATCTGGGTTTCCAGGCCGGTGAGGAAGTAGTCGAGCCAGCCGGTCATGTCCATGCCGTTGTCGCGCACGCTCTGGATCGACTTGTAGAAGGTCGGCCGGTCGCGGTCTTAGTATTCGCTGATGGTGAACAGGCGCTTGAAGTCGTATCCGGCCTTGTAGAGGCAGAGGGTGCGGAAAAGTTCCGCAAGGACCTGGTTCGCGTTCCCCAAATCCACCCCAGAACGACGAAGGGGATCACCCTATGAAGGTAATCCCCTTAAATCGCTTATGAATTTTGGTTGAAAATGGTGGAGGCGGCGGCCATCACATAATTTGCTATTATGACAA
>DJGG01000040.1:0-12742 GCA_002432195.1 Desulfobacteraceae bacterium UBA5852
GCCACACACCGCGGTGTGTGGCTTTTTTTCCGACGGCGCCGCGCGTGCCGCCCGCAGTGCTCAGGCGGCCGGCCGGAAATTCACGATCCCTTGCCGAATTTCGCGGTGCACCCGGCCTTGGGCCTCGAGGTAGCGCAGGTGGGAGAGGGCCTCGCCCGTGGCGAACCACTGCTGGGCCACGGGAAAGTGCGCCCAGTCGTCGGCCCGGATGTCCCAGGCCATGCGCGCGGCCGTGGCGTAAGCGCTGGCCGGGCCGGCTCCGAGGATGCTCAGGGCTTCCTCCAGGCGCCTGCGGTGGTGGGCCTGGAGCTCCCGGACCCGGCCGCGGAGGTCGGGCATCAGCCGGCGGTGACCCGGCAGCACCAGGTCCACCTCCAGGGCCGCCACCTTGTCCAGGCTTTGCAAGTAGAGCTGGAGCGGGTTCTCCGTGTCCGACCAGCATTGGATGTTGGGGGTGATGTCGAAGAGGACATGGTCCCCGGCCACGAGGATTTTGCGGGAGGGTTCGTAGAGACAGGTGTGCCCCAGGGTGTGCCCGGGGGTCGCCAGGCAGCGGAACGCGAAGTCGCCCACCTCCAGGACGTCGCCTTCCGTGAGAATCTCCAGGGGAGGCACCCACTCGGAGCGGAAGCGGTTTCCCGGGTGGGCCTCCAGGGCCGCCCGCAGGCGATCCACCGGGAAGCCGTGACGTCCGGCATGGGCCAGCATGGGTCCGAAACCCTCCCAGTTCTCGACGATTTCGGCGTCCGGGCGGCTGAAATAGATCCGGGTGGCGGGAGTGGCCAGGCGGCTCACCAGGCCGAAATGGTCGGCGTGCAGGTGGGTGACGAAGATATCGAGGTCCGGGAGGGCCACCCCGATGCGCGCCAGCCCTGCCTGCATGGCGGCCAGGCACACGGGGTGGTTGAGGCCGGTGTCGATGAGCAGGTGGCGGCGGGGGCCCCGCACCAGGTAGGCGTTCAGGGACTTGAGGGGGGTTTCCGGCAGCGGGATCTTGATCCGGTAGAGACGATCGCCTATCTCCTGGGTCAGGGTCGGTGCGGGCATAGGGTCTCCGGCAAGGGCGGGGGGGGTTGCAGCAGGGCCAGCGCGGGCGGGATATTCCGCCGGCCGGGCGCCTGCCCGACGATGAGGCGCACGCCTCCGGGTGCGCGGATCCCGACGCCGGCCCTCCAAGGGCGGCGGAACTCCAGAGGATGGAACACGGTATGACGGATCTGCCCGCTTTTTCCGCCCCTCCGGCCGGGGGGGACTATTGCGGCCGCATCCTGCGGGGTCCTTTCAGCAGGGCCTTGAAGGCCCGCGTGCGCGACTGCATCGCCGGCTACCGGTTCTTCGACAGCATCGACGGCCCGTCCATGATCTACATCGCCGCCTGGCAGGGGAGCCGGCAGACCATCTGGTACGAATACGCCGGCCGGCGCCTGGTGGAACTGTTGGATTGCGGCCCCGGGGAGGCGGCCTGGGTGCTGCGGCGGCGGGTCATCGACCGGCGCATCTACACCGGTCCGGACCGCCAGCGGGGGGTGCGCAAGGAGGTCCGGAGCCGCGTGGAACTGGCAGGCACCCGGGAGCGCCTGCGCGAAGAAGGGCGCCGGACGGGCTGCGTGGAAGCGGTCTACCAGGTGGCCATGGAAGCGGGCAGCCCCATCTGGCTCAAGGACCAGGCCGTGATCGAGGAGCACCCGGCCGACGGCGTGTGCCTCTCCCTGGGCCAGCTCACGGAAGTCTCCAAGGAAATGGAGGCCGAGGAGGCCTTGAAGCGGCACCACGACCGGCTGGAGACTGTCGTGGCCGAGCGCACCGCGGAACTCACCCGCCTCAACGCCCAACTGCGCACGGAGATCGCTGAACGTCAGCAGGCGGAATTCCGCCTCCAGCACAGTTACCGCCGGCTCCAGCAGAACCTGGACGAAATGATCCGGGCCATGTCGTCCACCGTCGAGGAGCGCGATCCCTACACGGCGGGCCATCAACGCCGCGCTACGGAGCTGGCCACGGCACTGGCCCGGGAGTTGGGCCTCTCCGAACAGGCGACCAAGGGGCTGCAGATGGCCGGGCTGATCCACGACCTGGGCAAAATCTCCATCCCGGCCGAGATCCTGAGCAAACCCGGGAAGCTCAACGCGGCCGAAATCCAGTTGATCCGGCGGCACCCGCGGGTGGCCTTCGACATCCTCCGGGAGATCGATTTCCCCTGGCCGGTGGATCGCATCGTGCTGCAGCATCACGAGCGCCTGGACGGCTCGGGCTACCCCCAGGGACTTGCCGGGGAGGCCATCCTGCGGGAGGCCAGGATCCTCAGCGTGGCCGATGTGGTGGAAACCATCGAGAGCCATCGGCCCTACCGGCCGGGCCGGGGGCGCGAGGAGGCCCTGGAGGAGATCGCCCGCAACCGCGGGCGGCTCTACGACGCGGAGGTGGTGGATGCCTGCCTGAGGCTTTTCCGGGAGAAGAACTTCCAGTATCACTGATCCGGGTCTGGATGCGCCGGGGCTCACCGCCCGGAGTGGGGGCGCACGCTCAGCCGTTCGAGGGGATAGCCGATCATCCGGGTCTGGTGGATCGTGTTGGCCGTCTCGAAGGCCTCCACGCGCTTGAGCCCTGCGGCCTCCAGGCCGGGGGCGGCCACCACGGGGCGCACCTGGCGCGCGATGCGGCGGATCAGGCCGCGGCCCTTGACCTCCTCCAGGGTGAGAATCCCCAGCAGGGTGTAGTCCGCGGGCAGGGCGGCCAGGAGGTCGGTGACCTCCGGATGGACGCGAAGGCCGTTCAGGAAGAGGTCGAGGGGGTTGCGCGTCCAGCGGGTGCTGAAGACAGCCTGGCTGATTCGCTTCCAGGGGCCGGCAAGGCGCCAGCGGGGAATGCGGCGGTTGTTGAGCACGGCCACGGCCGAAAACTCCAGGGTGCACCCCTTGTCGGCCTCCACATGGCGGTTGTAGGCCAGGTAGCGCAGGTTTTCGGTTTTCTCCGGCATGCCGCTGACGATCAGCACGTCGCGGAGGTCGGCAGCATCGGGGGCCATCACGCGGTTGACCGCCTTGATCAGGTCGTCGATGAAATCGTGGCTCATGCCCAGAGGCCTCCCGGGAACGGAACGTTGCTGGGGGGTACCGCCTGAACTGACCTATACACTAGTCGGCCGTTTTTGGCTATGCGCTTGGCGGCCGGCGGCAGTGGAGGCCCTACCCATGCGGGATGACCGATCTTCCCCGGCGCCGGACGTGCCGGTGACCCTGGCCGACGGACGCCGGCTGCCCCTGAGCGACTTCTGGCGGGCGCAGACCCTGGTGCTGGTGTTCCTGCGGCACTTCGGCTGACCCTTCTGCCGCCAGCAGGTGGCGCAGTTGCGCCGCGCGCAGGATCAATTCGCCAAGGCCGGTCTCCAGGTGGTGCTGGTGGGGCTGGGGAGCCTCCCCGAGGCACGGGAATTCCAGGCGGCCTTCGGGGTGCCCTTCCCCATCATCGCCGACCCGGAGGGCCGGCTTTACGCCGCCTACGGCCTCAAGCGCATGTCCATCCTGGGGTTTCTCTCCCCGAACCTGGCGGCCAAGACGGCGGCCACGCTGGCCCGCGGGCACGGCCTGGGGGCGCCCACGGGGGATGTGCGCCAATTGCCCGGAGTGGTCGCCGTGGACCCCCGGGGACAGGTGATCTACCGCCACGAGTCCCGGGACCCGGCGGACCATCCCGCCCCCGAAGCCATCCTGGAGGCCCTGGCCGGCGGCGCCTGACGGCCCGGCGCCCCCCAGGGAACCGTCTGCCCACCAACCGCCCCCGGCGCGGGACCAGGGAGAACCGAGCCATGTCCGTGAAAACCGCCGGCGAGGAGGAGCGCGGCTGGATCGACATCTCCGTGCCCCTGACCGACCGCATGCTCCGTTGGCCGGGAGACCCTGTGGTGCGCATCCGCCGGACGGCCCGCCTGGAGGACGGGGCCGAGGCCAATCTCACCCACCTGGCCATGGGCGCCCACACGGGCACCCACCTGGACAGCCCCCGGCACTTCCTTGCCGACGGCCCGGCAGTCGACCGCATGCCCCCGGGGATCATGCTGGGCCCGGCCCGGGTGATCGCCATCCCCCACCCGGCGGTCATCAACGCCGAGGCCCTGGGACCCCTGCGTTTGCGGCGGGGGGAGCGGATCCTCTTCCGCACCCGCAATTCGGAGGCCGACTGGTGGTCGGCGCCTTTCCGGGAGACCTTCGTGCACCTGACGCCGGAGGCCGCGGAGCGCCTGGCGGCGGCGGGGGTGGCCCTGGTGGGCGTGGACTACCTCTCGGTGAGCGGTTGGGGAAAGCCGGCCGCCGAGGTCCACCGGCCCCTCCTGGCCGCGGGCGTCTGGGTGCTGGAAGGGCTCCGCCTGGGGTGCGTCCCCCCCGGGGCCTGCGAGCTGATCTGCCTGCCGCTCCTGATCCCCGGGGCCGATGGCGCTCCGGCGCGGGCCCTGGTGCGGCCCCGGGGAGGGACGGGACCGCGGCGCTTCAGGGCCCCCCGGCCTCACGCTTGAGGGACGCACTGCGCAAGGGTGTTGACCGGCAGGAGCACCGTGAAGGTGGAGCCGCTGCCGACTTCGCTGTGGACCTGGATCCGGCCGCCGTGCTTGGCCACGATCCCCTGGGAGACGCTCAGGCCGAGCCCCGTGCCCTTGCCCTTGGGATATTTTGAGGCAAAAAGCGAACCCGGGGGTAGGCGCAGCGGCGCTTGTGCGTTATCTTGCAGCCAACGGCCACAAGGAGATATCCCCCGTGTCCCCGGATTCCCGTGATCAGGGCGGACACCCCGACGGTGCCCCGCCCCAACCGCCCTGCGGCTGCCTGGTGCTCGATCCCTGCGGGTGTTACGCCGACCCCTGCGCCTGTTTCCTCACCGATGCGCGCGGCTGTTTCCTGGACTGCGGCTGCCGCCCCGGGCCGCCCGCTGCGCCGGTCTGACACCACGGCCCGCCGAAGGTGCCGCCCCCAGGCGGCCGGTCTCTCCCGGGCCGTAGCCGGCCGTCGCCGTCGAAAACATTCCACTCACCCCTGCCTGAAGGAGGACCACGTCATGGGTCAAAACGTCACCCAGAAGCTCATTCAGACCCACCTGGTGGAAGGCACCCTGGAACCGGGAACCGAAATCGGCCTGCACATCGATCAGACGCTCACCCAGGACGCCACGGGCACCATGGTCATGCTGGAGTTCGAGGCCATGGGCCTGCCCCGGGTGCGCACCGCGCTGTCCGCCCAGTACGTGGACCACAACCTGCTGCAGACCGATTTCAAGAACGCCGACGATCACCTCTTCCTGCGCAGCGCCTGCCGCAAATTCGGCGTCTGGTACAGCCGGCCGGGCAACGGGGTCAGCCACCCCCTGCACATGGAGCGCTTCGGGGTGCCCGGCGCCACCCTGCTGGGCTCGGACAGCCACACCCCGGCCGCCGGGGCCCTGGGGATGCTGGCCATGGGGGCCGGCGGCCTGGAGGTGGCCCTGGCCATGGCCGGGGAGCCCATCTACCTGCGCATGCCGCGGGTCCTGGGGGTGCGCCTCACCGGCAAGCTCCCCGACTGGGTGAGCGCCAAGGACGTGATCCTGGAGATGCTGCGCCGCCACGGGGTGGACGGCGGGGTGGGCCGGATCGTCGAGTACCACGGCCCGGGGCTGGCGGCGTTATCGGCCATGGACCGCCACGTGATCGCCAACATGGGCACCGAGCTGGGGGCCACCACCACGGTCTTCCCCGCGGACGAGGCCGTGCGCCGCTTCCTGGTCGCCCAGGGGCGCGGAGACGTCTTCCGGGAGATCACGGCCGACCCCGATGCGGCCTACGACGAAACCGACGACCTCGACCTGTCCACCCTGGAACCCCTCGTGGCCCTGCCCAGCAGCCCCGGGAACGTGGTGCCGGTGGCGCAGGTGGCGGGGCGCCCCATCTACCAGGCCTACCTCGGGTCTTCGGCCAACCCCGGCATGCGGGACCTGGCGGTGCCGGCCCTGATGGTGGACGGCCGCCAGGTGAACGACCGGGTCTCCTTCGACGTCAACCCCACCTCCCGCCAGATCCTGGAGAATCTCACGGTCATGGGGCTCCTGGAGAAGCTCATCCGCGCCGGGGGCCGCATCCACCAGGCGGGCTGCAACGGCTGCATCGGCATGGGCCAGGCGCCGGCCACCGGGGGCATCAGCCTGCGCACCGTACCCCGCAACTTCCCGGGGCGCTCCGGCACCAAGGGCGACCAGGTCTATCTCTGCAGCCCGGAAACCGCCACGGCCTCGGCCCTGACGGGGGTCATCACCGACCCCCGCACCCTGGGGATGGCCTGTCCGCGCTTCACGGAGCCGGACAGCCCGCGGATCAACACCGCCATGTTCATCGCCCCGCCGGACCCCGGAGAGGTCGTGGAGCTGGAGAAGGGCCCCAACATCAAGCCCCTGCCGGCCTTCGACCCCCTGCCGGAGAAGATCGCCGGTCCGGTGCTGCTGAAGGCGGGCGACGACGTCTCCACCGACGAGATCATGCCCGCCGGCAACCGCATCCTGCCCTTCCGCAGCAACATCCCGGAGATCAGCAAGTTCGCCTTCTCCCGGCTGGACGAGTCCTTCTACCAGCGGGCCCTGCCCCACCAGGCGGGGGGCTTCGTGGTGGTGGGAGGGCTGAACTACGGCCAGGGCTCCAGCCGCGAGCACGCGGCCCTGGCCCCCCGCTACCTGGGGCTGAGGCTGGTGGCGGCCAAGAGCTTCGCCCGCATTCACTGGCAGAACCTGGTCAATTTCGGGATTCTGCCGGTGACCTTCGAAAACCCCTTGGACTACGACGATATCCGGCAGGGGGACGCGGTGGAAGTGGCCGGTGTGCTCGCGGCCCTCACGGCCGGCACCCGCCTCGCGCTGCACAACCGTACCCGGGGCCGGTCCTACAGCGTGATCCACGCCCTGAGCCCGCGCCAGATCCAGATGGTGGCCAAGGGCAGCCTGATCAACCTGGTGCGCGAGGGCAACGGCGGGGCCTGAGAGCCTGTGGATCAACGGCGTATCGGGCCGCAAGGCGGCCTTGCGACCCGATACGTGTTGATCCATAGGCTGCTGAAGCCTCCGGCCGCCGGGGAGGCGCCTCAGACGCTCAAGCGCTCGGACTTCAGGGCGTAGGCCAGGGCGATGCCGGCGATGAACCCCGCCGCCAGGTTGGCGGCCAGGGTGATTCCCAGCACCAGGAGGGGCACGAAGAGGTCCTTGCGGTTCTGCATGTCCATCAGCGTCAGGGCCAGCTGGGCGCCGGCGAAAATCAGCAGCACCCCCAGGGCGGACATGGGCAGGAGGTAGAATACGGCGAGGATCTCCTTGCCCAGGGCGAGGGCCAGCACCAGGAACAGGGCGCCGATGATGAGGTTCGATCCGGCCGTGCGGGCGCCGAAGCGGTAGCGGGAGGCCAGCCCCCCGGCCCCGTGGCACATGGGCATGCCGCCCAAAAAAAAGCTCAGGGCATTGGCCAGCCCCATGGAGATGCACAGCGCCCGGTAGGTCACGCGCCGGGAGTCTTCCCCGAAGTACTGGGCGGAGAGGTCCGCGTTGGCCACCACGGCGTTGCCCAGGGTCATGGGCAGCTGCGGGATGGCCAGGATCAGCAGGGCTGCGGTGAAATCGGCCCCCGAGGGCCAGCCGAAGGGCAGCAGGGTGGGGAGGTGGAGGCCCGGGGCGACCCGCTCCAGCCCCTCGTGGGTACCCAGGAGAATGCCCAGGGCCAGCCCGAGGCCCACCACCACCAGGGCCGCCGGGAGCCGGCGGTTGTCCAGCAGCAGGAGGGTCGCCAGAGCCAGGCCGATGCCGATGGCCAGGCCCAAGGGGACCGGGCCCAGGGCCTGGAGGGTGAGATAGGGCTCGGCGGCCTGGCGCAGGGCCTGGAACTTGGAGGTCCCCAGCATCAGCTTGACCCCCTGGGTGATGAGGAGCACCCCGGTGGAGAGCTGGACCCCCCGGATGACCGGCCGGGGGATGTAGCGGCCGATGAGGGTGATGGCCCCGGTGCCCCCGATCACCAGCAGGAAGATGCTGATCCAGGCGCTGGAGGCCACAATCTGCCCGGCCCCCACGCCTGTGGCCACCGCATACGCCCCGATGACCTTCATGGGTTCCACGGGAGCGGTGACCCCGAAATAGAGCCCGCTGGCGATGTAGTAGATTCCCACCCCGGCGAAAAGCCCCACCGGGTCGAGACCGTTGATCAGGATCATGCCGATGGCCAGGGGCAGGATGGTCCCCAGGTCTCCCAGGGAGCCGGCCAGTTCCATCCGGTTGAACCGCAGTGAATGCTTCATGGGGGACCTCCATGGCGCCGGAGGGCGGAGTGGCGGGTTTTAAGGCACGATTAAGAAAGCTTTCGTGTGAGTATTCTATCGAACGCGGCGACGCCCTGTCAAGGGCCGGCCGTTTCCTTTGCCCCGGCCAGGGCCGCCGTGGTAAAGGATGGGTGACGATGGCGCCCGCCGATTCACGGACCCGGGCGCGGAAAGGTGCGCAGCGATGCCCCACCCTGCCGATCACAGCCGTATCGTATCGGCGGCCGACAACGTCCGCTGCCTGGACGCCCTTCAGCTGGAGCGCCTGGAGGCCGCCTTCCGCGGCTGGGCCGAGGAGCCCCGCCGTGAGGACCATCGCCGCTCCCGGCGTCGTATCTTGATGATTTTCCTGCTCATTCGCTATACCGGGGCGCGGTTGAGCGAGGTGCTGCGCCTGGACCCGGCCACCGACTTCGACCCTGCCCGCCAGACCTTGCGCCTTTGCAAGGGGGAGGCTGCCTGCCGGGAGGTCCAGATTCCTGCCGCCCTGGCCGCGGAGGTCCAGGCGATCATGGCCGAGGCGGCCGGGGAGGGCTTCGGAGGCTGTCTTCTGGAGGTGGACCCCGGACACGTGCGCCGGAAATTCTACGAGCAGGCCCGGGCCTGCGGGCTGCCCCACGAAATGGGCGCCCCGGAGGTCATCCGGCGCTCCCGGGCCGTGGAGTTGATGCAGCGCAACATGCCCCTGCCCGTGGTGCAGCAGATTCTCGGCCAGTCCACCCCCAATCTCACGGCGGCCTTCGTGGCTTTTTCCGGGGAGGAGATGCGCCAGGTGGCCCGGCACTTCGCCGCCCGGGAAAACCGGCAGCGCACCAGCGCCCGCAACAGCTTCTTCGGCAAGATCGAGGTGATCCGAAAGGGGGACGTGCAGACGGCGGTCACGGTGCGCTGCCTGAACGGCCTGGAGGTGGCGGCGGTAATCACCAACACCAGCCTGGAGCGCCTGGGCCTTACCCCGGGCGCCCTGGTGGCCGCCGNNGCCGAGGTCAAGGCCCCCTGGGTGGTGGTCTGCACGGGGGCGCGCCGGCCGGAGGCCAGCCTGGAGAACTGGTTCCCGGGCAGCGTGCGCCAGGTGCTGCGGGGCAAGATCTCCTCCGAGGTGGTGGTGGGCCTGCCCGAGGGCACCGAGCTTTGCGCGGTAGTCACCGAAGCCCGCCGCCGGCAGCTGGGCCTGGCGGCCGAGGACACCGTCTGGGTGGGCTTCAACGCTTTCGCCGTGATCCTCCAGGTGGATTGAAAGGTCCCAGGATGCGGGTGCGCCGCCGGACCTCCTCCGGACGACCCCCTGGCCCGCTCCTGTCAAGACCTTTGAGAGCAAGTGTCAGCGCCCTTGACGATTTCCGGGGAGGCGGCCCACGGGCATCGGCCCTCGTGGTCTGTATTCCGCGGGAGCGCTTTTTCCACGGTTCCGGCACAATTGCTGCTTTAACGTCGGTCGACGCAGTCCTGTTCCACGCCGTTCGGATCTTGTGCGCATCTCTTCCGGCACCCTCCATCTGAAATTCTGGCCCGCTCCGGGGCACGCCACCCTCGGCCAATGGCCGTTTCCGTCCGTTTGCCGTCGCGCGTCCCCCATTGAGGTCCGGGGCGGGCCCGTGCGCCGTCCTCCACACCGGCTACCAAAGGAGGGAATCATGTCCCGACACCTGGCGGTCCTGTTGGGGGCCATGCTGTGCGCCGTCCTCTTCGGCCAGTCCCCGGCCCGGGCGCTCGTCCTGGTGACGCCCCCGCCGCAGAGCGGTGCGGCCCTGGATGCCCTGGCGGCGGTCCAGCGCCGCATCCGGGACGAAACGGGCCAAGCCTTGTCGATCCGCTCCGTACCGGACAGCCGGGCGGCCATGGAATCCGCCCTTGCCGGGGAGGCCGATCTGGCCCTGGTGCCGGCGGCCCGGCTGAGCGCGCTGTCACCGGATTTTTATCTTTTCGAAGGCCTTTTTCTGTTTCGGGGGCTGTCCGAGGCATTCGAATTCCTGGACGTGGCTGAAAACCGCCTCCTTGTCGAAGCCCTGGGAGACTCGCCCCTTGTCGGGATCAGCTGGTGGGGCGGCGAATTGCTGCAGCTGGTCGGCAGGCGTCCCCTGGATTCCCCCGCCGATCTGGTGGGTCGGCGGCTGGCCACCGGGGATGAGCGATTCCGGCGCCTGGGTGCGGGGACCGTTCCTGTGCCCCGGGGCGAGCTCGTCCCGGCCCTGGTGGCCGGGTCCCTGGAGGCGGCGGAGGGCAGCCTGGCAACGGCGGAGGCCCTGGCGGAGCAGGCCTCCGCCATCACGCTGACCCAGCACCGCTTCCTTCCGTGGATGCTGGTGGCCCATCGTGGGCGCTGGCAGTCCCTGGCTCCCGAGGCCGGTCGGGCCGTGGAGGCGATCCTGCGGGAGGCCGGCCGGGGCCTGGCCGCGGCGCTGGTGTCTGCGGAATACCGCCGCCTGGAAAGCCTCCGGGGCAATCCCCGCGTTACCCTGGTGGCCCTGGGCAGCGATGCCCGACAGGCCTGGCGCCAGGCCGTGGGTGACATCAACGCGGAGGTGGCCCGGCGCAGCGGTCCCCGTTACCAGGCTTTGCTGCGGAAGGGTTTCGAGGCGCGCAAGTCCTCGGCCAAACGGGACCGCCCCCCCCCGGCGCCGGCCCCTCCGCCCGTGGCCATGGGCGGGATAGCGCCCCCCGCGGACCGCCAACCCCCAATCATTCATTGGAACGGCTGGTGCGAAACCCCGGCGGGTCAGGACGTGCGGTCGCTGGAGGTGGGGCGGCGCTACCGCTTCAGCATCGACCTCTCCCGCTTCGTCTACCAGGCGCCTTTCAGCAGCCCGGCAGCCGGCCCCATTGGCGACGAGCTCGCGCGCGAGGGCCAGATCAGCCTGCTGCTTCAGCCGGTGCTGGTGGGGGGGCACCTGGAGGCCCCTCCCGATGAACCCCTCAAGCCCAAATTGATCACCATCTACCGGGATCGCCTCCAGGCAGCCCCGAACGAGGCCCAGGCCCGGGAGGCCTTCGCGGCCGGCGACCTCACCACCGGGGAGTTTGCCCAGGCGGTCAACCTGGGCCCCAGGGTTGCCTGGGATCTGGTGGCCCGGGAGGCCGGCTGCGGCATGGTCACCCTATCGGTGTGGGACAGCGCCAGGACACGGCCCCTGGATCACCTGATTTTCTCCCTGCCCATTGCCGCCGCGGCGGATGCCGTCGCTCCGGGCTGTGCGACCACCGGCGGCAGCAACATCCGCTCCGGGCTCATGGCCCTGCTGATCGACCCCACGGCCCCCGCCACCCAGCCTGCGGCCGACGCGGCCCTGCATATCTACGAAACGCGCGGGCCGCAGCGCACATACAGCCTGGCCGTTTTCCTGAATCGTGACCGCTTTGCCGCCGCCCGGGAAAACCTGGCCGTGGAGGACCCCGGAATCTATGCCTGGGAATTGCAGTCGGCCCTGAGCGACTATGTTTCCAGCCCCGATCAGATGCTGGAAACCATCCGGCAAGCCCACCTGACCTTGCGCAACTACCCCGCCGACCCCTACCCCTTCGCCGCGGTGGGCCAGGAGCTGGCGGTCAAGATTTTCAGCGGCAAAACCCCGGCCCAGGAGGCCATCGCCCGGCAGGCCCTGGACTCCTTCCGGAGCCTGTTGGGTTCGCGGGAAAACCCCACCTGCCTGGTGCAGCTCGTCTCCGCCGAGGGGGAGACGATCTACCTCCCCTTCGGGTTGCTGGCCGCACGGGCGGCGGAGCCGGTGGTGCCCGGGCGCTTCAAGGTGGTGCAGCCGCTGGCCTACGCCCCCCCACCCTTGCGCACGGCCTGTTTCAGTCGCTGGGCGCTGGCCATTCCGCGGGAGCTGGCCGAGTCCGGCGGCGCGAATACCCGCCTCCTGAACCTGGAGCGCTCCACGGCCCCCTGGATGACCGAGTGGGTGGACACCCATGCCGATCTGCTCCGGTTTTTCCAACCCCAACCCGTCGGCGATCCAGCCGCCGGCCCCGGCCTGGGGTTGATTCTGCTGGCCCACCACGAGGGCGGCTACGTCTGGTTCAACCGCCAGGAGCAGCCGCGCCGCATCCTCCTGGAGCAGGTCCGGCGGTCCTTTCCCCCGGGCAGCGTGGCCCTGATCGCGGCCTGCAGCACCTCGGGGGCGGCCCCGGAGTCCCGTGACCTCGTGCACCAGCTCAACCGTTTAGGGATCGAGGCCATGGTCATCTCGTCCCTGCCCGTGGACGCCGAATTCGGCACTCACCTGGCCCTGGAGTTCATGGACGAGATCCGCACGCTCCACGAGTCCCCGCGCCCGGCCTGCCTGGGGGATATTCTGGAGGGCGCCCTGAAGCGCGCGGCGGCCCGCTTCCCCAGCAACCCGGGCGGTTTCAGTGAAATGGCCCTGGAGTTCCAGGTCGTGGGCCAATACGAACTGACCCTCTGTCCCACACCTTAGCAGGCTGTGGATAAA
>DJGG01000040.1:12797-14147 GCA_002432195.1 Desulfobacteraceae bacterium UBA5852
TTGCCTTTCGGCCTGATGCTTGATTATCCACAGCCTGTTAGAGGAGGAATGTCATGAAACCCATTGGCACGCGCAGCTTCGCCTGGCTGGCCCTGATGATCCTCCTGCACCTCTTCGTCGGCGTTTCCCCGGGGCCTGCCCAACCGTCCGGCCCCGCGCCGCGCGACCGCCTGCTGGTGGTCGTCAGCGATCTCCACTGGGGCCTGGTCTTCCACCTGCTGGGGGGCGATGCGGAGCGGGTGAGCCTGGAGGCCTCGGGTATCTGGCGCTCCCCGGAAGGACAGGTGGTGGCCGAGCACGGCCACCAGATCGGCCGGGACGTCAACCGCTACGTGGACTGGCCCCTGATCACCCGCGCATCGGCAGGCCGCGATTACCTGGAGCGCACCTGGGGGGAATACTTTGTGCAGGCCATATTCAACGACGAGGAGCGGGCCTTCCCCATCATCGACAACCTCAGCCCCGAGTCGGCCGGGGTACGCTACCGCATGGCCGAGCGCGGGCCGGTGGGCAGCGCCCTGGACATGGCCCGCTTCGTGGCGTTCAATGTCTTCCAGACCTCCCTGGCCCAAAAGGTCGGCATCCTGGGGCGCAGCGATGCCGTGGGCCAGGGGGAAACGGACCCGCATCGCGCCCGGCGGCGTCGGGCGCGGGCCGAGGCCCTGGGCCACATGCTCTTCCTGGGGGCCCTGCCGGCGGCCGATCCCCTGGCGGGTCTCATCCAAGAGGAATCTCCCGCCGGGGAGGCCTTGCGCCGGGAGCTCGACGGGATGGTGGCCGGCATGGAAGACGCGGAGATCGAGGGCCTCTGCCTCCAGGCCTCCGGGGACCGCGGCGACGACCCCTGCGCCGACCCGGCCTCCCTGGGCATGGCGAGCCAACGTCTCCTGCTATCCAAGGCAGTGGTGATGCGCCGGCATCTGGAAGCGCGCCTGGCGGCGTACCCGGCCATGACGGTGTTCGTTTACGGGCACACCCATGCGGCCGAAGCGGCCTGGGAAGTGGCCCTCGACGGCGGGCGCACCGTGACCGTGCTCAACAGCGGCGCCTTCCAGCGCCTGGTGGACGAGGAGGGGTATGTCTCCCGCAGCGCTGCCTGGGAACGCCCTTCCCAGGGGCTAGGTGTGCTGGCCCTCGAGGACCTGGCGCCCTGCTACAGCGCCGTGGTGGTCGAGCGGCGGGGGGGGCGGCCGCACCCCCGCCTGGAGGCCTGGCATTGTCCCGAAACCGGCGGCGGCCGGCGGGTGGCGCCGGGGGACCCGGTCTGCCGCTGAACCTGTCTAGCAGGCTGTGGATAAACTGCGCCTCGGGCCGAAATGCTGCGTTGTGGCACTCGCGAAAATGCTCACA
>DJGG01000040.1:14157-59141 GCA_002432195.1 Desulfobacteraceae bacterium UBA5852
GCTTTTCGCATCGCGCCGCGCCTTGCCTTTCGGCCCGATGCTTGTTTATCCACAGCCTGCTAGGGCCTTGGCAGCGGGCCGCCGGCCGCAGATCGGAATTCCCGGCCGGCAGCGGGACCGGAAGCGGTGTGGGGCCGTGCGCTGGGGGTCAGCCCAAGGCCGGCTCCCGGCCCAGCACCCGGGCCACCTCCTGGAAGGCGGCGAAAAGCTCCCGGCGCCGGGTATCGGCCGCGCCATTGCGCGGCTCGGCCTTGAACCAGATCTCCTGCCGATCGGCCCCCCGGGTGATGGACACGCAGCCCAGCAGGTCCGCATCGGTCATGTGGTAGACCGTGTCCTGCCCGCTGGGGGCCACCCAGGCGGGGGAGCGCGCCCCCAGGGCGGCCCCCAGGGCCCGCCAATCCAGGGGCCCGTGGGTGCGGGCGGTGAGGTGCATCTGGGTGCGGTCCCCCACGACGTCCTCCCGCAGGACTTGGCGGAAGCGGCGGAAGGGGGCTGCGGTCTCCTCCACGGCGATGGGGGCCTCGCGGGTGAGGCGGGCGGCTGCGGAGGGGAAAAAGGGGGCCAGACGCACGGTCGCCGACGGGCGGGTGGCCAGCGACACGGCCACGAAGGCGGCGCCGCTCACGGCCATCCCCAGGATTACCCCGTGTCCCATCAAGGCCGGGTGGAGGGTATCCAGGAAGGGGGGCGCCAGGGGGGCGGTGGCCGCCAGGTCGAGCGCCACCAGGGCCACCTGGGTGCCGCCGCCGGCCGCCAGGGCGGCCAACGCCCCCTCCCGGGTGGCGCGCCGCCAGTAAATGCCCCCCATGAGGGGGAAGAAGTAGGCCGCGCTGGCGATGAAGGTGGCGATGTGGATGGCGTCGATGATGCTGGGGATGACGAAGGAGGCCGCCGTGGCCGCCAGCACGATCACGAGCACGCTGAGGCGGTTGACCCGCATCACCTGGTCCATGGTGGCGTCGGGCCGGAGGAAGCGCTGGTAGAGGTCCCGGGAGAGGCAGGAAGCCCCCGAGGTGGCGAAGGTGTCCGCGCAGGACATGGCGGCGGCCGCCAGGCCGATGGCCATGAGGGCCACCACCAGGGGCGGGAAGCCGCGGCCGATGAGGAAATGCAGCAGGGCCGGCTCCGCCTGGGCCATGCCGGCTGGAAACCCGAGGGCCACGATCTCGGGGTGCAGGCGGGCCAGGCCCAGGGCGATGACGGCGCAGGCCGCGAAGACCAACAGGATCAACCCGGCCCCCAATACCATGCCCACCCGGGCCGCACGCGGGTCCCGGGCGGCCCAGACCCGTTGCCAGGGGTCCTGCTCGGAGACCCACCCCGGGAGGATGGCCAGGCAGAAGATCAGCGCCATGGGCAGGCCGATGGACAGGGGGTTCCACCATCCGGCCGGCGCCCCGGTGAGGAGCCCGGCGAGGCCGGGGGCGCCCCCCGCGGGAACGGCCGCCCCGGCGGCCGCGGNNGCCAGGGCCATTCCCAGGGCGAAGGCCGCCAGGAAAAGGTACTGGAGGAGATCGGTCCAGACCACCGCCGCAAACCCCCCCAGGGTCACGTAGAGGGAGACGGACACGGCCACGATGGCCGCGGCCACGGCCGGGGAGAGGCCGTAGGTGATCTCCAGCACGAGGGCGAAACCCTTGATGTCGGCCACCGCGAAGAGGATCATGACCACGGTGATCACCAGGGCCACGGGGGCCCGCAGGCCGGTGCCGTAGCGCTGCTCCAGCAATTCGGGCTGGGTGATGGCGGGCAGGCGCTTGATCCGGCCCACGATGAGGGCGATCAGCAGCAGGGCCAGAACGTTGGGGGCCACAAATCCCCAGATGGAGCCCATGCCGCTCAGCATGAAGAAGCCCACCACGGCCAGCAGGGCCCCGGCCGTGAGCCAGGAAGCGGCCGCGGAGAAGCCGATGGCCACCGGCCCCACACGCCGGCCGGCGAGCCAGAAATCGGTCACCGATTTCTGGCGGCCCGTGAAGTGGAGCCCCACCCCCACCAGGCCGGCCAGGTAGAGCCCCAGCAGGGCCAGGAAAACGCCGCAATCCGTCATGTCTTCCGTCCTTTCGTTGACGCGTTGCCGCATGCCCCCGGAAGGTGATGCTCCCCGGAAGGGTGCGCCTCCCGCCCCGGGCCCCCGATGGCTTCGGCGATCACTTCCGCGGCCCGGCCCGCGGCCTCCGCGCCGGAGGCCCCCGGCGCCACACCGGCGGCCGTTTCCAGGAGCTCCTTGAAAAGGAANNGGGCCACCAGGGCCCGGTTGACCCGTGCGTGGACCGGCCCCGCCGGGGCTTGCCAGAAGACCGGGGCATGGGGGTCGGAGGAACTCCGCAGCACCTGGTGGCAGGCGCCCAGCACGGCTTCCTGGAGCCAGGCCACCCGGTGGTCGGCGAACGCCACGCGGCCTTCGAAACCGCCGAAGCCGGCGGGGGTCAGTCGGCCGCAGGCTTCCAGGCGGCGGTAGCCCGTGGTGCCCGCCAGCACGATCTGGCGGTGGCCCAGGAGGTTGGCCGTGCGGTCCAGGCGGTCGAGGAGGCCGCAGGCCTCCAGATAGGCCATGTTCGCCTGGAGGTCTTCCAGGCGGCTGTCGGCCAGGAACATGATGAAGCCCACCTCGGGTTCGAGGCCTGCGTCCCGGCAGAGGTGCAGGGCGGCCGCCCCCGTCTCCCGGGGCTGGTCCTTGCCGATGTGACCCAGGAGGCGGGCCGAGCCGCTTTCCAGGCCCAGGAGGAGGCTGGTGAGGCCCGCCCGGGTGAGGGCCTGGAGAAGCTCCGGGGTGAGGTCGCCGGCCCGGGTCTCCATGCCGAAGGTGATCTCCAGGGGCGTGAGGAGCGCGGCCAGCTCCATGGCGCGGGCCCGGCCGGCGCGGCCCGGGCCCACGAAATTGGGGTCCGCGAAATAGATGTCCCGGGCGCCCGCGGCCGCCAGCGCGCGGACCTCCGCGGCCACGGCCCCGGGCCGCCGCCCCCGCCAGAGGGGGCCCCGGTTGTAGACGGGCGGCACCAGGCAGAAGCTGCAATGGTGGGGGCAGCCCCGGCTGGCCAGCACGCTGGGGGTTTCGGGCAGGGGGGTGAGCCGCCAGGGGGTCGGCAGGGCGTCGAGATCCTCGACGGGCGGGCGCCACGCAGGCGCGGCGGCAGTGGCCGCCGTCGCCAGGCCGGCCAGGCCGGCAACCTCCCGGCCGCGCTCCAGGGCCGCCGCCAGGGCCACGAGGGTGGCCTCGCCCTCCCCCAGGACCACCGAGTCCACGCCTGGCAGGCCGGCCAGGTGGGCATACGCGAGGCTGGGGTAGAAACCGAAAAGCGTCAGGTGGCCGGAGAAGCCCGCGGCCCGCAGGTCGGCGACCCAGTCGAAAAGCGCTCCCGTGTGCTCCCAGAAGTAGACCGCGTGGAGGCA
This sequence comes from Desulfobacteraceae bacterium UBA5852, assembly GCA_002432195.1. Classification (GTDB taxonomy): domain Bacteria; phylum Desulfobacterota; class Desulfobacteria; order Desulfobacterales; family UBA5852; genus UBA5852. The sequence continues at coordinate 17,554 of DJGG01000040.1, forward strand.
AAGGAGGTCGGGGTCCGCGGCGGCCAGGGCGGCCGTGAGGCGCGGGAAATCCCACCGCGGCCCGCTGGCGTCCCGGTAGTCCACCGCATGTCCGGCGGCCGCCAGGGCTGCGGCGGCATACCCCCCCATGAGGCAGGACCAGAGGGGCGTGTGGGCGATGTCGTTGAAATGGTCCGCCGACGGACGGCGGGGGTGCTCCAGTACCAGGATCTTCATGGGGTTGCTCCCGGCGGCGCGGCGCCGCCCAGCCCCAGGCGCGAGAAGACGCCGGCCGTGTGGCAGAGGGCTTCCAGTTCGTGGCGCCGGTGGGCCCCTTCCGGCGGGTCGTGGTAGGTGGGGTAGAGGAGGTCGGCGCCGGCGGGCAGCAGGCCCTGCCGCTGGAGGGCGCGGGTGAGGGGCGCTCCCGGGTAGAGCCGCACCGGGCTCAGGATCACGGCGCCCAGGTTGCCGGCCGGGTGGTGGATCTCCAGGAGCCGTTCCAGGAGCTCCCGGGCCCCGGCGGCCAGGGCGGGGGTTTCCCCGGGGAGATTCACCAGGAAATGGTCCACCGTGAGCAGGCCGGCCTCCACGGTGGCCCGGGCGGCCCCCAGGAGGTGCCCCGGGGTCATGCGCTTGCCCAGGAGCGCGAGGCCGGCGGCGGTGAGGGCATCCCCGGAGAAGTAGACCGTGTTGAGGCCGGCCTCCCGGGCGAGGGCCAACTGGCCGGGGGTGACGGCCTCCTCCCGGAAGAAGCCGGTCCAGCTCACCGCAAGCCTCCGGCGGAGGATCTCCCGGCAGAGGGCCGCGAAGTGCGCGGCGGGGCGGTTGAGCACCCCGTCGGTGAAGTGGAAGGACCTCACCCCGTGGGCCTGCTGCCAGAATTCCATCTCGTCCACGACGGCCCCGGGGGCCCGCAGGCGCAGGCGCCGGCCGCCGATGGCGGGGTAGAGGCAATAGGCACAGGCGAGATCGCAGCCCCGCTTGCCTTCCAGGCCCACGGCGGTGACGTAGCGGTTGCGGCGACGGTAATCCTCCGGGGGAAAGGCGGCGGTGTCCGGGAGGGGCAGCCCATCCAGGGACAGGGCGTGGGCGGGCGGGTTGGCGGCGATCCGCCCGTTTACCCGCAGGACCACGCCGGGAAGCTGTGCGGCCGTTTGCGGAGCGGCCACCAGGGACGCGAACACCGCCTCCCCCTCGCCCACCAGGCCGGCGTCGATCTCCGGGACCTCGGCCATCAGCCGCTCCGGAAAGAGGGTGAAGGCAGGACCTCCGGCCAGCAGCCGGGTTTCCGGGCAGAGGCGGCGGACGAGGCGTGCGGCGGTCTTCAGGGAGGGGAGGTAGGACTGGGATTGGCCGGCCAGGGGGTCCAGGTTGCGGAAGGAAAGCGCCGTCACCTGGGGGCGGACGTCCAGGAGGCGCGCCTGGAGCGCCGGCCAGGGGTCGGCGGCGAGGTTCAGGTCCAGGGGGCAGACCTCCCAGCCGGCCGGCGCCAGGCGCGCCAGGCGGGCAAGCCCCAGGGGGTAGACGCACTCCCCGGCGCCGAGATGGGAGGTGGGCAGTTGGATCAGCATGAGGCGCATGGGGCTCACTCCAGCAGCAGGAGGCCGATGTAGGTGACGAACCCGTCCGGTTCCCCCACCGGGGCCAGGGGAATTCCGGCGGCCGCGGCCGTGGCGTAGACGTCCATGCCCGAAGCCTCCATGGAGGGGCGGGCCTGGCCGGGGAGCCGGCAGGGGCCCTCGGAGGGACAGGTATCACAGACCGGGCAGGGGCCGGCCCCGAAGGCCAGGGCCTTGTGAAAGCCTTGGAGAAACGCCGCTTTCTCCATTTCCAGCAGTTGCCGGTGGAACTGGCGGCNNCGGGGGGTTGGCCCACCAGCACCAGGGCCCGCCGGTAGCCGGCCAGGAGACGGGCGGTGGCCGTGTCGTCGGGGCTTGTGGGCGGGCATTGGCGGCCCCGGCCGTAGCCGGCGCAGCCGAAGCGGCACTTGACCCGGGCCCAGGGGGCGGTCGCCACGGACGCGGCCGGGATTTCCACGGCCCGGGCGAGTCCCAGGCCCCGGGCCCGGTGGTCCCAGTTTTCCGGGTCCGGCAGGGGGCCCGGGGCGGCTTCCGGCCCCCGGGCCAGGATCACCGCGGAATCCGACGGCAGGTCGTGGACCGCGAGGCGGCCCCAGCCGGCCGCCGTGAGCCAATCCACGACGTTCTCCGCCCGGTGGCAGGCGCCCTGGAAGGTGTTGAGGAACATGTTGAGGTGATGGGCGGCCCCCCGGGGCCCGCTCGCCCCGACCCGGTCCGGGAAGTAGTCGTGGACCAGCACGCTTCCTCCGGGGGCGGCCAGTTCAAGGGCCGCCCGGAGCAGGTCCCGGGCTTCCGCCGGCCCGTAGGCGTGGAGAAAATTGCTCAGGATCACCAGGCCGAAGCCGGTGCCGGGCCGGAAGGGGGGTTGCCGGAGGTCGCAAGCCACCCCGCAAACCCGTTGCCCGTCGGACGCTTCCGGGTAGAGGCGTCGGCCCGCGGCCAGGACCTCCGGGAGGTCGGCCACCACGGCGAAGGTCCCCGGGGCCCCGGACACCAGGTGGCGGCTCAGGGCCCCGGCGCCGCCGCCGGCATCCAGGATGGGGCCCGACCAGCCGGCCGCCTGGAGCACCGGGGCGATCTCCAGGGCCTTGCGGTTTAGGAGGCGGTCCTGGGCCCGGACATAATGCCAGTTGCGCTTGGCATAGTCGGCGGCCGCCGACAGGCGGACCGCTTTCAAGGGGGCGCGGGACGCTCTTCCCGCCAGCTCCTGCCAGCGGGGCTGGAGGTAGCGGCGGTAGAGGAGAAAATCACCCAGGTAGGCGGGGCTATCGGGCACCAGGTGGCGCCGGGCCAAAGACGTGACGGACCAGCGCCCGGCATGCCGGAGCAGGAGACCCAGATCGGCCAGCACCGCCAGGAGCCGCGCCAGGGGTTCTGGGTGGCAGTCCACATCCTGCGCCAGCGCCTGTGTGCCGGCCTCCGCCCGGGCGAGGGCGGCGAAGATCCCCAGGTCCAGGGCCGCGAACAGGGCCTCGGAGTACCAGTAGGCCGTGGCCAGGTCCTCCAGGTACTGGAAGTGCTCGTGGGCCGGGGGGGCCGGGTGGAAGCCGGGTCGGGGTACGTGCATGGCTGCGTCGCTTCCGTCTGGGGCCCGTGGCAACGTCGACCGTGATGCGGGCCCCGCTGCCGGGCGGGCCAAAAAAAATCCCCGAGCTGATAGCCTCATCAGCTCGGGGATTTACCATCTCCGCCAAGTGTGCCGGTATTCCGGTGCAGCAGGTCTTCTGACTTGTGGATCGTCCTACTCTCCGCGCCTTCCCGGGCCGTTTGGCGGCGGACCAGTGGCTGCCTGCGGATTTCGTCCCCACGCACAGCGGCGGGACCGTGCCGGCCTGACCGGACTTCCCAATGACCGCGCGGCAGGCCTTGAGGTAGCCGGCCGCCGCCGGTCATGCTCCTTCGGGGAGCACCGCACCGGATGCGAACAATGCCCGTTGCATAGCCGATGACGGCCGGCCATGTCAAGGCGCGCCGGGAACCTGCCGGACGGCACCGCCGGGCCGCTTCCCATGCCGGTTTGAAAAGATGCCGGTATACAACTAAGGTCTTATCGACAGGCGCGTCCGTGATCCATAGGATAACACCATGTCGACCTGCGTGCAGTTGCTTTCCTGGTCCAAATCCATCGATGGAGGCCAACCATGCAAAAGAGCCTTTTTACTGGTTTGTGGGCTATACTGGCCGTGGCGCTGACGGTGCTGGTGTGCCCGCCGCCGGCCCGCGCGGGCACGGCCGGGGAGATCGACCGTGAAGTGGATGCCGCCATGCAGATCCTGTTCCGGGAAATCCCGGCCAGCCGGGAACTGGCCAAGGTGGCCAAGGGCATCCTGATTTTCCCGAACGTGGTCAAGGCCGGGTTCGTGGTGGGCGCCCAGTTCGGGGAAGGGGCCCTGCGCCGGGAAGGCAGGACAGCGGGGTACTTCAACACCGTGGCCGCATCTTACGGGATTCAGGCCGGGGCCCAGAAGTTCGGCTATGCCCTGTTCTTCATGACCGAGACGGGGCTGTCCTACCTGGACCGCAGCGAGGGCTGGGAAATCGGCGTGGGGCCCACCATCGTGGTGGTGGACACCGGGATGGCCCGATCCTTGAGCACCACCACGGCCAAGGAGGATGTCTACGCCTTTTTCTTCCACCAGAAGGGTCTGATGGGTGGCCTGGGGCTCCAAGGCTCCAAGATCACCCGGATGACACCGGAGAAGTGAACCCCGGGCGCGCCCCCCGCCGGGGCGGCCGGCTCCGGGGCCGGGATTAATCCTGATCATCGACGGAAAGGAAAACCTCATGAAGCGACTTGCGGGATGCGTGGCGGTCATCGTCGTGGCGGCTCTGGCGGCCGGCTGCACCAGCTACCAGGGGGGCAAGCAGGCGCAGTTGTCGGGATTTCTCACCGATTACCCCGCCTTCGAGGAGGGGCGCGACGGGGTGGACAAGGCCTGGATCAAGCCCGGGGTGGACTGGAAGCCTTACGACAAGATCATGCTGGACCAAGTGGTTTTCTACTTCAGCGACGCGTCCCAGTTCAAGGGGCTGACCTCGGATGAGGTGGCCGAATTGAGCGATGCCTATCACAAGGCCTTCTTCGACGCCCTGCAGGCGGGGGGCTACACCTTCGTGGATACGCCCGGCCCCGGCGTGCTGCGGATCCGCTCGGCCGTCACGGGGATCGAGAAGAGCAGTCCCGTGGCCAACACCTTCTCCACGGTGGTCCCCGTGGGCATGGCCGTCAACCTGGTGGCCAAGGGCGCCACCGGGGAGAACATCTCGGTGGGCAACACCACCGCCGAAGGGGAATTCCTCGACGCCGCCTCGGGGGAGCGCCTGGCGGCCTTCGTGGATTTCCGGCCCGGCGGCAAGCTGGAAGGCTTCAGCGGCATCGGCCCGGCCAAGGCGGCCTTCGAGTTCTGGGCCCAGCGCCTGCGCGCCCGGTTGGACGAGGCGCGGGGAGTAAAAACCGGGAAATAGGCCCGGGGGAAGCTTTCCCGGGCAGAGGTGCGGATTCCCGATCCCCGCCGGTCGAGGGGTCGACGGCGGGTGGACGGGGGTCCGGTGGGGTGGGATCGGCATCCGGAAGGAGGGCAACCATGCCTGGTAGTTGGCGCCTGTGGGCCACGGTATTGGCCGTCTGCCTGTCGGCCGGTACGGCCCTGGCCCAGGACATGATCGTGTTCCCGGCCAAGAACCAGAGCAACGACCAGATGGAGCAGGACAAGTTCGCCTGCTACTCTTGGGCCAAGGAGCAGTCGGGTTTCGACCCCATGGCGCCGCCCACGGCCACCTCGGCGCCGCCTCCCAAGGAGGCGCCCAAGGGGGGTGTCGTGAAGGGGGCGGCCCGGGGAGCCCTGGTGGGGGTGGCGGTGGGGGCCATCGCGGGGGATGCCGGCAAGGGAGCGGCCATCGGGGCGGCCTCGGGCGGTCTGATCGGGGGCATGCGCCGCAACGACCAGCGCCGGCAGGAGGCCGCCAACCAGCAGCAGTGGGAGCAGGACCAGGCCCGGCAGTCCTCCCAGAAGCGCAGCACCTACAACCGGGCCTTTGCGGCCTGCATGGAAGGCAAAGGCTACACGGTCAAATGACCGCTTGAAAGGGGGGCCACGACCATGAGGCGATGGGTCATCGCACTGGTGCTGGCGGCGGCGTTCTGCGCGGCTTCCGGGTTGGCGGCGGCGGGGGATTTCGACGGCTCACGCCCCCTGATGCTGGCCTTGTTCAGTGTCCAGGAATGCGCACCCGTTGAGGGGTGCCAGGCCGTGGACGTGGAAACGGCCGGGCTGCCGCGTTTCCTGCGCATCGACTTCGCGCAGAAGATCATCCGGCGGGCCGAGGGGCAGGGGGAGGGGCCCACCAGCGCCATCGAGCGCGTGGAAAGCGTTGGGGCGATCCTCCACCTCCAGGGGGCCGAAGCGGGACGGGAGAACCTGGAGGACGGCTTCGGCTGGAGCCTGGCCATCGATCAGGCGAGCGGCCGCGCGGTGCTCACGGCGTCGGGCCGGGAGGCCGGATTCGTGGCCTTCGGGGCCTGTCTGCCCCAGTAGGGGGAATCCGATCGGGGCCCGGGTTTCTATGGAGGTCACCGGCCGGTCCAGGGCCGCGGTGTTTTACCGCAAAGGGCGCCCGGGCCGTTAACGAGGAGGAATGCGGCATGCGTACACTTCGTCGCCTGGAAATTACCGGGGCCACCCTATTGGGCAGCGCTGCCGCTGACCCCGGGGCCATCGGACGCCCCCGGCGGGTGCAGGCGCACGCCCTGGGGGTGTGGCTCATATCCGGCCTGCTGTTGCTTTCCGGTTGCGCCACGCCCGTGGGCGTGAATCGCCTCGAGCCCCGAGAGGCTTACCGGGAATTGACCGCCAGCGTCCTTTCCAGCGCGAACCTGAGCGCGCCCACGCTGCAGATCATCAATCGCAACGGCCTGGCGGAAACTTACCGCAAGGACACGGCCGCAGCCATCGCCACCCTCCACCAGGGTCTGCTCGCGGCCCGGGAGGCCGACCGGCTCTTCGCCCTGGCGGAACTCTCCTTCCTGCACGCCACCACGAGCGGTGATCGCCGCTATTTCCTGTCCGCGGCGATTTACGCCCACGCCTTCCTTTTCCCGGCGGACCCGAGCCTGGACCCGGCGGCGCTGGATCCGCGCCTGCGAACTGCTGGCGATATTTACAACCAGGGGTTGTCCCGGGGTTTCACCGACCCCGCCGACGGGCGGGTGGTCTTTCAGGGCGGGTCTCACCCGCTGCCCTTCGGCCGCCTCGATCTGCGGGTCGACCCCGAGGAGTTCCGCTGGGGGTCCTATCGCCTGGTCCGCCTGGTGGACGCCACGCAGTTGCAGGTGCGGGGCTTGCGCAACCGTTATCGCTGGCACGGGTTGGGCGCCCCCCTGGTGGCCGAGTTGGAGTCGTTGCCGGATGCTGAAGAGCTCGCCTACGCCCGGGTGCCGCCCGCGCTGCGGGTCGCGGCCACCGCCTTCCTGCACCTGGAAAACGTCGCGGCGCGCCTGGCCAGCGGGCAACTGACGGGCCGACTTGCCCTCTACACCACCCAGGAGAGCACCCGCGTGGACGTGGGCGGCCGCCGGGTGCCCCTGGAGTACGGGCTGTCGGCCGCTCTGGCGAACACCCTGGAGGGTTCCCGGGCGTACCGCCTGGAGCTGCGGGGCCTGCTTTCCGGCGACCTCAAGCTGATGAAGGAAACGGCCCGCTTCAAGGACAACGTTTTCCTCATGGAACCCTACCGGCCGGGGCGGATCCCGGTGGTGCTGGTCCACGGCACGGCCTCCAGCCCGGCCCGCTGGGCCGAGCTGCTCAACGAGCTGCTCAACGACCCGGACCTCTGGGGGCGTTACCAGTTCTGGCTCTTCACCTACAACACGGGCAACCCCATCCTCTATTCCGGTGGCCTGCTCACCGCCGGCCTGCGGCAGGTGGTCCAGGACCTCGATCCCGATGGTCGGGACCCGGCCTTGCGCCGGATGGTGGTCATCGGCCACAGCCAGGGGGGACTGCTCACCAAGCTCACCGCCATCCGCAGCGGCGACCGCTTGTGGGACAATGCCTTCAGGGTCCCCCTGGACGGGCTGGACGTGGGCCCGGAAACCCGGGAGCTGCTGCGGCGTTCCATGTTCTACGAGCCGCTGCCCTTCGTGCGCCGGGTGGTCTTCATCGCCACGCCCCACCAGGGCAGCTATGTGTCGGGGGGTTGGATCGGTCGTCTGACCAGCCGCCTGATTGCGCTCCCCCAAAACCTGGTCAGTCCCCTGACCGGTATCCTGCAGCGCTCCCCCGAGGCCCTGGTGCAACGTTCCATGAAGGACCTCCCCCGCAGCACCGACAACATGGACCCCCTCCATCCCTTCATCCGGGCTTTCGCGCCGATCCCCATCGCCTCGGGTGTTGCGGCCCACTCCATCATCGCCGTGGACAACCTGGAAGATCCCCGGGAGGAGTGGGAGGACGGCGTGGTGGCTTACAGCAGCGCCCACCTCGAAGGCGTGGCCTCGGAGCTGATCGTGGCCTCGGACCACTCCTGCCAGGCAACCCCCCAGGCCATCGAGGAGGTGCGGCGGATCCTTCGGGAGCACCTGCGGGAACCGTGAGGTGCGCCGCGCCTCGAGCGTTCAGGCGCCCCGCCGACCGAGGACAGCGTGGATGGCTTCCAGAGGCCCCTTTCGCGCACCGCCGCCCTCCACATCCCGCACCACCCGGAACCCCACCCGGGGGCTCCGGCGCTCCGGCGAGCTGAGGCTGCGGCTGGCGCAGCGGCAATACCAGTCCTCCGAGCCCCAGTCCCCGCCCCGCAGGGCCCGGGCCAGGCCGGTGCGGGGCCCCGGGGGGTGGCGGGCGGGGCTTGCGGCGTAGTAGTTCCGGTCGAACCAGTCGGCGCACCACTCGTGGACGTTGCCGTGCAGATCGTGGAGTCCCCAGGCATTGGGGGCCAGTTGCCCCACGGGGTGGGTGGCCTGGCCGGCATTCCTGGCGTACCAGGCGAACTCGCCCAGCCGCGCCGTGGCGGAACCGAAGGCGTAGGCGGCGGTGGAGCCCGTCCGGGCGGCATACTCCCACTCCGCCTCGGTGGGCAGGCGGTAGGCCCGGGTGCCCTCCAGGCGGTTGAGCCGCTGGATGAAGGCCCCGGCATCCCCGTGGGAGACGGATTCCACCGGCCGGTCGCGGCCGGGAAACCCGCTGGGGTTGGCGCCCATCACCGCTTCCCATTGGGCCTGGGTGACGGTGAAACGGCCCATGTAGAAGGGTGACGCGAAGGTGACCGGGTGCCGGGGGGTTTCGTTCTCGTCGGCCTGTTCGGCCACGGGGTCCCCCCCCATGAGGAAGGTGCCGGCCGGCAGGAGCACCAGCTCCAGGCCGATGCTGTTGGTGAGGGTCTCGGGCATGGGGGTCTCGCACGGGCAGGCGGGCGGCGGGGCGCCGCGGCCGCGTGCCCTTTGGGGGCCTTGTGGCGCCAGTATACGCGAAACCGCGGGTATGGCAATCCCCGGGCACGGGCAATGGACGGGAGGGCCCGGAGGCGGAGGTCTCCGGCCCTCGCCGGTTGCCACACCGCGCGGGCGCCCATATGGTGTGACTCAAGGGAAACGGCTCACCGCTCTTGAAACCCATTGTCAAGGGAGGCCGCACCGACCACCGGTAGGGGCGGCACCCGGAAACCGGAAGGCAGGATGGGAGGTCCTGCCTTTCACGCTGGTGCGCACGGCTCCTTCTGGGGGTGCCGGAGGCCCCTGTTGGTTTCGATTTGACTTCCCCCACGATTGCTGGCAATTCTGCCTCATTCCGGTCCCGGCGGCTGCGGCCGTTGAGACGCCCGGTTCTTCCACGCTTCCAGTCCATGGCATCACCGCTGCCCAGGCCGACCGTCGTCCGGGGCGCTGGCGAGCCGTTCCATGGGCGGCGGACCAAATGAAAGGCCCCGAACCATGAGCAAGCTGTTCCAACCCAGTGCGATCAACGGGATGACCCTGGCCAACCGTTTCGTCCGCTCGGCCACCTGGGAGGGTCTGGCCGCTGCCGACGGCGGGGCCACACCGGAACTGGTGGCGGTCCTGGCGGCCCTGGCGGCCGGCGGCGTGGGCCTCATCGTCACCGGCCACGCCTACGTGCGGCCGGACGGCCAGGCCGGCCCCCGGCAGTTGGGGCTCCACGCGGACCGCCTGCTGCCCGGCCTGCAGGCCATCACCGCCGCCGTGCACGGGGCCGGGGGCCGCATCGTGGCCCAATTGGCCCATGCCGGAACCTTCGCGGCGGAGAATCTTACGGGCACGCCTCCCCTGGCGGTGTCGGCCTTTGAAGGCCTGGCCGGTACGCCGCGGCGGGAGATCGCCCGGGAGGAGATCCCCGGGCTGGTGGCGGCCTACACCGCCGCCGCCCGTCGGGCCAAGGCCGCCGGCTTCGACGGGGTGCAGATCCACAGCGCCCACGGCTACCTCCTGAGCCAGTTCCTCTCGCCGGCCTTCAACCGGCGCACCGACGAATACGGCGGACCGATCTACAACCGGTGCCGGATCCACCGCCAGATCCTCGCGGGCGTGCGGGAGGCCGTGGGGGAGGCCTACCCCGTGCTGATCAAGATGAACGGCCGCGACCATGTTCCGGGAGGGCTCGAGCTGGAGGATGCCCTGGAGACGGGCAGCGTCCTGGCGGATGCGGGGCTGGACGCCATCGAGTTGAGCGGGGGGCTGCTCACCGGCGGCAAGCTCTCCCCCAGCCGCACGCGCATCTCCTCGGAGGAGAAGGAAGCCTACTTCCAGGAGGAGGCCCGGGCCTTCCGGGAAGAGATCGACATCCCCCTGATCCTGGTGGGGGGCATACGCTCTTTCGAGGTGGCCGAGCGGCTCGTCAAGAAGGGGCTGGCCGACTACATCGCCATGAGCCGCCCCTTCATCCGGGAGCCGGGCCTGATCGCCCGCTGGAAGGCCGGCGACCGCCGCCGGGCGGTCTGTCGTTCGGACAACCTTTGCTTCCGGCCGGGCCTGGCGGGGGATGGCGTCTATTGCGTCACCGCCGCCGCCGAGAAGGCCTCGAGCCCAGGTGCTCCGACCTGAAGTGGCGCCGCAATGAGGATCAAGGCATGGGAATCGACAGCTCCGACGGCCGCGAGGCCAGCCGCGAGGAATTGATATTGGCCCTCCAGGAGGCCCACCAGCAGGTGCTGGGGCTTCAGGCCAAGCTGGCGGAAATGGAGTGGATCGGGGAAGCCCTGCGACGGCGTACCGTGGACCTGGGGGAGCGCGTCAAGGAACTGGGCTGCCTCTACGCCATCTCCGACTGCCTGCGGGACCTGGAGGCCGAACTGCCGGAGATCCTCCAACGCATCGTCAACCTGATCCCCATCGGCTACCAGCACCCCGAGCGGACCTGGGCCAGGCTCAGCGTGGGCGGCAACATCTACTGCACGCCGGGTTTCCGGGAGACCGCCTTTCGCCAGGATCAGAGCATCCAGGCCGGCAAGCGCGGCCTGGGAACGGTCCAGGTCCATGTCCAGCCCGGCCGAGGGCCGAACGCCGCGCCCGCCTTCCTGGATCAGGAGGCCGATCTCCTGGCCGCTGTGGCGGTGTGGATCGGGGAAATCGTGGAGCAGCGCCAGTCCCGCACCCAGCGGCGGCTGGGGCTGGAGACGTCCTTTCTCAAAGCCTGGCGGCGCTTCGGCCGCAAGGGGCCGCGCTGAGGCGCCGGCCGGATTGAGATTCGGATTCAAGGCGGTCCCGCGGCCAGCTGCCATGTTGCCCGACCGTCAACCCTGGAACCATTTCCCGAAAGGTTGTCGACATGCGCAGGCCGCTGGAGGCCGTCACGGTCTTGGGCTTGGGGAAGGTGGGCTGCCTGGTGGCCGGGCTGCTCCAGAAGACCGGCTTGCGCGTCCGCGGGGCCGACGCGTGCCCGCCGGAGGGTCTGACCTTTCCGGCCGAGGCCCTGGATGTCTCCCGGCCGGGGGCCCTGGCCGCCCGGCTCGAGGGCCAGGATGCCGTGGTCTCCTGCCTGCCGTACCACTTCAACGCCGAGGTGGCCGCCGTCGCCCACCGGGTCGGGGTCCACTACTTCGACTTGACCGAGGACGTGGCCACCACCCGGGCCATCCGGGAGATGAGCCGCACGGCCGCCTCCGTGATGGCTCCCCAGTGCGGCCTGGCGCCGGGCTTCATCGCCATCGTGGGGGCCTCCCTGGCGGAAGGCTTCGACAGGATCCGCAGCATCAAGCTGCGGGTGGGCGCCCTCCCCCAGCACCCCACGGGGCTTCTGGGTTACGCCTTCAACTGGTCGCCGGAGGGGGTGGTGAACGAGTACCTCAACGACTGCGAGGTCATCGAAAACGGGCAGCACAAATGGGTCTCGCCCATGGAGTGGATCGAGAAGATCGTCATCAAGGGGGTGCAGCTGGAGGCCTTCACCACCTCCGGGGGCCTGGGCACCATGTGCGAAACCTATCTTGGCCGCGTGGAGAACCTGGACTACAAGAGCATCCGCTACCCGGGCCACGTGGACCTGATGAACTTCTTCTTCCACGAGCTGCTGATGCGGGAAGACCGGAAGAAGGCCGGCGAAATCCTGGTGCACGCCAAACCGCCGGTGAACGAGGACGTGGTCTATGTCCACGCCTCGGTGGAGGGCTGGAAGGGGAAGGTCCTCTCCCGGGACGAGTTCGTCAAGGCCTATTTCCCCCTCGACCTGGACGGGCGCCAGTGGCGGGCCATCGCCTGGACCACGGCCGCTTCGGTTTGTGCCGTGCTGGAACTGGTGAGCGCCGGGAAGCTGCCCGACCGGGGATTCATCAAACAGGAAGCCATCCCCCTGGCCGATTTCCTGGAGACCGCCAACGGCCGCCTTTACCGGGGGGAGCCCCACGGGGGGAGTATCCCGCGCTGACCGGCGGATAGGCGGCGCCTCAGGCCCATAAGGCACGCAGCAGCCCGGCGGCCGCGAGCACCATCAGCAGAATCAGCACCCCGCGCCGGAAGGCGGCCGGGCCGAGGTGGGCGAACAGGCGGCTGCCGGTCGCGATCCCCAGGACCAGCGGGATCACCGCCAGGACGGTGAGCCGGAAGGTGGCGGCGGTCAATAGGTGCTGGGTGGCGGCCGTGGCCAGGCTCAGGATGTCCAGCCACAGGAAGAAAACGATCATGGAGGCCCGGGAAACCGTAACCCCGGCCGGCGAGGAGAGGTAGAACAGGATCACCGGCGGACCTCCGATGGCCGCCGCGTCGTTCAGCAGGCCGCTGGCCGCCCCCACGGCCACCGTGAACGGCGCCCCGGGCATGCGATTCCAGCCCCACCCGCGCATGAGCAACACCGCCGCCGCCAGGACCATCAGGGAGATGGACACGCGCATGGGGGTGGGGGGCAGCGCGGCCAGTACGAAGACGCCCGCGGGGGTGGCCAGGAGGGAGCCGGCCAGCAGCCAGCGCAGGGAGCGCCAGTCGATGTGCCGCCGGATGGCGGGGATCAACTGGAGGCTCGCCAACGCATCCAGGATCAGCACCGCCGGCACCACCAGGACAGGGGGCAACACCAGGGACATGCCGGTCACCGCCGCCATGGCGAAGCCGAAGCCGCTGAACCCCCGTATCACCCCCGCCGCGAAAATCGTGGCCACCGTCACCAGCAGCGCAATAAGGTCGAGACCCATCAGATTCATGAAGTGTCCACAGCCCCGGGGGGGGGCGGGGGGTTGTGCCGGTGGGGGAATCCCTATTTCCGGCAAGGCGAACGCCGGTATAGCGGGGATGCGCCCAAATGGCAAGCCGTCTCCTCTGCTTCCCATCGCGGGACATGGGTCTCCGCATCCCACCGCGCCCTGACTTGCAGCCGGATGCATGCATTTCCCCGGCGGTTACCGGGCCGTTTTCTTGAGGGCCTTGCCGGCGCTCCAGCAATGGCCCACCGCTTTCCCCAGAGACCAGTAGCGCTTGCCGGCCATGTCGAAGAGCAGGGGCCGCAGCCTGGCCATGTCGATCTTGCCCTCCGTGAGCACCCCCTCGTCCGCATAGGTCTGGACCAGCTCCCCGATGAAGATCTCGTGAGCGCCGAGCTTCAGCACCTGGTGGAGCTTCAGCTCCATGTTCACCGGGCACTGGCGGATCATGGGGGCGGTTTCCAGCTCCCCGTGGAAGACCTCGAAGAGGGCCGCCTTGTCGGTGTTTTTCCCCGTCATGATGCCGCAGAAATCGGTTTCCACCAGGAGGTCCTCGGCGGGCAGGCAGATGCTGAAGGTGCGCTGGGCGTGGATTCCGGCGTTGGTGTAGTGGCTCGCGTGCAGCCCGATGGAAAGGTATTGGGGGCTGCCGTGGTTCAGAATGCCCACGTGGGCCACCGCCAGGAAGTTGGCCTTGCCGTTGACCGTGGCGCCCACCAGGGTGGTGGGCATGGGATAGAGGGCGTTGACGGGTCCGATGGGCTTCATGGGCGGGGTGCTCCTTTCTCCGGGAAACAGACGGAAATGCAGAAGGGAATCGGGTCCCGGTCGCCTCTCGGCGCGGCGCCGGGGCTGGCCCATGCCCGGATTTTCAGGCAAGCGGCACAGAAAAGCATGCACCGCCGGGGCGGCCAGGGTCTAACTCCTCGATTCCAGGGGCTTGCCCGGCTGGCACGATCGTTGCCGGGATACCGGCGCATGTCGGCGCGGCACGGGGGCCATCCGGTGATGAATACACGGGCACCGGGGTGGATGGCAAGGCACGCCGCACCATTTACGGGAGGTGATTCCGTGATCCCAAGAGCGCTCCTGATCCTGGCATTGTTTGCCCTGGCGAGCCCGCCCGCCCAGGCCTTGGATATCATGCAGCCCCTGGTCTATGAAAAGAGCATCGCTATCGCCGGCTGGCTCATGAGCGAAAAGCTCGACGGCGTGCGCGGCTATTGGGACGGCCGGCGGTTGCTGTCGAAAAACGGCAAGCCCTTCCAGCCCCCGGATGATTTCACCCGGAATTTTCCGGATTTTCCGTTAGAAGGGGAAATCTGGGGCGGCCGGAGAACCTTCGAAAAAACCGCCGGCATTGTCAAAAGGCAGGAGGCCCACGAGGGCTGGCGGGAATTGCGCTTCGCGGTCTTCGACGCCCCCACGGCACCCGGCGGGGTCGAGGCGCGCCTGGGCCAGGCCGTCGCCTGGTTCGCCGGCCACCCCTCGGCCCACGCCTATGTCATCGAGCAGCGCCCCGTGAGCGATCACCGGCATTTGCGCAGGGAATTGAAGCGCATCGAAGCCCTGGGGGGTGAAGGGATCATTCTCAGGAGGCCGGGTTCCCCCTACACCCGAGGCCGGAGCCGGGACATCCTCAAGGTCAAGCCCTATGCCGACATGGAGGCCGTGGTGCGGGCGCACCTGCCGGGCAAGGGGCGCAACCGGGGCCGCCTGGGATCGCTGTTGGTGGAGTTGCCGGGCAGCCGGACGCGGTTGAAGATCGGCACCGGTTTTTCCGATGCGCTCAGGGAGAATCCCCCTCCGGTGGGTACCCTCATCACCTTCAAATACTACGGTTTCCACGCCTCGGGCATCCTCCGGTTTCCAAGCTTCCTGCGGGTCCGGGAGGAATTTTGAGGCCGCCGGCGGGGGAAAGCTTGCTTTGATACCCCATCGGCCGGTAGTATCTGCGACAGATTTCTGGCGCGGCGCTGAAGCCTGCTTTCATATTCTTGCACAATGAACCCAGCATCCGGCTGTTCCGATCCCTTGGTTTCCAGGAATGGGGAAGGCTCCCCGGCGTAGCGGAAATGGATGGAACGGAATTCAGCCTGTCGATCCTGGGGAAACGGGTCAATGCCTATCGCGCCGCGGTTGTGGGTTCGCGCGGGGCGTCGGGCCTGAATCCGGAGCAGGAGCCCATCTCAAGAAAGGCGGGTGTTATGGGCAACGTTGCCGTTGTGATCGGCGCCACCGGTTTGGTGGGCCGGGCGTTGGTCGACCGACTCGCCGCTGCCGGGCACATCGATGGGGTGATGGCGCTCACCCGCCGCCCCGCCGGGCATCCCAGCCCGAAAGTCCACAACCACGTCGTCGATTTCGAGCATCTGGAAAACCACGCCGCCTTGTTCCAGGCGGACCTGTTGTTCTCGGCCCTGGGCACCACGCGCAAGCAGGCCGGTTCCATCGCCGCCCAGCGCACGGTGGACCTCGACTACCAATACAAGGCGGCGCAACTGGCGGCCGGCCATGGCGTGCGCCATTACCTGCTGGTTTCCTCCAGCGGTGCCGATGCCGGCAGCCGGAATCCATACCTGCGGATGAAGGGCGAACTGGAGCAGCGTGTCCAGGCCTTGCCCTTTGAGCGCATCAGCATCTTCCAGCCGTCCCTGTTGATGGGTCAAAGAGAGGAGGTTCGCATCGCTGAGAAACTGGGGAGCTGGATATTGCCCGTTTTGTGCGCCCTCCCCGGGTTGCGCCGCTTCCGCCCCATCGGCGGCGATCAGGTCGCCGCCAAAATGGTTCTGGTGAGTCGTCAACCGGGGCGCGGGCGGGAGTGGTTTCGGCTCGACGAGATATTTGTCCAATAAATATGCGTCCGGGGAGTACGACCCTTTTTCCCGGGGCACGACACTGGCGAAACGGAAGCCGGACTCAACCCATATAAGGAGGAACACATGAAACTGCCGGAGTACATCACGGTTGATGAGGTCAAAAGGGTCTGCACCGAAATGGGCCTGCGGGACTGGTCCCAAATAACGGAGCCAAGCGTTTCGGAGGCGGAAGCATCCACCATTTGCGACATGGTCAATACCAAGGGGATGGATATTCCCCTCGAGGTTTTCCGGAAAGGTTTGGAAGTCGAGCTCGAGCATGGCACGCGATTCGAGGATGCCAATGTAACGAACAATCACCCGATCCTGACCGGCAAGATCGTCATCGCGCACCTCAAGGAGACGATGGACTATTATGAAAGAATCGATGTGGCGGAAATGGAAGGCGATTTGCTGAAGGCCATCCTGGCGCGGAATATCGGGAAAATCGAATCCAAGTACAAGGAGCTCATCAAGGCCCAGGACTCGCTGAATCAGGCCGTTGCCCGGCAGTTGAAGAAACTGGCCTGACAGGCGTAGCGATTCCCGGAGGGATCGAATCCCGCGGCACGCAAGGCAGGGCCTGCGGCGATGATGACAGGCTGCCGTTTTTTCCTTGAGGAACTCGCGGAAAGGCCGCTTTTAGACGGTTTCGGAAAAAGTTCGCGATCAAGGCATGCAAATCCCGAAGCCTGAAACGCAGATATCGGGCTTTTTCCGGGACCGTCATCCTTGTGGAAACCCGGCAATTCGCGCATCTTCCGTTTGAAGTCCTTTTCATGAAGTTCGCTATCGACCGCTGACGGCAGCCTGGCAGCAGACTGCTACCCGGAGTGCCGGGGTACGGAATCGGAGGCATGCCCAGCGATGCAACCAAATAGTCCTGAAAACCCGGCCCGAATGGTCTATTTCTCCCACGGCGGAGGACCCCTGCCGATTCTCGGGGACGCCAGCCACAAGGCGATGGTTGATTTCATGCGTCGGCTGCCATCCCAACTGCGGAAGCCGGATGCCATCCTGGTCATCAGCGCCCATTGGGAAGAAAGCGCCGCGACGCTTACCGGTGCGCCCACCCCGGCCATGTTCTACGATTACTACGGCTTCCCGGCGGAAGCCTATGACATCACCTACCCGGCACCCGGAAGCCCGGCGCTTGCCGGTCGGATTGCCGGTTTGCTGCAGGAGAATGGCATTCCCGCGCGGGTCGATCTTCAGCGCGGCTTTGACCATGGGCTGTTTATCCCGCTGAAGCTCATGTTCCCCCAGGCCGATATTCCCGCGCTGCAATTATCCCTTCTGCGCGGCCTCGACCCGGGCGCGCACCTCGCCCTGGGCCAAGCGCTTCGCGGATTGATGCGGGGGAATATCCTGGTCGTGGGGTCCGGGTTTTCGTTCCACAACATGCGCGCCTTCAACTGGCAAGGCCTCAGGGCGCCGGACCCGGACAACGACGCCTTCCAGGACTGGCTCATCGACACCTGCGTCGGCCCCATACCCCAATCCGAACGTGAGCAACGCCTGGCTGCCTGGGAAAAGGCGCCTTCCGCACGCTATTGCCACCCCCGCGAGGAGCATTTGCTGCCCCTCCACGTGTGCCTCGGCATGGCCGGCCGGCCGGCCCGCGTGGTGTTCAATGACCACATTCTGGGCAAGCGCGCCGTGGCCTTCTTGTGGTGACGAGGGGCCGGAATGGAGACGCCATGACCTGCGGACCGGTGGATGGATATGCCCTGAGAAACATTGTGGAATCCGATCACCCGCGGGTGATCGCCGTGGTGCCGGACTGGTGGGGGGGGCGGGATCTGGCCTGGATGCTGCCGCGGCTCTTCTTCATCCATTTCGGCAACACCTCCTTTGTCCTGGAGCGGGGTGACGAATTGGGCGCCTTCCTGGTGGGCTTTTTGTCCCCCGCGCGGCCCAGCGAGGGTTACATCCATTTCGTGGGGGTCCATCCGGAGCACCGCGGCAGGGGGGTCGGCCGGTTGCTCTACGACCGGTTCTTCGACATCTGCCGCGCCTACGGCCGCGACACCGTCCGGTCCTGCACCTCGCCGGTGAACAGGGGGTCCGTGGAATTCCATCGGCGGCTCGGGTTCGACCTCGTTTCCGGGAATGCCGAAATGGACGGCCTCCCGGTGACCCTGGACTACAACCGGCCCGGCGACCCGAAGGTCTTGTTTGTCAGGCGGATCGGCGTATCGTCCGGAAACGGTCCGGGCCGACCCTGAACAGACCCTTTGTGTCCCCGGACCCGTGACGCCATGTCGACTCCCCAAGCCATCCAGCGTCTGCTCAAGTCTTCCCGCCGCGAAGACGTTCCCCGGGCTTACAGGGGAACCTGCTCCCTTGTCGACGAGGAAAGCCGGCAGGTCCTGGCCTCCTGCGATCTGTCCGGTCAGGCAACGTTTGCCACGGTTTCCATCCTGACCCCGGACCGCCGCACCTGGACGATGAAGCCCAACCGCAAGATCATGCCCTCCCGCTGGATCGTCTCCGACCCGGGGAAGTCGATTGCCGTGGAATTCGATCAGAACATCTCGCAGAAACTGATCAATCCCATCTATAAGTGCCTTCTGATCCTGTTTGACGGTGAAAGCCGCGAAATCTACCGGGTCGTCGACCCTAAAACCAACCTGCCCGATCGAATTTTCGGGGTTGGTCCGGACGGCTGGCCGGAGCGGCGGCGCGAGCTGATCCGAGCGGAACTAAGCGAGGGCGTGCCAGAGAACGGACGAACCCAAATAGCATAATACGGTCTTGATAATAAGATAAGTTTGTGTAAGCTGTTAATAGGCTGCGGGGTGGTTGCGGTAAATCCAACGACTGCAATTAACACGATGTCTGTCAAACTTTAATGTTGGGCTCATCTAGTAGCTGGTAATCTATGATAATAGGTGCGTGAGAATCTTCTCGGGAGATCAAAAAATGAAGACAAAAAAAGTAAACGTATCTGGCCTTGGTCGTCTCCCTGCCTTTTGCCATGCAGTGATTGCGGGAGGTTTTATTTATGTTTCTGGTACATTGGGAACAAAATCAGACTCAATGGAGCTTGTAGAGGGTGGAACCGGGGCGGAAACCGCTCAGGCTATTCAGAATATTGGCCTCATTCTGAAGGAATGCGGGGCCTCTTTTTCCGATATTGTAAAAGTCGGTGTTTTTCTGGCTGATATAAAAACTTTCCCAGAAATGAACGATGCCTACCGTGAAGTGATGGGCAGTGATCCTCCGGCACGTATCACGGTTGGTGGAGCTGAATTAGCACGTGGAGCTGCAGTCGAGATTGATGCGGTTGCATACAAGCCACACGCGATGTCAGACGGAATTACCGAAATTCAATAAGGAAGCATAATGAATTCTGGCATACTTTATCGGAGGTCAGCTTTTACGGACAACCCAAGGGGTGGTAATCCCGCCGGAGTTTGGGTTGGTGAGACATTGCCGTCTGCAGATGTTATGCAGCGAATTGCGGCCGAAGTCGGTTACTCCGAGACTGCTTTTGTGGCACCGACTAGCGGACAGAACCGAACGATTCGTTACTATAGTCCTGAGATGGAGGTGCCCTTTTGTGGTCACGCTACTATTGCGACAGGTGTAGTGCTCGGCGAGACCGAAGGGAACGGCACATATCGATTAGCAACTGCTGTGGGGGAGGTCTCCATCACCGTTCAGTCCCAAGGGGGGGTACGTGAAGCCTCCTTGACTTCAGTGGAGCCAAAGTACACAGGTGCTTCCGATGTACTTGTCAACGAAGTGCTCTCCGCGCTTGGCTGGCAATCCAGTGATGTAGATGGCTCAATTCCTCCAGCCAGAGCTTACGCCGGGGCATGGCATTTGGTATTGGCCGTCAATGATCCGCATAGACTGGCCAAGTTAAATTATGACTTTGAGAGACTGAAGGCTCTTATGCTACGAGAAGGACTTATTACGCTACAATTGGTGTGGCGAGAGAGTACGAATGTATTTCACTCTCGCAACCCGTTTCCAGTAGGTGGGGTTGTGGAAGACCCAGCCACGGGCGCGGCGGCAGCAGCGCTTGGGGGGTATCTCCGAGAAGCCGAACTCATCGCTGTGCCCGCCACCATTTTCATCCGTCAAGGTGAAGCGATGGGCCGTCCGAGCCGACTGACAGTCGAAATACCTGCTACAGGAGGAATTGTGGTAAGGGGTACTGCGGTTCCGATTGAGGCAGAGTAATGTCGAAGGAAGGTTGTGCCATCGAGTGCGGCTTCAATCCGTGACAACCGCCCAACAAATCGCTTCACTCGATTTTCACTCTGCTGGGCTTCGTGAAAACCAGTAACTCAACCGTAATGGGAGCATGGTAAAATCAGTGTCGTATCGCCGGAAGGCCTGATCCTGCTCAAGTCTTTCCGCAAAAGCGGTCAGGACCAGGACGACATTCGCTACTTGAGGAGCATTATCGATGAAGATTGATATGAGTCCTGCGGCGGTAACGCTCCGACTGAGACAGGTCGCGCAACTCCGAAACGCGTGCTTGGCACTTGCCAGATCGAGCGCTATCCTCGAGATTCGTAAGAAGAAAGCCTCCAACAAATTGGTGCAGAGGACATCGAAGGCGCTCGGCCGCTGATCATACCGTTCTGTGGCACGCTTCGCATTTTTCGTAAGGCCTTCAAAAATTTAATCTGATGCTTAGCATTAAAGACACCTTGAGTATTGGAGAAATAATATGAAACAATGCAAAATAGTAGTTGAAAAACATCCCGACATATACGTTGCCTATCCGCTTGGTTTGAAAGGGGTGGTCGTGGGCCAGGGGGACTCATATGAATCCGCCTTGGAGGATGTAAAATCAGCCATTAAATTTCACATTGAAACTTTCGGACCAAGTGAAATCGATTCTGATCCACCCGTTCTTGAGGCGTTCATAGCTGAAGCGCGGGTTGCCGTCTAATGGCAAAATTTCCCGCTGACGCTCCGATACGTAAAGTCGTGACCACTTTGGAACAACTTGGATTTCGGTTGGTTCGGGAAGGGAACCACATTGCGATGTTGAGGGAAAATTCTGATGGCACACGCACACCACTAACAATTCCGAATCATCCGCTTCTAAAGAGGTCGACTTTACGAACGATTCTTACCCAATCTAAAATTTCAAGAGAAGATTTTTTAAGAGTGTATTTCTCTTGAAAAGCTGAGAGAAGCTACAGATCGCCGCTCGGCGGTAAGGCCTCGCGTTAGCCAATTGCGCCTGGCCGGTGCTTGATTTGATTCCCTTCGGGCCTCTTGACATTCTAAATGCGATATAGCAAATATCGCAAACATGACAAATCCACAAACCATCGCCGCCACCTTGCGGGCCATCCGCGCCCATCTCGATCTCACCCAGGAACAGCTTGCTGAACGCCTCGGGGTCTCCTTTGCCACCGTCAACCGGTGGGAAGGCGGGGCCACCTTGCCGCAGAAGGCGGCCCGCGCCACCATCGCGGCGCTGGCCAAAGAGGCTGGCGTGGACCAGGACGCGCCGGCAACGGAGCCCGTAGAGGCGGCGGCCCAGGTCACGCGGCGGCGCCGCAAAGGCGGCCGCGCGGCTGCGGCGGCCAACCACGCCGGTTCCACCAAGCCCATGGAGCAGATGCTCTGGGACGCGGCCTGCTCCATCCGGGGGGAAAAGGATGCGGCCAAGTTCAAGGACTTCCTGCTGCCGCTCCTTTTCCTGAAGCGCCTGTCGGACGTGTTCGACGACGAGCTCGACCGCCTGGCCGAGGAGTACGGGGACCGGGACACCGCGCTGGAGATCGCCGAAGGGGACCACAGTCTTCTGCGCTTCTACCTGCCGCCGGAGGCGCGCTGGGCCGTCATCAGCGGGCGCGAGCCGTATGCCTGGCCCGCGGACGACCAAGGCCGCGAAACCCGCCCCAAAGACATCGGCCAGCACCTCACCAAAGCCGTGCGGGCCGTGGTGCGGCAGAACCCGACGCTTGCGGGCGTCATCGACCTGGTGGACTTCGCCGCGGAGCGCAACGGCGAGCGCGACGTCAACCCGGCCAAGCTGCGCGAGGTGGTGGAAACCTTCTCCGACCCCCGCTACCGCCTGGGCCTGGCCGATGTGCAGCCGGATTTCCTGGGCCGGGCCTACGAGTACCTCCTGCGGAAATTCGCGGAAGGCTCGGGCCAGAGTGCGGGCGAGTTCTTCACTCCCACAGAGGTGGGCTTCCTGATGGCCCACATCCTGCGCCCCCGACCCGGCGAGGAGTGCCACGACTACGCCTGCGGCTCGGCCGGGCTGCTGGTGAAGCTCCAGCTCGTCGCCCGGGAGCTCGATCCCACCGCCAAGGTGCCCCTCAAGCTTTATGGTCAGGAGCTCACGGCCGAGGGCTACGCCGTGGCCCAGATGAACGCCATCATCCACGACATGAACGTGGAGATGGCCCGCGGCGACACCATGATCAACCCCAAGTTCAAGACCGCCGACAGCCGGATCCGCACCTACGACATCGTGGTGGCCAACCCCATGTGGAACCAGCCCTTCAACCCGGGCCTCTTCGCCGACGACCCCTTCGACCGTTTCCGCACCCAGGGCGGCACCACCACCGGCAAGGGAGACTGGGCCTGGCTCCAGCACACCCTGGCCTGCCTGAACGACCGGGGCCGGGCGGCCGTGGTGCTGGACACCGGCGCCATGACCCGCGGCTCGGGCTCCAAGAACGAAGACAAGGAGCGCAACATCCGCAAGTGGTTCGTGGACCGGGATCTCATCGACGGCGTGATCCTGCTCCCGGACAACCTTTTCTACAACACCACCGCGGCAGGCGTGATCGTGGTGCTCTCCCGGCGCAAGCCGGCCGCCCGCAAGGACCGCCTCGTGCTCCTGAACGCCTCCCGCAGGGTGCAGAAGGGGCGGCCCAAGAACTACATCCCGGAAGACGCCCTCCGCCCCCTGGCCGCGGCCTTCCTCAAGGGCGAGCCGGTGGAGGGCGAGATCGCCGTCATCACCCGCCAGCAGGCCGCGGAGGCCGACTACAACTTGAGCCCGAGCCGGTGGGTGGGGCAGGCCAGCTCGTCCGAGGTCGGTTCGGTGAGCGCCCTGGTCCGCGAACTGGCGGAGCTCGACAGCGAAGCCCGGCGCCTCTCGGCAGCGATTTCCAAACTGTTGGCGGGGGTGGCCGATGAGCCTGTTTGAAGCCGATCTCGGTGAAGGCCGGCAGTGGTCCCGCGTCGGAGACGGGTACTGTGTCACCCGGAAGCCGCGGGGCCTTGACCGGTCGGCTTTTCCGGAGATCCCCTTCGCTGCCATGGAGGCGATTCCCCAGGGGGGCGCCTACGCGCCGGTGTTCACCATGAAGCCGCCCGAGGCGATCGCCAGCGGAACTTACTTTGAACGGGGGGATATCCTCGTCGGCAAGATCACGCCCTCCTTCGAGAATGGAAAGCAGGCCCTGGTAAACGATTTGCCGGCGCCCTTCGGCTACGCCACCACCGAGGTCATCCCCCTTCGCCCGCGTGACGACGGGCACGACCCGCGGCTGCTCTTCTTCTACCTGCTTCATCCGGATGTCCGGCATTACGTCGCCGAGCGCATGGAAGGCTCGACCGGCCGCAAACGAGTTCCCGAGAACGTGCTGCTCGATCTGCCGATTCCGTTGTTGGATCTTGAAGTCCAAGTGGCAATGGCCGACGCACTCGAGGCCATCCAACAGGCATCGTCGGCGGAAAGTCGATGCGAACTTATGGCTCAGGATCTCAAACGCTCGGCCATGCGGGTGCTGTTCACGCGCGGGGTTAATGGCGAGGCGCAGAAGGAGACTGAGATTGGCCCGGTGCCGGAGAGTTGGGAGCAGATGCCAATATCTGCCCTTGGACAAATTATTACGGGAAACACTCCTCCGACAAAAGACATAGCGAACTATGTAAATGGCGAGATTCCCTTCATTGCGCCTGGTGACATCGAACACGGTAGGGCGATTACGTGGACAGAAAAGTTCGTCACTAAGAAGGGACTGGAAAAGTCGCGACCCATTAAAGGCGGTGCTACGTGCTTCGTTTGTATCGGATCGACTATCGGAAAAGTCGGATTTGCAACAGCGCAGGTCTGTGTGACCAACCAACAAATTAATTCAATAATCCCAAATGATAGGTTTGATCCGCTGTTTGTTTTTTTCCTCATGACATATTGGGCCGACCAGATTAGGAAAGAGGCCTCACCGAGTCCGGTTCCAATATTGAGCAAAGGTGTTTTCCAACAGATTGAGATTTTTTCCTCAGTGGATAAAGTGGAGCAAAAGAAGACTTCTACTGTTTTAGCTGCCATCGACCGCAAAATCGACCTCCACCGCCACAAGCGCGCGGTGCTGGACGAGCTTTTCAAGGCGCTGCTCCACAAGCTGATGACCGGCGAGATCCACGTGGCCGATCTCGACCTCTCGGCGCTATCCCCGCAGGCTTTCTCTGAGGTCGCGGTGTGAAGGGGCTCTTTGTCGACGCGTCAGGGGAGAGCAGCCAGCCGGGTTGATTCCCACAGCAAATTCTGCGGGATTTGCCGGGGTGAGATCAATGTGAAGGCCTTCGCGTCCGGCCAAAATGAAGGGGCCAGCCCCTGCTACGCAGTGACCAGCCCACGCGGCTACAGTGGCATCAGGGCTGCTGGCCGTCAAGAGGCTGTGGATAACCGGCGCCTAAGTCCGAAATGCGGCGTTGCGGCCCTCGCGAAATTGCTCACAACCCCTTTAGGGTTGCTCCGCTTTTCGCATCGGGCCGCGCCTTGCCTTTCGTCCTGATGCTTGTTTATCCACAGCCTCTCAAGGGATACGGGTCCGGCAATGCACGAAATGCCGCTTCCGGCTCTATTCGTCTCGCGAAACCCCACTTCGTGAGACGAAAACCGGCTTTTTAAGAATCTGTGAGACGAAACCGGCAGACCGAGGGGTGACCCCGCCATGCCCGAGCTCAAGATCAGCGAGGCCGGCACCGTTCAGTTTCCCATGGTGAGCCACGCCGCCGCCCTGGGCTGGGCGACCATCCCCCCCGAGGCCGCCCGGCGGAAGCGCGGCGGCGAGGCCGGCATGCTGTTCCGCGACGAGCTCGAAGGGGCGCTTGCCCGGTTCAACCCCTGGATGCCGGCCGACGCGGTGCACCAGGTGATGGAGAAGATCGAAGCCATCCCCCCCACCATCGAGGGGAACCGCGAGGTGCTGGCCTGGCTGCGGGGGGAGCGGCAGTGGTACGACCAGGAGGAGAAGCGCCACCGCCGGGTGCAGATCGTGGACTTCGACGCACCGGGCCGGAACGTCTTCCATGTCACCTGGGAATGGGTGATCAAGCCGCCCGCCCGCAAGGGCAACCGGGCCGATGTGATGTTTGTGCTCAACGGGGTGCCGGTCTGCCTGGTGGAGCACAAGAACCCCAAGGACGGCGCCGCCCTCGACCGGGGCGTGACCCAGCTCCGGCGCTACGAAAAAGAGACCCCCGAGCTGATCGGCGCGCCCCAGCTCTTCAACGTCACCCACCTGCTGGATTACTGGTACGGCGTCACCTGGAACGCCAACCGGCGGTACATGGCGCGCTGGAAGCAGGCGCCCGAGGAAACTTACCAATTTGCGGTGCAGTCGTTTTTCGAGCCCACCGACTTCCTGCGCACCCTCCGGGATTGGATCCTATTTTACGTAGAGGACGGCGAGACGCGGAAGTCGGTCCTGCGCCAGCACCAGCGCACCGCCATCGACAAGATCGTGGCGCGGTGCGCCGAGGCGGGCCGGCGGCGGGGGCTGGTCTGGCACACCCAGGGCTCGGGCAAGACCTTCACGCTGTTGACGGCCGCCCGGCTCATCCTGGAGGCCAAGGAGCGGTTCCGGAACGCCACCGTCATCCTGGTGGTGGACCGCACGGAGCTTGAAGGGCAGCTCAAGGGCTGGGTGGAGAAGCTCCTGGGGGAGATGCAGCAGCAGGATATCCCGGTGTGGCGGGCGGGCTCCCGGGCCGAGGTGCAGGCGCTGCTCTCAACCGACAAGCGCGGCCTGATCCTTTCGATGATCCACAAGTTTGAGGGGATCGACAAGGACGCCAACACCCGGGACAACATCTACGTCTTCATCGACGAAGCCCACCGCTCGGTGGCCAGGGACCTCGGCACCTACATGATGGCGGCGGTGCCGCGGGCCACCATTGTCGGCTTCACCGGCACCCCCATCGCCAGGACGGCCCAGGGGGAGGGCACCTTCAAGATCTTCGGCGCCGACGACGAGCTGGGCTACCTGGACAAGTACTCCATCCGCGAGTCCATCGAGGACGAAACCACCCTCCCCATCCGGCACACCATGGCCCCCAGCGGGATGACCGTGCCGGCCGAGCGCCTGGACAAGGAATTCTTCGAGCTGGCCGCCGCCGAGGGCGTCACCGACATCGACGAGCTGAACAAGGTGCTCGACCGGGCCGTGGGGCTGCGCACCTTCCTCACCGCCGGCGACCGCATCCGGAAGGTGGCCGCCTTCGTGGCGGAGCACTTCCGGGAGAAGGTGCTGCCCCTGGGCTACAAGGCGTTTCTCGTGGGCGTGAACCGCGAAGCCTGCGCCAAGTACAAGCGCGCCCTGGACCAGCTCCTGCCCCCCGCGTGGACGGAGGCGGTCTACACCGAGAACGCGGCGGACGTGGTGGAGCGTCCCCTGGTGGCCGAGGTGCAGCTTTCGCTCCAGCGGGAGGCGGACGTGCGCCTGATGTTCAGGAAGGCCGGCGAAAACCCGAAAATCCTCATCGTCACGGACAAGCTCCTCACGGGCTACGACGCTCCGCTGCTCTACTGCATGTACCTCGACAAGCCCATGCGGGACCATGTGCTCCTCCAGGCCATCGCGCGGGTGAACCGGCCCTATGTGGATGCCAACGGCGTGCCCAAGCGCGTGGGCCTGGTGGTGGACTTCGTGGGCGTCCTGCGGGAGCTGAAAAAGGCACTCCAGTTCGACAGCGCGGATGTGAGCGGGGTGATCGAGGACCTGGACCTGCTGCTCGGGGATCTTCTCTCCAGGATCGCCGCGGCCAGGACGGATTACCTCGAAACCGGGGACGGAGCCGGCGCGGACGAAGGCCTGGAAAAGCTGGTCTACGGCCGTTTCCTGGACCCCGAGCCCCGCAAGGCGTTTTTTGCGGCCTACAAGGAGATCGAGGCGCTCTGGGAGATCCTGTCCCCCTCCCCGGAGCTGCGGGACCATATTCCCACCTTCAAGCGCCTCGCCCAGCTCTACGCCACGGTGCGCAACGCCTACGCGGCCCGCGTCGGGTACGTGGCCGATCTGGCCTACAAGACCGGGGAACTGGTGAAAGACAATGTGACCCAGTATGGGCTTGGCCGGGTGATCAAAACCGTGACCTTCGACGTGCCGACCCTGGAGGGGCTGCGCCGGGAATCCGGCTCGGATGAAGCCAAGGTCTTCAACCTCGTCCGCGGCCTGCAGAAGGAGATCGACGAGGATCCCAACGCCGCACCGGTGCTGCAGACCCTGAAGGAGCGCGCCGAACGCATCCTGGAGGACCTGGAGAACCGCAAAACCACCGGTCTCGCGGCCATGGACGAGCTGGCGGCCCTGGCCCGGGAGAAGGAAGAAGCGACAAAGGCGGCCAAGGAAAGCGGGCTGTCCAGCCGTGCTTTCGGGGTCTACTGGATGTTCCGGGATCACCAGGCCCTGCGTGGGGCGGGCATTGCCGCCATGGATCTGGCCAGGGAATCCGAAGCGCTGCTCACCCGCTTCCCCAACGCCCGGGTCAATCCCGACGAGCAGCGCCGGCTCCGCGCGGCCCTCTACCGTCCCCTGCTGGGGTTGGACCAAGAGGATCGGGGCCGGGTGGTGGACATCGTGCTGGCGATCCTGCTGAACGGCGGCGGCGATGCGTGACCGCGACGAACGGCGCGCCAGGCTTCGGGAGCGCGTGAATCACTGGGCCAGCAGGTTGAGGACGGAACCTAAGGTCGTCCGCATCCAGCGCATGACGAGGAAGTGGGGATCCTGCTCCTTGACCGGCATCATCACCCTGGCCGAGGACCTAACGGAGCAGGAGCCCGAATTCCAAGACTTTGTCATTGCCCACGAGCTGCTGCACTTGCGGGTGCGAAGCCACGGAAAGGTGTTCAAGGCGTTGATGAGCGTGCACCTTCCAGGGTGGCGGCAATATGGGTTGAACAAATGAGGACAAGAAACTTCAATGAAAATGGTCGAACTGAAAGAGCTCTTTCGGCGGGGCTGTCTCACCGGAAATGAAACACAATTAACAAGACGTCTCGATAATTGTGGTGTCAGTGGGAAAAGCGAGGGTATGCCAGAGAACGGGTAAGCCGAAAGAGAAAAGTAAGGGCTTGATAATAAGGTAAGTTTGTGTAGGCTGGTTTTTAGGCAGTGGAGTGGTTGCGGGAAATCCGACGGTCACAATTAACACGACGTCTGTTAAAGATTAATGTTATGTGAAATCGCATAGAAAGGTTTCTGATGTCAATTAAAGAAGTATTGGATACGTCTTTTAAGCTGGTTTATGACGAGCATGTCGGGAGATTATTATCAATTCCTGAAAAATACCTATCCCAGGTCAGGCCAAATAAACAGATCCCATACTCTGAAATGTTCAAGTCCTACAACTCAGATATTGCGCAAGAGTTGAACGAATATGGGGATAAACTACGTACTGAAACGAGGCGTGCATTAGAAGCAAAAGGAACGGTATCTACCAAGGATAAAGAAAAAATCAAGAAAAGCATTGAAAACTGTCTCGAAGCGGAATTGTATATAAATCGCTTTGACATATTTATCGAATCCATTGGTAGAACTCTTTCACGCTACGGAATGAGCTTTGAGCCAGAAAAGTATCGTGTAGATATACCGAAATCACTTGCCGTGACACATGCAAAAAACACTTGCAGAAAGATTGAATCAACAATTCTAAACGACATTGATGTTCTCTTGCTAAATGAGAACGCCAATAAATCGGGGGCGGGAGTTTATAGTTTTCTTAATGACCTTTACAACAAACATCAGCTTGCATTCTGGGGGCTTGGGCTTTTAATTTCAGTGATTTTGGGTGTCCTGCTTGTTTAGCAAATCACATAACAAACCGCTCAAATACGTTCTGGCCACAAAAGACGTGGCCTCCACCAGACTCGCTAACGCTCGCCGTTTAGCGGGGCGTTAGCCGAATATAGACCGACGAGATACGGGTAACGATAGAAAGGAGCTATGAATCATGGCAACATTCAACGTCAATGAATTCAACCGCAAGATGCGCGAAGCTCAACGCAAAGCACAACAACATATGAAAAATGAGATTGACCGTGTGAATCGTGCCAATAAGAGGGCAGATGATGAATATAATCGGAAGGCTGAAGCTCACAACAAAAAGGTAATCGCCGACTTCAATCGCAAAGTGGAAACCCACAACAAAAAGGTGATCGATGACTACAATTCACGCATCAGGGATTACAATAGAAAGGCAGACGCACATAATAAGAGAGTTATCGAAGATATAAATCGTCAGTTGCGATCTGCTACAAGTGGAGTTCGATACACAGAACCAGAGCGCTCACTTGCAGACCGCGTGCATCAAGCTGTTGCCACGCTGGATGCGCGGGAATATGATACATTTCTCAGCTATGCTCGCATAGATGGTGCCGAGGTAGCAACAGCACTCAGGGATGCCCTCGAAGAACTTGGTGTATCAGTGTGGTTCGACGAAGTCGCTATTGTTCCAGGCCATAGCCAATCGCTGCAAATGGATGCCGGATTACGCAAGGCTCGCTCAGGTATCGCACTATTAACACCTGCATATCTTGCTGGCCGGTTTTGGACAGAGCGGGAACTCGGGGCTCTTCTAAGCAAGGAAACGTTGATTCCAGTATTACACTGTGTCACATTCGATGACGTGAGGCAGTATAGTGGAATTTTACCTGACTTGGCGGGTTTTACTACAGCGCAAGACGGAATTTTCGATATTGCACAGAAAATTACGGCGGCAGTTCTGCTTGACCAAGAATGAAATCTATACGCTTTCATGAAAAGAACAACGGAGGGCTAACCAGCGGCTACAAGAGGACGCGCAAACACCCGCGCGCCCTTGAGCTGCGGCGTTATGCTAACCAGACAACAGGTAAAGGTGAAAAATGGTGGACAATAGCTTTTTCGAAGAACAAAAAGAGCAGTCTCTTATCAAATCAACCATTGTAGCCAAATATTTTGATGTCTGGGCCAATGTCATCATAAGTACACAAAAACGTTATCCTCGACACTCTCAGAAAATTGCCTACATTGATCTTTTTGCAGGGCCTGGTCGATTTAAAGATGGGAGCACTTCAACTCCATTAAAAATATTAACCAATGCTATAGAAAAGCCTGATCTTCGCGAGCGATTAGTCGCCATATTCAATGATAGAGATGAAAAGAATTCAACCGATTTACAACGAACAATAAAAACGATTCCTGGCATTGAAACTCTTAAATTCAAGCCAGCGATATATAATCAAGAAGTGGGAGAAGAAATTGTCAAAATGTTCGAAGAAATGAGCTTAGTGCCAACCCTATTCTTCGTTGATCCATGGGGATATAAGGGACTTTCTTTGAGATTGGTGAATTCAGTGTTAAAAGATTGGGGTTGTGATGCAATCTTTTTCTTTAATTACAATCGTATTAATATGGGGTTAAATAATTTATTCGTTCAAGAGCACATGCAAGCACTTTTTGGCGTTGAAAAAGCGATAGAATTGAGAGAAGGGCTATCAAGAAAAAAGCCATATAAACGGGAATTAATTATAGTAGAAGAGCTTTGCCAAGCACTAAAATCGTATGGCTCTAGATATGTTTTGCCTTTCAGATTTAAAAATAATAGAGGCAAAAGGACCAGCCATCATTTGATATTTGTTAGCAAATCCTTTCGTGGCTACGAAATAATGAAGGACATTATGGCTCGTGAAAGTACAAGCGATACGCAAGGTGTTCCTTCATTCGAATATAATCCAGCCGATTTTTTGCCAAGGCAATCTTTACTATTTCAACTTTATCGTCCGCTTCATGACTTGAAAAAAGATCTATTGAATTCATTTAAATGTAAAAGACTCACCATGCGTGATATATATGAATCGCACAATGTTGACACAGCGTATGTTAAAAAAAATTATAAAGAGGTCTTACGTGAGCTATACGATGATGGTTCTATTGGTGCAGTATCTCCAACAGGAAAGCCACCACGCAAAGGCACCTTTAGTGATGAAATTATTGTAACTTTCCCAAGTTAGGAGGGACAATGGCCTTAAGTAAGATCGAATGGACTGAATCTACATGGAATCCTGTTACTGGGTGTACTAAAATCAGTTCAGGTTGCGAAAATTGCTATGCTGAACGTATGGCAAAAAGATTAAAATTAATGGGTCAACCCAATTATGTAAACGGCTTCCAAGTGACCCTTCATGAACATGTTCTTGAATATCCTTTAGCCTGGAAAAAACCACAAACGATATTTGTTAATTCCATGAGCGACCTGTTCCACGCAAAAGTTCCAGATTTCTTTATTTTCCAAATATTTAATATCATGAAGCAAGCAAACTGGCATCGTTTTCAAGTTTTAACAAAAAGATCAGATCGCTTAAAAAAGCTCTCATCAAAGTTAGATTGGCCCCAAAATGTGTGGATAGGCGTCAGTGTTGAAAATGAGGTGGTCAAATACAGAATTGATGATTTAAGGTGGATACCAGCCCAAATTAAGTTTTTATCTATTGAACCATTACTTGGTCCTCTTTCGACCATTGAATTAAACGGCATCGATTGGGTAATTGTCGGAGGAGAATCAGGACCAGCAGCCAGGGAAATGAAACAAGAATGGGTAATACAAATTAAAGAACAATGCATAGAACAAAACGTACCATTCTTTTTCAAACAATGGGGTGGGGCTAACAAAAAGAAAACTGGAAGGATATTGCAAGGCCGGACATGGGATAATTTGCCTTTTGGTATTAGTATAAAGCATAACGACAACTTCCAGCAGGCCGCCAAGACAATGCCGCATGTGGAATGTTCATTGTAGCCCGAAATCTTTACTTCTGGCGCAGTTTTATATTTTTGAAGGCGGCTGCTGAAGCTGGGCGTTGGATATTTTTTATGCCATTGAGCAAGATGAAAACGATTTTTGAAAGCTATACCATCCGTTCAGCCAGACCGGAAGACGTCGATCGTTGCTACGAAATTGAATCCATTTCATACGAAGGAGACGAGGCCGCAACGAGGAAAAAGATCGCGAAGCGCATCGCGATTTATCCTGATGGATTCATGGTCATTGAAGTTGGAGGGACTGTTGTCGGCTTCGTCAACTCCGGCTCCACCGATCAAGTTAAAATGTCTGATGAGAGCTTCAAGGAACTGGTCGGCCACGATCCCGACGGCAAACATAATGTAATCATGTCCGTGGTGGTTCATCCGGAATTTCATGGCAAGGGACTTTCGTCGATATTGATGCACAATTACATTCTGCGCATGCGGAAGCTGAGAAAGGAATCCATCCACCTGATGTGCAAAGAGCGGCATATCGCCCTGTACGAGAAGTTCGGCTTCCGATATATAAAGCGATCGGCCTCCACGCATGGAGGAATGTCCTGGCATGAAATGATATTGAGCTTGCATAACTAGTGTCCATCCAGAAATGGTGGATTTTGGTTCCTGGCAAGGCCGCAGCCGACTGGCGCCCGCAGGCGTAGTGCGGCTACGCCGAGGACCGACAGGAGGCGAGAACGCCGCCAGGGGCCAAAAGATACCATTTATGGATGAACACTAAGCTGCGGCTGCGGCAGCCCTCCGGCTTCATTCCCGCTGCCGGCCCACCCAATCCGCAAGCTTTGACAATAGAATGAGCCCAATACAAATGAGTCGTATAGTCGGCATTTTCCTGGTTGCCGGGTCTGCCGCCGGCTTTGGTACGCTGGCCATTTTCGGCCGGTGTGCCTTTGCCGACGGCATGGATGCCCTCACGATCCTGTTCCTGCGCTTCACCCTGGCGGCCATCCCAATGCTGGCGTGGCTGCGTCTTCGTGGCGAGCGGTTACCGCGCGGATCCGTGCTGTATTGGCTCATCGGCATGGGGGCGCTCGGCTACGTGGGCCAGGCGTTCGCCTATCTGACGGCTTTGAAATTCGCGTCGGCGGGACTGGTGGCGGTGCTCCTGTACCTTTATCCGATCTTTGTGGCGCTGCTCGCCGCACGGCTGCTGAGCGACCCTTTCACGGCCTTCAAAGGACTGGCCTTAGGGTTGGCCCTGATTGGTACGGTTCTCATGGTGGGGCCATTGAGGGGGCAAGCCATGGGAATTCTGTTGGGGGTTGCCGCAGCGGCGATCTATTCGCTCTACATCATCGTTGGGTCCACGGTGATGAAGCATGTATCGGCCGTGCAAGCCTCGGCGGTTATTTTCAGCGCGGCAGGGCTGAGCGCCGGCCTATTGATGTTGGTGAATGGGCCGCATCTGCCGGCGACGGGTATGGGCTGGGCGGCCATCAGCGCAATCGTGGTTATGGCCACTTTGCTGCCGGTGGCAGGCTTCCTGTCCGGGATCGAACGCATCGGGCCGACGAATGCGGCGATGCTGTCGACGCTGGAGCCCATGGTCACGGTTCTGCTGGCCAGTTGGTGGTTGAACGAACACCTGACGCCTGTCGCCCTGGTAGGGGGAGGGTTGATCATATCGGCGGCTTTGGTGATAGGTCATGGCGAAATGCGCCGAAATCAGCCGGCCGTTGCCCGGGTAACGAGCCGGGGGGAGTAGCCGCATCCGGTCCGGCAAACCACCGTTTGCAGCCGATTTGGGAAGTGAACGGGGTCGGGAATTGAACGGGATCGGACCTATCCAACACTCTTATATCTGACGGACAGGCTGCCAACACACGCCAAAGAATCATTTTTCACATTCCCCGACCATGGATGAGGTGGATCGCCCGTCGCTGACAGATTCCGTTACAATCTGGGGGGTGTATGCCAAAAATAAAAGCAAGAGGTCTCAAGTGGCTCACGGGGTTTCATCTGATTCATTTCGATCTTCAAGCCCTTTAAATCGAAGTCCAACCATTAGAGCCGCTTCTGAGGCCAACAAGGAAATCGTATGAGCTCCGAAAAATTTACCAGGGGAATGCGGGTCCGCCGCGAGGTGCTGGGCGACGAATACGTCGATCGGGCGTTGTCGTCGGCCAGTGCATTTTCCAAGCCCTTGCAGGATTTGCTGACCGAGAACTGCTGGGGTGAGGTCTGGGCGGATGATGCCCTTCCAAGGCGGACCCGAAGTTTGGTGACGATCGCTATACTGACAACCGTGCGGGCCCCGGCGGAATTGAAAGCCCATGTCTTGGGGGCCTTGCGCAACGGGTGTTCGGTGGAGGAGATACAGGGGGTGCTGCTCCACTGTGCGGTTTATTGCGGGGCGCCTGCCGCCATCGAAGCGTTCAGGGCCGCCAAAGAGATCATCGACGAATGGGAGAAAGGTAACGGCAAGGGATAGCCAGCCATTGATGCGCGTCGTGCCGCGCGCCACAAATTCGCTTGGGCGAGGGATTGCCCGGAAAGCAGCTCGGAGTCTCCGTGAAGGCCGCGTTTGTCATCTTTGACCGCATGACATCTCTGGATTTCATCGGCTTTTACGATCCGGTGACACGCCTTGGATCCATGAAGATCATGGACGATTTCGAGTGGCGCATCTGCTCGGTGTCCCGGCAGGTTGCCGACGATCGCGGCCTCCGGATCGAGGCCGATACGGTAGCCGAGCCCCTCGATGCCTACGACCTGGTGTTTTTGCCGGGAGGGCTTGGAACCAGGACGCTCCAGACCGACCGGGCGTTCCTTGACTGGCTGAAGTCCGCCGGGCCGGCGCGGCTGAAGGTTTCCGTATGCACCGGCGCCCTTCTTCTCGGGGCGGCGGGGTTTCTCCTCGGCCGTCGCGCGACCACGCACCCAGGGGCCTACCAGGAGCTTGAACCTTACTGCGGCTCGGTCGTACACGCGCGGGTGGTGGACGACGGGGATATCGTGACGGCGGGCGGTGTATCGTCCGCTATCGATGCGGGGCTGCATATCGTGCAGAGACTCGCGGGCCCGGCGGCCCGCGCGCGAGTGGCGGCCCAGATGGACTATCCGTACCGCTGGGATTCATAGGCGTCACGAAATGAGATACCATACCTTTGAAATCCTGCCGGTTGCAGGCGGGGATCGGCAGGTTGCGCAGGGCCGGCGATAGGTATCGGGCAATATCGGTAGAGGCTTTCATGGAGATTTGTTCTTTAATCATGTGGATGCCGGCTATCGCGAAGTAAATTCGCAAAAAATTGCCAGAAGGCATTGGCGAAACCGCCAGGGAGGTCGAGGATGCAGGCACGCGGGCCGCTCATGATCGAGCACCGGCTGATCGAACGGATGCTCACGGTGGTGGAAGGGGTGGTGGCGGATATCGAAGCCACGCAAAAGGTGGATCCGGTCTTCGTGGACACGGCGGTGGATTTCATCCGGTTTTACGCCGACCGGACCCATCACGGCAAGGAAGAGGACATCCTTTTCCGGGAGCTGAAAAAGAAGCCCCTGTCGCCCGCGGACCAGCGGGTCATGGAAGAGCTCGTTGCGGAGCACGTGACCGGCCGGGAGACCACCCGGGCGCTTGTGGCCGCCAACTCGCGCTACCGCAACGGGGACGCGGCCGCCCTGGCAGACATCGCCAGGCACCTCAAGATGCTCACGGAATTCTATCCCCGGCACATCGCCAAGGAAGACAAGGTGTTTTTCCCGGCTTCCCGGGGCTACTTCACCGGGGACGAGGACCAGGCCATGCTGGCCGAGTTCTGGGAGTTCGACCGGCAGATGATCCACGAGAAGTACGCCGCCGTGGTGGAAGGGTTTGAAAAGCGCGCCTAAAGACGAGGAAGGATCGGGACCGAGATGCGCGTCGAACCGGCCGGCTTGGAGGATGTGGAAGGGTGGCTGGCCCTCGCCCGGGAGGTCGAGCCCCTTTTCGGCCCCATGGTGGAATCGGCGGATTTCCAGGCGGCCTTGAGACAGGCCATCGGGCGCCACGAGGCGTTCTGCATCCGTTCCAGGCCTGAGGGTACGCCCCTGGTGTTGGAGGGGGCGGTGGTGGTGTCCAAGGCCGCCAACGAAATCGCCTGGCTGGCCGTATCGGCAGACCACCGGGGGCAGGGGCACGGCAGGGCGCTGCTCACGGCGGCCCTCACGCACCTCGATCCGACCCGACCGGTAACGGTCCAGACGTTTGCGGCCACGGTTCCCGAAGGCCAGGCCGCAAGGGACCTCTACCGCGGATTCGGGTTCACTGACCAAGAAGACGGCGGCTTGAATCCTGCCGGCGTGCCCACCGTCATTATGCAATTGGAAGCCGAAGCCCTTTTGAAAGCCGCGACCAACCACGGTTGACCCCCAAGAGCTTTTCCATGATCATAAGGCCAGAAGAACAAGCGGATATCGATGCCATCACCTGCGTCACCATCGCTGCCTTCCGGGATCACCCCTTCAGCCACCAGACCGAGCAATTCATCGTCCTGGCCCTGCGGCAAGCCCGGGCGCTGACGGTGTCGCTGGTGGCCGGGATCGACGGGCAGGTGGTGGGCCACATCGCCTTCTCGCCGGTCGCGATTGCCGACGGCACGCCGGACTGGTACGGCCTCGGCCCCATCGCCGTGCTTCCCGCGCATCAGGGCCGGGGAATCGGAAAGGCCCTGGTAAAAGAAGGGCTGTCCCGGCTCAAATCCATAGGGGGCCGGGGGTGCGTGCTGGTGGGGGACCCGGCTTACTACCCGCGGTTCGGCTTCAGGAATATCCCGGGGCTGATCTACGAAGGCGTCCCGCCGGAGGTTTTTATGGCCCTGCCCTTCGGCCAGGGCGTGCCCCAGGGCCCCGTGGTGTTCCACGAGGCGTTTGCCGCGAAGGGCTGAGCCTGGGCCATGGCCGGAATACCATCGCGGCTTCCAGGGCCGCTTCCCAGGGGAGACGGAAACCGCCAGGACGCACCCGGAGAACAGGGGCCGGAAGAGTTGACGGCGTCTCTTTCCGGCGAACGCGGGCTGCACTCCTCCGGAAGCCAGGAAAGGGAATCATGGACCTCATCGAAGCCATCAAGAAGCGCAAGAGCATCCGGGATTTCAGGAAAGACCCCGTACCCCGGGCGGTGATCCGGGAGATCCTGGAAATCGCCTGCCGGGCGCCATCGGCCATGAACTCCCAGCCCTGGGAGTTCACCGTCATCGCCAACGACGCCCTGGAGGCCATGCGCAGGGCCTGCATGGAGAAGCTGGCATCGGGCGCAACCCCGCATTCGGAGCACTCCGTGGTGGGGTGGCCCAAGGACAGCGTCTACCGCCGGCGGCAGGTGGAGCTGGCCAAGGAGCTTTTCCGCCTCATGGACATCCGGCGGGAGGAGGCCGACAAGCGCCGGCAGTGGACCGAACGGGGTTTCCGGTTCTTCAACGCCCCGGCGGTGATCGTGATCTGCGTGGACCGGATGCTCGCGGAAGGCACCCCCATCTTCGACACCGGGTGCGTGACCCAGACCATCTGTCTCGCGGCCCTGCACTACGGCCTGGGCACCTGCATCGAGGACCAGGCGGTCATGTTCCCCGAGGTGCTGCGGCAGCATTGCGGCATCCCCGCGACCAAGCAGATCGTCATGGCGGTGGCCATCGGCTACCCCAACTGGGATTTCCCGGCCAACCGCATCGAAACCGCCCGCGAACCGGTGGAGGCCCTCACGACGTGGTGCGGGTTCGACTGACCCTTCGGCGGGTGTCGGCGGTCCGCGGCCAGCAGCGCCGCGGCCATTGAAATGGCCCCCGACGATGACCAGCAACTGGGGCAGCCCGGAGGCCGGTGATGCCCGTCCGTCGGCCGGCACCCTCCCCAGGAATCCCCACCCCTGGCCCCGAGGCGGCCCGGCGCCGTAAAGGAGACCGCCATGACATCCGCATCCATCCTCTGGCGGCGCGTAGATCGGCCCGGTCACGAGGCGGCCCATTTGCGGGCCGTGGGGGTCGGCTGGAGGCTCGCCGGATCGGCCGTCTTCGCCCACGAAGGGGCGCCCTGCCATCTGGTCTATGCGGTGGCCTGCGATGCGGCCTGGCGCACCGTCTCCGCGACGGTCGAGGGGCGGGTGGGATCCACGCCGGTGGCCATCCGGGTGGAGGCGGACGGGGAGGGGCGCTGGCGCGTGAACGGCGCCGATTGCCCTTCGGTGGAGGGCTGTCGCGATGTCGACTTGAACTTCAGCCCCTCCACGAACCTGCTGCCCATCCGGCGTCTCGGCCTTGCGGTCGGGCAAGAGGCCCGGGTGCGCGCCGCCTGGCTGCGCTTCCCCGGGTTCACCCTGGAGCCCCTGGATCAGGTGTACCGGCGGACCGGGCCCTCCACCTACCGCTACGCCAGCCACGACGGCCGCTTCGTGCGCGATCTCGAGGTCACCGAGGCCGGGTTCGTCACCGACTACCCCGGTTTCTGGAGCCTGGAAGCGGGCGGATAGGGTCGTGTACCGGAAGCATCCGGGATTGCCACATCGCGGGCCGGCCAACGGTTCCGGTCGGTCCTGTTTTCATTGCCTATTTCCGGGACACGATGTGCGTGGTGTGCCCGGGAGGCCTTCCATGACCTATCCCCTCCTCGACAGCGCGCGCCTGGTCTGGTTCGGCCCGGCCTGCGTGGGCGTCCTGCTGGCCGGCATTCCGATCCTCTTCTTCATGGGCCGCAAGCTGGCCCGCTGTTGCGGGTGAAACCGCCGCCTGCCGGGCCCCTTGCCCCCAGTCCCCCGAACCCCCATCGGCGCTTGCGTGGCAGAGATTGGCTGCCTTTTTTTAGCTTGACAAAAAGTGGGGGCCCCTCCTAATGTGCACATCAATGTGTTCTTGCCGTGAAGGAAACTCCGTGGGCAAGGAAAACCTCGAAGAGTACGCCTACAACGCCATCGTCCGGTTGATCCAGGCGAATCATTTCAAGCCCGGGGATTTCCTGCTGGAAACGGAGCTTTCGGACCTCTTCGGCCTCAAGAGCCGCACCCCGGTGCGCCATGCCCTGGGCCAGCTGGTGGCCAAGGGCTTCCTGGAGAAGAAGAAAAAGAAGGGCTGCTACATCCCTCCGGTGAGCGCGGAGGATGCCCGGCATGTGTTCTACGCCCGGGAGATCGTCGAGGGCAGTTCGGCCTATTGTGCCGCGCGGCAGGCCACCCCGGAAGACATCGCCGATTTGCGCGCCATCGTCGCCCTGGAGGCGCAAATCGGGGGTTCCGGCAACAAGCTCGACTATTCCAAGCTGAACGAACGCTTCCACGCCACCATCGGCCGCATCGGGCGCAACGCCTACCTGGCGCGCTACAGCGAGCACCTTTTCTGGCGCTCCACGATCTACGTGTTTCTCTTCGGGGGGTACTACACGCAACCGGATTTCGTGCGGCACATGCTCTCGCCGCCGCAGCACATCGGCATTGTCGACGCCATTGGCAACCGCGCCGCCGAAACGGCCCGGGACCTCATGGCGCATCACGTCCGCTTTACCTTCGAGCGGATTTTCAACCTGATCTGAAGCGGGCGGGTCTTCGATAGGCACAGAGGGATGGCAGGCACCGGATGGACGGCATGGGAGCGCATTCAATCGAAGAAGGAGAACGGCCATGAACAAGTGGAAGGTGATGCTGCAGGTGGTGGTGTGTCTCGCCCTGGTCTGGGCGCCCTGGGTGGGGGCGGCCGGACCGGACACGCTGGTGGTGGGGGTTTCCTCGGATATCCACACCCTGGACTCGGGGGTTTCCAGCGACAATTACGACTGGCGCCAGATCTACCCCTGCTACGACCGCCTGGTGAAATACAAGGTGGTGGGCGGCAAGGGCTCCACCGAGGTGGAGCCCCAGGCGGCGGAGTCCTGGACCGTTTCCAACGACGGCACGGTGTGGACCTTCAAGATCCGCAAGGGGATCCAATTCGACGACGGCACGCCCCTGGACGCGGCGGCGGTGGAGTTCGCCTTCAACCGCACCCTGAAGATCGCCAAGGGCCCGGCGGACAACATCGGCGCCATCCAGTCCATGCGCGTGGTGGATCCGCTCACCCTGGAGGTCACGCTGAAGAACGCCTACGGCCCCTTCCTCCAGACGCTGGCCACCGACGGCGCCAGCATCGTCAACCCCAAGGTCATGCAGCATGAAAAGGACGGGGACCTGGCCCAGGCCTGGCTGGCGGAGCACACGGACGGCAGCGGGCCCTTCAAGCTTACGGAGTGGGCCCGGGGGCAGCAGGCCGTGCTGGAAGCCAAGTCCGGTTATTGGGGCGGAGCCCCCAAGGTGAAAAAAGTGATCATCCGCTTCATGACCGAATCGGCCGACCGCCGCATGGCCCTGGAGCGGGGCGACATCGACATCGCCGAAAACATTCTCATCGACCAGATTCCGGCCCTGGAGAAAAACCCGGCGATCGTCGTGGAGCGGCACCCCTCCCAGTTGGTGGAGTACGTCTACATCAACAACCAGAAGGCTCCCCTGGACAACCCCAAGGTCCGCCAGGCCCTGTGCTACGCCGTGGACTACAAGGGGATCATCGACCACGTGCTTCAGGGCAATGGTGTCCAGATGCGCGGGCCCGTGCCCCAGGGGATGTGGGGGCACAAGCCCGACCTCTTCCAGCATTCCAAGGACGCCGCCAAGGCCAAGGCCCTGCTGAAGGAGGCCGGCTTCGACGGCGGGCTCGACCTCACCCTGATCTACTCCGAGCGGCGTCCCTCCTGGGAGCAGATCGCCACCATCCTCCAGAGCAACTTCGCCGAGATCGGCGTCAACCTGAAGCTCGAGCTGATGGCCAACCCCACCCTGCGGGACCGCATGGACAAGGGCGATTTCGAGCTCTGCCTGGGGGCCTGGAGCCCGGACTTCGCTGACCCCTACATGTTCATGAACTTCTGGTTCGACTCCAAGAACGGGGGACTGCCCGGCAACCGCAGCTTTTACAAGAATGACCAGGTGGACACCCTGATCCGCAAGGCCGCCAGCATCGCCGACCAGGCCGAGCGCACCAAGCTCTACCACCAGGCCCAGGAGATCATCATGAAGGAGGCGCCCTACATCTTCCTCTACCAGGTGCAGACCATCGTGCCCCTGCGGAAGAACGTGAAGGGCTTCATCTTCAACCCCATGCTCGAGTCCATGTACAATTTCGAAAACATCTCCAAGCAGTGATGATCGCCGCCCGGCCGGGGAGCTTGGCTCCCCGGCCGGACACCGATCTATAAATTCGAAATTCGAATCTCGAAACTCGAAACTGGAATGCCGGGGAGGCGGGCGAGCGGGAGCATCGGCAGCCTCGGCCCGGAAGCCACGTGCCGATTGGATTGGGCTTCGGAAGCGTCGATTCGGCTGAAAGCCGGGGGGCGGGGCTCCCCGGCCCGCCCGAGGGACGCGCGCAAGGCTTGTCTAAGGATGGACGGAAGGCACCGGAACACCCCCCATGCGCATCCTGCAATACATCCTGCGGCGCCTGCTGTACCTGGTTCCGGTCCTCGTGGGGGTCACCATCCTGGTCTTCGTGATCTCCCATGCCATTCCCGGGGAA
>DJGG01000040.1:59154-63963 GCA_002432195.1 Desulfobacteraceae bacterium UBA5852
CCGGCCAAGATGATCGCCGGGCCCAAGGCCAGCCGGGAGGCCGTGGAGAGCATCCGCAAGGCCCACGGCCTCGACCGGCCGCTGGCCGTCCAGTACCTGACCTTCCTGGGCGGCCTGGTGCACGGCGACCTGGGGATCTCCATCCGCAACCACCGCCCGGTGACCCATGACCTGCGGGACTTCTTCCCGGCCACGCTCGAGCTCACCCTGGCCAGCATCGCCATCTGCCTGGGGGCGGGGATCCCCCTGGGCATCCTCTCCGCCGTGCGGCGCAACCGCCTGACCGACCACCTGACGCGGGTCTTCTCGGTCTTCGGGGTTTCCATGCCGGTGTTCTGGCTGGGCCTGATGCTGCTCCTGCTCTTCTACCGCAACCTGGGGTGGCTGCCCGGCTCCGGCCGCCTGGACATCGACTTCAGCGCGCCGGCTCACGCCACCGGCCTCTACCTCATCGACAGCCTGCTGGCCGGCCGCGGGGACATCTTCGCCAACGCCGCCGCCCACATTCTCCTGCCGGCCTTCTGCCTGTCCTACGTCTATCTGGCCATCGTGACCCGCATCGTGCGCTCCTCCATGATCGAGGTCCTAGGGCAGGATTTCATCACCACGGCCCGGGCCAACGGCATTGCCGAGTGGGTGATCGTGCTGAAGCACGCCTTCAAGAACTCCCTGATCCCCACGGTCACCATCACGGGGCTTTCCTTCGGTGAGCTTCTGGGGGGGGCGATTCTCACCGAAACCATCTTCGGCTGGCCGGGGATGGGGAAATATGTCGTGGATTCGGTGAATTACCTCGATTTCCCGGCCATCATGGGCTTCACCCTGGTGGTGGCCCTCGTGTATGTCTCCATCAATCTCGGCGTGGACGTGCTCTACGCCTTCCTGAACCCCCGGATCCGGTACTGACGCCCATGGGTATCCCCTTGCGACAGCACCCCAAATGGCGCGAGCTGCGCCTCACCTGGCGCCTCCTGCGGGCCAACCCCACGGCCATGGCCGGGCTGGTCATCCTCGTGGCCATGGGGGCGATGGCCCTTGCGGCCGGCTGGCTGGCGCCTTACGACCCCCTGCGGCTGAGCCTGGCGGAACGGCTCCAGCCCCCCGGCGCGGCCCATTGGTTCGGCACCGACGAGATGGGCCGGGACATCCTGACGCGGGTCATGTACGGGGCGCGGATTTCGCTGCGCATCGGTTTCGTCGTGATTCTCATCGCGGGGGGCATCGGCTCCGTGCTGGGGGCCGTGGCGGGCTTCTACGGGGGCCGCGTGGACAACCTCATCATGCGCGTGATGGACGTGATCCTCTCGTTTCCCTCCCTGGTGCTGGCCATGGCCCTGGCGGCCGCCATGGGGCCGAGCCTGAACAACGCCATCCTGGCGGTGGCCTTCGTGATGATTCCCAAGTTCGCCCGCATGGTGCGCGGCGAGGCCCTGGCCGTCAAGGAACTGCCCTTCATCGCCGCCGCCCGGGTCTCCGGGGCCCGCAACCGCTGGATCATCGCCCACCACATCCTGCCCAACTGCCTGAATTCGGTGATCGTGCTGGGCACCCTGACCCTGGGGGACACCATCCTCATCGCCGCCTCCCTGAGCTTCATCGGGCTGGGGGCCCAGCCCCCCACGCCGGAATGGGGGGCCATGATCAGCGTGGGGCGCAAGTTCCTCATGGACCAGTGGTGGTATGCCACCTTCCCGGGGCTGTTCATCCTCACCACGGTGACCGGGTTCAACATCCTGGGGGACGCCCTGCGGGACATCCTCGATCCCCGGATTCGCAGGTAGGCCATGGGCACGCTTCTGAGCATCGAAAACCTGTCGGTGGAGTTCTCCAACTACCAGGGAACCTCGAGTGTCCTGAACCACGTGAGCCTCAGCGTGAACCGGGGGGAGATCCTGGGGCTGGTGGGGGAGAGCGGGTGCGGCAAGTCCGTGACCGCCCGCTGCATCCTGCGCCTGATTCCCGCGCCGCCGGGGAAGATCACCAGCGGATCCATCCGCTTCGCCGGCGAAGACCTGCTCAGCGTTTCCCCAAAGCGCATGGGCCGGGTCCGGGGGCGGGAGATTTCCATGATCTTCCAGGAGCCCATGAGCAGCCTGAATCCCGTTTTCACCGTGGGCAATCAGATGCGGGAGGTGGTGCGGCGCCACCGGGGGCTCGCGCGGCGGGAGGCCGACGCCCTGTGCACGGGGATGCTGCACCAGGTGCAGATGCCGGACCCCGAAGAGGTGCTGAAGAAATACCCCCACGAGCTCTCCGGGGGCATGCGCCAGCGGGTCATGATCGCCATGGAGCTCGTCTGCGACCCCCAGCTGCTCATCGCCGACGAGCCCACCACGGCCCTGGACGTGACGGTCCAGGGGCAGGTGCTGGCCATCCTCACGGGCCTGAGCCGGCGGCGCGGCATCTCCGTGCTCCTCATCACCCACGACATGGGGGTGGTGGCCCAGGTCTGCGACCGGGTGGCCGTGATGTACGCCGGGCAGGTGGTGGAACTGGCCGCCGTCGAGGAGTTGTTCGCCCGCCCCCTGCACCCCTACACCCAGGGGCTGATCGCGGCCATCCCGGATGTGGACCCGCCGGCAGACGACGCCCCGGGGGGCGGCGCCCGGCCGCTCTTCTCCATCCCCGGCACCGTTCCCACCCTCATCGACCGGCCCCCCGGCTGCCGGTTCCACCCCCGCTGCACCGTCGGCGGCCCCGGTTGCGCCCGTGACGTACCGGGGCTCTGCTGGGTCACGCCGGAGCACGCCGTGGCCTGCCACAGCTCCAGGGGAGGCACCGCGTGACCCCGGTGATCCAAACCCGCGACCTGGTGAAGCGCTTCCACGTCCCGGGGGGCTTTCTGGGG
This sequence comes from Desulfobacteraceae bacterium UBA5852, assembly GCA_002432195.1. Classification (GTDB taxonomy): domain Bacteria; phylum Desulfobacterota; class Desulfobacteria; order Desulfobacterales; family UBA5852; genus UBA5852. The sequence goes on from DJGG01000040.1 coordinate 62,003, forward strand.
CGTCACCCCCGGCGCCTGACGGCCGTGGACCACGTGTCCCTGGCGGTGCGCCGCGGCGAGACCCTGGGGCTCGTGGGGGAGTCGGGCAGCGGCAAGTCCACGGTGGGCAACTGCATCCTGCGCCTCCTGGCGGCCGACGCAGGCCAGGTGCTCTACAACGGGCAGGACATCCTGCCCCTCAAGGAGACGGATTTCCGCCGTCTGCGGGGCAGGCTCCAGGTGGTCTTCCAGGACCCCCAGTCCTCCCTCGACCCCCGCATGACCGTGGCCACGATCGTGGGCTATCCCTTGCGCCTGCAGCAGGGCGTCAAGGGGACGGCCCTCGAGGCCCGGGTCCTGGCGGCCCTCGCGGACGTGGGGCTCCAGGCCGAGCATCTCCACCGCTACCCCCACGAGTTCTCCGGGGGGCAGCGGCAGCGGATCGGGATTGCCCGGGCGCTGATCACCGGGCCGGATTTCATCGTCTTCGACGAACCCACCTCGGCCCTGGACGTCTCCGTGCAGGCCCAGATCCTCAACTTGATCGCCGGCCTGCAGCGGGCCCAGGGGTACACCTATCTCTTTATCTCCCACGACCTGGCCGTGGTGCGGCACATCAGCACGCAGATCGCCGTGATGTACCTGGGAAGCCTGGTGGAGACCGCCCCCAAGGAGGCGTTTTTCCGCCACCCCTACCACCCGTACACCCGGGCCCTCATCGCCGCGGTGCCCCGCCCGGATCCCACCCGCCGGCAAAACCTGGCCGTGCTGCCGGGGGACGTGCCCAGCCCCCTCCAGATCCCCAGCGGCTGCCGGTTTCATACCCGCTGCCCGGAGGTCATGGCGGTCTGCCCGAAGGTGGCGCCCCCCCACGTGGAGATGGGGCCGGAGCATTGGGTGGATTGCCACCTCTATGGATGAAACGGAAACTTAAGACAGCGACGGCGGGGCCTCCGCCGCCTGCGGACCAACACGCGGCGGGGCGCCCGAAGGCACTCTGCGCGCACATGAAGCGAGGCATGACAGATGAAGATTCTCGTATCGGCGGATATCGAAGGCGTCGGGTCGGTGGTGCGCAGCGAGCATTCCGGCATCCAGGGGCGGGAATACGCCCAGGCCCGGAGGCTGATGACCGAGGAGGTCAACGCGGCCGTGCGGGCGGCGTTTGACGCCGGGGCCACGGATGTCCTGGTGGTGGACGCCCACAACGTGGGACTGAACCTGCTCCCCGAGGCCCTGGACGAGCGCGCCCGCCTGGTCATGGGCTCCCCGCGGCCCCTGGCCATGATGGAAGGGGTGGACCGGGGGATGGATGCCGTCTGTTACGTGGGCTACCACGGCATGGCCGGCACCACCGACGCCGCCATCGCCCACATCTTCCACAGCCGGGTGGCCGCGCTCAAGTTCAACGGCCTGCAAGTGGGGGAGATCGGCCTCAACGCACTGCTGGCGGGCGTCTTCAAGGTCCCCGTGGTGATGATCGCCGGCGACGCAGTGGCCTGCCGGGAGGCCCGGGAGCTGCTGCCGGGCATCGAGACGGCGGTGGTCAAGGAGTCCATCGGGGCCTACGCCGGCATCTGCCTCCACCCCCAGCGCTGCCGGGAGGCGATCTACACGGCGGTCGCGCGGGCCCTGGCGCGCCTGGAGACCTTCGAACCCCTCGTCCTGAAAGAAACCGCGGTGATCATGGAGATCCGCTTCACCACCGCCTCCTCGGTGGACCGGGCCCTGCGCCTCCCCGGCACCGAACGGGTGAGCGGGGATACCCTGGTCTACCGGGCCCCCGACTACCTCACGGCCTTCAAGGCCTTTGCCGCCATCACCGACCTCCTGGAGCTGGTGCCCTGGATTTGAGGCCGGCGGGGAAGGCTATAGTGTTGTGTCCCGGGATGGGAGGCCCCCGGCCCGCTCGAAGGCCTTATGCGAGATTTTTCCGGGGCACCACACTATCAGCCTGTGAATAAACTGCGCCTCAGGCTGAA
>DJGG01000044.1 GCA_002432195.1 Desulfobacteraceae bacterium UBA5852
GCGGTGTTGCCGGGCGTCAGGCCGGCGGCGCCGGGGACCGGAGCTCCTGGAGCGCCCGCTCCAAGGGTGCATCCCTCCGGTAGACGTCCTCGCGGAATTGCAGGCGTCCGTCCGCGCTCACCCAGCTCGTCCAATAGAGCACATGCACCGGAAGGGGCCGCGCGAGGCGCACCACCCGTCGGGCCCCCGAGTCCACCACCGCCTGCAAGGCCTCCCGGCTCCATGCGCCGCTGTCCGCCAGCACGAATTCCGCCAACTCCAGCGGATGCGCCACCCGGATGCAGCCCGAGGAATACAACCGGGACGGCTTCTGGAAAAGCTGCCGGGCGGGGGTGTCGTGGAGATAGACGGCGAACCGGTTGGGGAACATGAACTTGATCCGCCCCAGCGCGTTGAGGGGGCCGGGGGCCTGGCGCAGGCGGTAGGGGAACTGCCGCGGCGTCAAGCCGCCCCAGTCGATCCCGGCGGGGTCCAGGGGCAGGGCGCCATCGTCCCAGGTGGCGAAAACCTCGAAGCCTTCCCGGGCGAGGTAGTCCGGGTCCTGCTGGATCTTGGGCAGGATGTCCTGCACGGCGAGCTTGTGGGGCACGTTCCAGAAGGGATTGACGTCCAGATAGGTCATCAGCCCGCTGAAAACCGGTGTCTTGCGGAACGGGCGGCCCACCACCACCGGCATGCGCAGCATTTCCCGGCCGCCGGCCACCGCCTGGAGGGTGAAGTCGGCGATGTTGATCAGCAGGTGGCGCAGCCCCAGGTCCCGGGGCACCCAGCGCCAGCGCTCCATGTTGATTTCGATCTGGCGGGCCCGCTGGTCCGCCGGAACGTTCAGGGCCCGGCGCGTGGCCCGGCCCACCACCCCGTCGGCCTCCAGGCCGTGACGCTCCTGGAATCGCTGGACGGCCGCGGCCAATTCCCCATCGAACCACAGCGCATCGGCGACCCGTTGCTCGGCCAGGTCGCCGCTGGCGGCAAGCCGGCGCCGCAGGAGCGCCACGGCCGCGCCCCGCTCCCCCGGGTGGAGGCTGGGCCCCTCGGGCACCTCGGGCCAGCCCCCCGCGGCGGCCAGGCCCCGGTAGTGCTCCAGGTAACGTTGCATCCCGAGGTNNNGGTAGCCGGCGTGGGAGGGATAGAAAAGTGCCAGGGTTTCGGCGAGCTGCCCGGAGGCCAGCGCGCCGGTGAGCGCCTCCGCGAGGTCCACCTCGGGGCTGGCGGCGACCCACTCGCCGTGGAGCGTTTCCGGGTTGACCCGTCCGCCCAGCAGGTGGGCCCCCAGGAGCAGGAAGGCGTCGGTGAGCAGCAGGTCCAGGTCGACCCAGCGGTCGGCCTCAGCGGCGAAATCCAGGGGCGTTTCCTCTCGGGAGCCGGCCAGGAGATCCTCCAGGGCCGCCAGGTGGTAATCCCCGGGCTGGAGGCCGACGGCCTCGAGGCCGCGGATCTGCGCCAAAAGCTCGAAGGCTTCGGGGAGCGGACCCGCGCTCCCGATCCAGGCCGGCCGGTAGCCGCGCGACGCATAAAACGCGGACGCCAGGGGCCTGCCGCAGAGGCGCTCCCCCCGGCAGCCGCCGCCGTGGGCAGCGTCTCCCAGGGCGACCTTAGCCTGCAGCCGCCCCGCCAGGGGCGTCAGTGGGTCCTCCTCCCAAGGGGGGATCTCGGCGGCCGCCCCGGTGTTGTACAAAAGGATACCGACCAACAGCACAGCGGCCCATCGCAGGCCACGCCCCACCCCCCGCCTCCGCCATTGCCAATCCATCCTGCCACCGTCCTTCGCGTTTCCCTGAGGGGCGCCCCGGCACCCCAGCGACCATCCGGGCTTGACCGGACGACGCCAATATATTAGCTGGGGGGCCGGATGTAAACGGGCGGCAGACCGCTGCCGCCACGACCCCCCTGGCCGCAGGTGGAGATGACCCGCCATGAAGACCGTCGACCCCCGCATGCACACGGCCGAGCACATCCTCAACCAGGCGGTGGACCGGCGCCTGGGGTGCGGCCGGTGCTTCAGCGCGCACATCGAGCGGCGCAAGTCCAAGTGCGACTACCGCTATCCCCACCCCCTGGCGGCCGACGACGTTGCCGCCCTGGAGGCGGAGGTCAATCGGGTCATCGCCCTGGACCTGCCGGTGACCTGGCACCTGGAGCCCCGCAGCGCGGCGGAGAGCCGTTTCGACCTCGCACGCCTGCCGGCGGAAACCGGTGAAACCGTGCGGGTGGTCTGCGTGGGGGACTACGATGCCTGCCCCTGCGCGGGACCCCATGTGACCCGTACGGGCCTCCTGGAGCACTTCCGCATCACGGGAACCGATCACCACGACGGGGTCCTGCGCCTGCGCTTCAAGCTCGGCTTCCCGGCCTGAAGGGCGCAGCCGGCCGCCAGGCCTTGACAGCCCGCGGATTTCCCCGCTATACCGGCCCATGCTCAACGCCACCGAGAAGAGCGTCGTCGCCGCCATCCAGGGGGATATCCCTGTGACCGCGCGGCCTTACGCGGAGTTGGCCGCCAGGTCCGGCCTGACCGAAGAGGCGTTTCTGACGACTCTCCGGGATCTCAAGGCACGGGGCTACATCCGGCGTTTCGGGGCCACCCTGCGCCACCAGAAATCGGGGTACGCGGCCAACGCCATGGGCGCCTGGCGCGTGGAGGAAGACCGCGTGGAGGCCATCGGCCGCCACATGGCCGCCCAGCGGCAGATCTCCCACTGCTACCGGCGCAACCCCACCCCCGAGTGGCCCTACAACCTCTACACCATGATCCACGCCGACTGCGAGGCCAACTGCCATGCCATTGCCCGGGCGATCGCCCGGGAGACCGGCGTCGACGACTACCTGCTGCTCTTCAGCCGCCGGGAGCTCAAGAAGACCTCCATGACCTATTTCCCGGACGATGATGAGGACTAACCGCCGCCGCTCCCGCGGGCCGAGGCCCGCAGATCCCCCTGCCTGATGGCCGACCCCGCCGCGCCGCATATTCTCCTCGTCAATCCCTGGATCGATGATTTCGCGGCCTACGATGTCTGGGCGCGCCCCCTGGGCCTGCTGCGCCTGGGCGCCGTGCTGCGGGACCACGGCTGCCGGGTGAGCCTGGTGGACTGCCTGGACCGTTTCCACCCCCGCGCCGCCGGGGGCGCCCCCGGGGCCCGCAACGGCCGCGGCCCCTTCCTCAAAGCGCGGCGCCCCAAGCCCCCGGGGCTGGCGGATGTGCCCCGGCACTTCAGCCGCTACGGCCCCCCGGAGGACTGGCTGCGGGAGGACCTGCGGCGCCTGCCGGCCCCCGACCTGGTCCTGGCCACCTCCGGGATGACCTACTGGTACCCCGGTCTCCAGGCCACCCTGGCCCTGGTGCGGCAAGCCTTCCCCGGCGTCCGCATCCTGCTGGGAGGCCCTTACGCCACCCTCTGGCCCGAGCACGCCCGGGCGGTCAGCGGGGCCCACCGGGTGGTCGGCGGCCCCGCCGAGGCCCTGATCCTCGACCTGGTGGCCGAGGAGACCGGTTGGCGCGCGCCCGCGCGCTACCCCCTGGAAGATCCCGACGCCCGCCCCTACCCGGCCTTCGACCTCCAATCGGCCCTGGGGTTCGTGCCCCTGCTGACTTCCGAAGGCTGCCCCTTCGACTGCGCCTACTGCGCCTCCCGGCTGCTGCACCCCGGCTTCCGGCGCCGCCGCCCGGCCGCCGTGGCGCGGGAGATCCGCTTCTGGGCCACCTCCCGGGGGGTGCGGGACTTCGTCTTCTACGACGACGCCCTGCTGGTGGATCCGGAGGCGCATGCCGTGCCCCTGCTGGAACGCGTACTCCGGGAGGTCCCCCCTGTGCGCTTCCACACCCCCAATGCCGTGCACATCCGCGGCATCACCCCGCGCACGGCCGCCCTCATGCGCCGTGCGGGCTTCCACACCGTGCGGCTGGGGCTGGAAACCCTGGAGGCGCCTCCCCGCCGCCCTCTGGACCGCAAGGCCTCCCCGGCCGAGTTCGCCCAGGCCGCCGCCTACCTGCGCGAGGCCGGCTTCGGCCCGCGGGAGGCGGGGGCCTATCTCCTGGTGGGCCTTCCCGAACAGGACCCGGCCGGCGTGGCCGAGGCCATCCGGGCCGTCCGCGCCGCCGGGCTGCAGCCCATTCCGGCCTATTACTCCCCCATTCCGGGCACCCGCCTCTGGCCCCAGGCCATGGCCGCCTCACGCTACGACCTGGCCGCCGATCCGCTGTTCACCAACAACGCCGTACTGCCCTGCCGCCGGGAGGGCTTCGACTGGGAGTTTGTCCGGACCCTCAAGCGCCTATGCGGCCCGAACCCCGGCTGATCCCGCATCCCGCAGGCGTGATTATGCTTGACGCTGAAACGGCCCTTGCCTATCCTGAAGCCGCAAAAGAAGTTGCGTGGGGCAATCCACCCAGGGTCGGCCCCCTCCGAAAGCCCCTCGGGGGCGGGATCGGCTTGAAGGCCGCCAAGGCCTGAATCTCCCGGACTGCGCCGCCCCCGCTGCCCGGCGCCCACCCGGACGCTGCCTGCCGCGGTAACCGATCACCGCGGCCGACGCGCCCCGCCAGGAGCCATGAACGACCCATCCCCCATCTACAACAGCCAGATCGTCCACACCTACCTCCAGTATCTCGAAGCCCGCTACCCGCGCCTGGAGATCGAGCGGATGCTCGAACACGCCGGCATGACCCGCTACGAGGTGGAGGACCCGTCCCACTGGTTTACCCAACAGCAGACCGACCGCTTTCACGAGAAGATGAACGACATCGTGCGGGACCCGGAGATCTCCCGCAAGGTGGGCCGCTTCACCATCCAGTCCGGCACCATGGGGACCATCAAGCAGTACGTCCTGGGGGTGATCGACCCGGCGTCCATCTACATGATCTCCGAGAAGGTGAGCAACTACCTCAGCCGGGGTGCCCGCCTGCGGGCCCGGAGCCTGGGGCCCAACCGGGTGGAGATCGTCGCCACACCCATGCCGGGGGTGCAGGAAAAGCCCTACCAATGCCAGAACCGCTGGGGCATCTTCGAAAGCGCCGGCACCCTCTTCGCCAACGGTCTGGCCCAGATCGACCATCCCGAGTGCCTCCACCGCGGGGATGCCGCCTGCCGTTACCTGATCACCTGGTCCCCCCAGCGTTCCACCTTCTGGCGCCGCTGGCGCAACCTGACCCCGCCCTTGGGCCTGCTGGCCGCCGCCGTGGCCGCCCTGGCCGGCACCCCTCTGCGGGGAGGGCTAGTGCTGGCCGCGGGGCTCCTGGCCTTTCTGCTGCTGGCCCTCATCACCGCCGCCCACCGCAACCGCGAGCTGACCCAGGCCATCGAGAAGCAGGGCGACACCTCCAAGGCCCGCATCGAGGAGATGAACACCCGCTATCACCATGCCCGGCTGCACCAGGAGATCGGCCGGGCCGTCTCCGGGGTCATGGACGTGGACCGCTTGATCGGCCAGGCCCTGGAGGTGCTGGAACAGCACCTGGATTTCCGCCGCGGCCTGATCCTGCTGTCCACGGGAACACCCCATCAGCTGGCCTGCCGGGGAAGCCGCGGCTTCGACCCCTCCGTGCAGGTGTCGCTGGAAGACGCTCTCCTGGCCCTGCCTCCCCGGGAGGGAGACCTGCTGTCCGAGGCCTACCATACCCGCCGCCCATTCCTGCTCAACCGGCTCGAAGACGCCGGAGACCAGCTCGCCCCTGAACTGCTGGGCACCCTCAAAGGCTGGGGCGTGGGCTCCCTGGCTTGCGTGCCCCTGGAGTACCAGGAACGGACCATGGGGCTGCTGGCCATGGCCGACGTGCGCACCGGCCGGGGGATGAACCAGAGCGACATCAACCTGCTGCAGGGTGTCGCCTCCCAGCTGGCCGTGGCCATCAACAACGCCATGGTCTTCCGGCAGCTCCAGGACAACGAACGCAAGCTGAGCCTCTTCGCCGACAACGTCACCGACGTCATCTGGATCCTCAACCGCACCACCCTGCGCATGGATTTCATCAGCCCCTCGGTGACGCGGGTCCTGGGCTACAGCGTGGCCGAGGCCAGCGCCCTGACCCTCCGCCAACTGCTGGCCCCCGAGGCCTATGGGCAGGCCGCCCGGACCATCCGCAACGTCCTGCGCAACACCCGCCGGGGCCTCCCGGGGCCCTACCACATGGAGCTGGAAATGCGCCACCGGGATGGGCGCCGGGTGTGGATGGACGTCACCATCAGCATCCTCTTCGACAGCCAGGGCGAAGTGAAAAGTCTTCTGGGCGTGGCCCGGGACATCACGGAGCACCGCCAGGCCGAAAGCGAGAAGAAGCAGCTCCACGCGCGGCTCCAGCGGGCCCAGAAAATGGAAGCCATCGGCATGCTGGCCGGAGGCGTGGCCCATGACCTGAACAACATCCTCTCCGGTGTCGTCAGCTATCCCGACCTGCTGCTGCTGGACATGCCCTTGACCAGCCCCTACCGCCGTCCCGTGGAAATCATCCAGAAATCGGGCCAGAAGGCGGCGGCCATCGTCCAGG
>DJGG01000147.1:0-2683 GCA_002432195.1 Desulfobacteraceae bacterium UBA5852
GATTTATGACCGTGACCACTAAGGAGTCTCCCATGCCCTCTCGATCTTCGCCGGTGGTCATCGTCACCGGGGCCTCGCGCGGTTTGGGCGCGGCGGCGGCCATCTGTCTGGGCCGGGCCGGCGCCACCGTCATCCTGGTGGCCCGCGGCCGCGCGGAACTGGTTCGAACCGCCCGGCAAGTGCGCGCCGCCAAGGGCCGCGCGGCCTTCCAGACCGCGGATGTCACCGACCCGCGGGCCGCTGCCGCCGCGGTGGCGCTGGCACGCCGGCGCTTCGGCCGCCTGGACGGACTGATCAACAATGCCGGCGTGCTCGCGCCCATCGCCCGGCTGGCCGACGCCGACTCCCGGGCCTGGCGCCGCAACCTGGAGGTCAACCTCCTGGCCCCCTTCCTCTGGTCGCGGGCGGCCCTGCCCTTGCTGCGGGAGTCCCGCGGCCGCATCGTCGCCGTCAGTTCAGGGGCCGCGGTCAAGGCCGTGGAGGGTTGGAGCGCTTACTGCGCCGCCAAGGCGGCGGTGACCCATCTGACACGCGTTCTGGCCGCCGAGGAGCCGGAGGTGACGTCCTTGGCGCTGCGCCCCGGGGTGGTGGATACCGCCATGCAGACCCTCATCCGGTCCAAGGGGCCCGACGGCATGCGCGCCGCCCAGGTGGCCTACTTCCAGGGGCTCAAGGCCGAGGGGCGGCTGCGCTCCCCCGAGGCCTCGGGGCGGGTGCTGGCCTGGCTGGCGCTCCAGGCCCCCCGGGAATGGAGCGGCGCCTTTCTGGATATCGACGATCCCCGCATCCTTGCGGGGGCCGCGCACTTTGGGGCGCCGGCCGCAGGCCCGTGAGATTCAGCGCTCCGGGGCCATGGGGGCGGACACGGCCGGCGGTTGCCCCGCCGCCTCCGGCGGGCGTCGGGCCTGGCGGCGGACGAAGGCGTCGATGAGGCGCCGGGCCAGGCTGGGGGGCTCCGGAATCGCCGGCAACCGCCCGGCCGCGAACCAATCGGCCTCGACGATCTCCTCGCCGTCGACGCACAGGCGGCCGGCGGCGTATTCGGCCGTGAACCCCGCCATCAAGGCCCCGGAGAAGGGCCACGGCTGGCTGCCCACGTATCGCAGGCGCCGGATCGTGAGCCCCACCTCCTCCCGGACCTCCCGCCGCACACACGCCTCCAGCGACTCCCCGGCCTCCACATAGCCGGCCAGCACGCTGAAGAGGCGGCCGGGGAAGCGGCGCGCGCGGGCCAGCAGCAGGCGCTCCCCCCGGGTGACCGCCACAATCACGGCCGGGGGCATCACGGGGTATTCCACCCAGGCGCAAACGGGGCACTCCCGCGCGCGTTCCTCGCGGCGGTCCTCCAGCGGCCGGCCGCACCGGGAGCAGAACCGGCGGCTGGCCCCCCACCGGGTGAGCTGCAGCCCGTAACCGGCGGCCGTGTACAGGGCGGCCGGCAGCCGACCGGCCAGGCGGCGCAATTCCTCCAGCCGGGTCCCCCCCGGCAGGTCGGCCTCCGTCGCCAGCACCCCGGCCTTGCAGGCGCGCCCCCCAAGACAACCCAGGTAGTGGGTCTCGGTGACGCGCAAGCCGAAACGCGATGGGTCGTCCCACTCCGGGACCTGGATCACCCCGTCCCTGACAAGCACCAACAGCCGATTGGCCTCGAAGAGAAACCAGTGCGCCGGCGCCGGGAGCGCGTGCGCCGCCGGGAGGCCGGGCGTAAATAGGGTCATGGTCGCATCTCCGTGGGGTACGGGCGGGCCCGGGGCCCGCCTGTCCGAAAAAGTTTCCGCGGTTAGGATCAGGCATTCCCGTTGCGGCGTCAACCATCTTCCCCGGGGCGCGGTCCCGCCGGGCTCCGGGAAGCGCTCCCCACACCAGGGCCGCATTGACAGGAGAGCCGATTTTGGCTATAGGATCGGAGCGTTCGGCCCCCCCTGGCCAGCCCTTATCCCCACTATCCCAGGCCTGGTCCGGCAAGGCGAGAGCGAACGCCCCGCCGGTCGCCAGGGCCCGGCAGGAGGCCAACGGCAGCATTCCCCGGGGCTTTCGAACCCCCACGGCCGATTGACCGCCGCCGGATATCCCGCCGCCGGACGTAACCGACGGAGAACCAGCGGCAACCTCACCCGACAGGAGCATCAGAGATGATCCGTGACCTGGAAAGGCGCCTCGAGAAACTCGCCCAGGGCTTGGCCGCCGCCGAAAAAGCCCAGGAGCAGAAGCATTTCAACCTATACCTGCGCCAGAAGATCAAGCGGTTCACCGACGAGCTGACCATCAAGGAGTGGGCGCTCNNCGCCGTCAGTATCGGCGTGCTGATTTCCAAAGGCCTTGGCTGACCGGCAACCCCGGCTGTGAGGGCTCCCACCGGCCGGCAGGCAATTGGCCTTCTGGAAGAAAGGGTTCCGCCGCATGAAAGTCAAAACGATCACCTGCCCCAATTGTGGTCAGGCGAACAATTTCCTGGCCGAAGACTGCCTGCAATGCGGCATCAACTTCTCCAAATACTACGATGACCTGGAAAAGGCGGATGCCCTGCGGCGCCATATCGAAGCCCAGGAGAAAGCGGAAGCGCAACGCCAACGCGAATTGGCCGCCAAAGCCGCCATGCTGAAGCGCCAGCAGGAGGAGCTGGAACGCGCGGAAGCCCAGAAACGCGCCGAGGAAGAACAAGCCCGCCTCCGGGAAGCCGAGG
>DJGG01000147.1:2708-2868 GCA_002432195.1 Desulfobacteraceae bacterium UBA5852
AAGCCGAGGAAGAGCGCCGGCGCGCCGAAGAGGAGCAGGCCCGCCTCCGGGAAGCCGAGGAAGAGCGCCGGCGTGCCGAAGCGGAGCAGGCCCGCCTCCGGGAAGCCGAAGAAGAGCGCCGGCGCGCCGAAGAGGAGCAGGCCCGCCTCCGGGAAGCCGA
>DJGG01000235.1:0-13457 GCA_002432195.1 Desulfobacteraceae bacterium UBA5852
GGCCTGATGCTTGTTTATCCACCTGCTAAGGGCGGGTCTCCCCGGCGCCAGAGGCGGCGAAGGCATCGAGTTCGCCTTTGCGCTTGAGGTCGAAATAGCGGGCCGGGTCGCTGTTCAACAGGGCCAGTTGGCGTTTCAGGAGCCCGGCGCGATGCTCCTTCATGCCGAGGGTAAACGACTTGCCGATGGAAAGGTTGTCCACCGCGCGGATCTCATCCTGCAGACGCTGGCGTTCGGATGCAATCTCGCGATCGCGGCGTTCCGAGCGCTGCTCCCGGCGTTCGGCTTCACGCGCGTCGCGCGTGGCATCGGCGCCGCCGGACTGATAGCTGTCCAGGGCATCATCGAGGTGGTCCCGCCCGCTGTCCACGGTGGCCGGCGGGGATGCGCCTTCGGGAATGGTCCCGACGTGGCGGGCGTTGTCCGGCAGGCCGGTATTGCTGTAATGGCGAACGCCATTTTCATCGGTCCAGTAGTAAAGATCCGCGGCGGCAGCCCAGGAAGTTCCAAAGATGGCGGCGGCCGCCAAGACCAGCAGGAATGGCGCGTACTTCATGGATCCTCCTTGGTAACCGTCTTGGATTGGGTTCACACCGGCTGATATTAATGAATACCGATCCACCGGTCAAGCTTGAGCGCCGGTGAAGGAGCGGCGCCGCGGGCCATTATCGGGCACCGGTGGGGGAGGGCGGAACCGGAGAAAGCGGGCGATCCCCGGCCCGCTCGAAGGCCTTATTCGAGATTTTTCCGGGACACCACACTAGGACACGATGCCGATTCGAACGCGGAACGGGGGGACCGCGGCGGGCGCCCCCCGGTTTCGACCGTTGCGAAAATCGGTGGGAGCCTGCCATGCCTTTTTTCCGGGAACGCTTACAGGCCGCCTTGCACGGCCCGCCCGCAGAGTCCGCTTCCCCGGCCCAGTCCCTGACCTATTGGCGCGAACGCATCCTGCATGCGCTCTACACGGCAGGCGCTCTCCTGGGCCTGCCGGCCTACGTGCCCAGCGTCTATCTGGCGGTCAAGGAAAGCCTCTGGTCGGTGGCCGTCATCGACACCCTCGTCTACCTCTGGCTGGTCGTCGCCTGGCGCGGACGCCGAATGCCCTTCGGCCTGCGGGCTGCGGCGATCCTGGGGATCATTTTCGCCCTGGGGGTGTTTCTGCTGATACGGCTGGGCCCCTTCGGGGCCGGACCGGTATGGCTCTTTGCCTTTCCGGTCATGGGGGGCGTCCTGTTCGGCACCCGCGGAGGGTACCTGAGCCTGGGCTTGAATGCCGCCACCCTCACAGGCTTGGGATTTCTGCTGGCCGGCGGGTACCTGTCGAACCTGCCCGCCGTCGCCAACATGCAGGCCAAGTGGTGGGTCATCACCGTCAACTTTCTCCTGCTCAACACCATGGCCGTGGTGTCGCTTTCCGTCCTGGTGCAAGGGTTGAAACAGACCCTCGAGGATCAGCGGGCCGCCGCGGTCGCCCTGGCATCCAAACACCGCGAGCTCCAACACACCAGCCGCGCCCTGACGCTGGCCCTGGAGGAGCGCCGCCAGGCGGAAAGCGACCTGCGACGCTCTCATGAGCGTTTCGCCACCGTCCTGGACAGCATCGACGCCGACATTTACGTCTCCGATTTGGGGGACGGTACGATTCTGTTCATGAACCGTCACATGCGCGACCGCTTGGGGGGGGATTACACCGGTCGGAGCCGGGAGGACATCGCCCAGGTCTTTCACCTGCCGGTGGCGGACCGCACGCGTCACCCCCTGGTGGATTCCGCGGGGCAGCCCACCGGAGTGCTTGTCTGGGAAGCGTCGCACGACGCCACGGGCCGGCATTACCTCAACTTCGACCGGGCCATCCACTGGAGCGACGGCCGCCTGGCGCGCCTGGAGATCGCCATGGACGTGACGGACCGCGAGAAGGCGCGCCAGGAACGCCAGGCTCTGGAAAGCCAGCTGCGCCAGGCCCAGAAAATGGAGGCCATCGGCACCTTGGCGGGAGGCATCGCCCATGATTTCAACAATATCCTATCGGCCATTATCGGCTTCAGCGAAATCGCCCTGCAAGATGCGCAAGGTCACCCTCAATTGATCCTCAGCCTGGAGGAGGTGCTCCATGCCGGCTTTCGCGCCCGTGACCTGACCCGCCAGATTCTGACGTTCAGCCGCCAGGCGGAGGTGGAGTACAAGCCGGTGTGCGTGAGCGCCGTGGTGCGGGAAGCGCTCAAACTGCTGCGGGCCTCCCTGCCCTCCACCATCGAGATTGCGGCCGAGCTGAACAGCGACGCCAGCGTGCTGGCCGACCAGACCCAGATCCACCAGGTCGTCATGAACCTCTGCACCAACGCCGCCCAGGCCATGCAGGTCAGAGGCGGCCGTCTGAACTTACGCCTGCGCGATGTCTCCGTGGAGGAGGCTTTCAGCGGAACGCCCCCGACCGTGGGTGGGCCGCGCTGGCTGCACCTGCAGGTGCGCGACACGGGGCATGGAATGAACGCCGCCGTGCGGGCCCGCATTTTCGAGCCGTTCTTCACCACGAAGGAAAAGGGCAAGGGAACCGGCATGGGCCTTTCGGTGGTGCATGGGATCGTGGAGGCCTGTCGCGGGGAGATCCGGGTGGAAAGCGCGCCGGGGCAAGGGGCCGTCTTCGATGTGTTCCTGCCGGTGGCCGAGAGCGGGTCCCTGGTGGAGGAGACCCGCTCGGACCCGCCGCTTGCGGGCCGGGGCGAGCGCATCCTGCTGGTGGACGACGAGCCCCAGGTGGCCCGGGTGACGGAGATGATGTTGCAGGCGCTGGGTTATCGGGTACGGACCTTCACGGACAGCGTGGCCGCCCTGGAAGCCTTCCAGGCCGACCCGGAGGCCGTGGATCTCATGGTCACCGATATGACCATGCCCGAGATCACCGGCGCGGATCTGGCCCGGGAGGTGCTGGCACTCCGGGCGGATCTGCCCGTGATCCTCTGTACCGGGTTCAACGCGCAAATCGGCGAAGAGCATGCCCTGACCCTGGGAATCCGCAAGTTCCTCTACAAGCCGGTCAGGCGCGATGACCTGGCCCTGGCCGTGCGCGAGGTCCTGCGGGGGGCCTCCCCGCGCGTCGGCCTCTGACGGGGCATCCCTGGCGGTGGTCTGCGCGGCCGCGGAAACCGGTTGCCGCCCCCGCCACAGCGGGCTTCCCCCCAGTACCCCGGGACCTGCCTGTCGCGCCCCGGCACGGCTATCCTCGGGTCGCCGGAGGCCGTCTCCAAAAACGGGGCCTGGTTTTAGGGGCCCTGTCTTCCGGGGAAGGCCTCGAGGGCCGGCGGGTCGGCATCCTCCTTCCTTGGGCGATCGACAAGCCACATGAACTGGTGCCCCTCCAGGCGGAGGGAACCACCCTTCCAGGTGGCACCGGTCCAGAGGTCCAGCAGGCCGGGAGGCAGGTCGAGGCGGCGGCGGTCAAGAACCAGAGGGCGCGGGGAGATGTTGGTCAGGGCCCAGATGGTCTGGTGGGCGGCTTCCCGTCGCAGGGCGAAGAGCCGCGGGGAGATCTCCAGGGCGGTGCAACCGGCGTTGGGGTGGAAAGCCGGCTGGCGGCGTCGCAGCGCGATCAGGCGCCGATAGGGGTGGAAGATTTGTGCCCGCAGGGAACGGGCGTCTTCCAGTTCGGCCAGGACCGCCTCCAGGGAGGGTTTCTGGCGATTGATGGAGCGGGGGCGGCCGGTGGCCCGCACGCCGGCCGACCAGTTGCGGGAACCGAGCAGGCTGTGGATATAGGTGGCCGGGACTCCGGGCAGGGCATACTGGATGGCCTGGGAGGCCAGGAAGCGCACCGCATGGGCGGCCGTGCCGCGGCGGCCGGAGGGCGCCAGGGCGTCCAGGTAGGTGATGTTGAGCTCGTAAGGGCTTTCCTTCCCGTTCGGCTGGTGCCGGCTGGAGATCCGACCGCCGCGGCGCAGGACCGCCGCCACGAGGGCGTCGCGGGTTTCCGGGCGGAGGATACCCTCCAGGGGGCGGANNCCCGATGCCGTCGTGGGAGGCCGTGAAGTTGAAGAATGTGGTTGCGGGGCCGGGAGACCTCAAGGAGCGGGCCCAGTGGGTCAGGGCGGTTGCGTCCCGGCTCAGGAAGGCGTGGAGCAGCAGGGGCGGCAGGGTGAAGTTGTAGACCATCTGGGCTTCATTGCGACCGTCGCCGAAGTAGCCGACGTTCTCCGGGTGGGGAACGTTGGTTTCCGTGATGATCTGGGTGTCCGGCGCCACCCGGTCCAGGACGCTGCGGAAGAGCTGGACCAGGGAGTGGGTCTGGGGTCGATGAATGCAGTCCGTGCCGATTTCCTTCCAGAGGTAGGCCACGGCGTCCTTGCGCACATAGCGCATGCCCTGGCGGACGTAGAAGAGCAGCAGGGACACCATGCGCTCCAGCACCTCCAGGCTGCGGTAATTCAAATCCACCTGGTCGGCGCTGAAGGTGGTCCAGAGGTGAACCCCGCGCCCGTCGGCTTTCCGGAATTCGGTCAGCAGGGGCAGGGCCCGGGGGCGCACGACGGCCGAAAGATCCAGGCCCGGGTCGGTCTCGATGGCCAGATCGGCAAAACCCGGCCGCCCCTCCAGGTAATTCCGGAACCATGCGCTTTGGGCGGAGATGTGGTTGAGCACAAAATCGAACATCAGGTGAAAATCGGCCCCCAGCGCCCGGATGTCCTCCCAGTCTCCCAGGGCGGGGTCGACGGCTTCGAAGTCCGTGACCGCGAAGCCGTCATCGGAGGAGTAGGGGAAGAAGGGCAGGAGGTGGATGGCCGAAAAGATCTTCCCCAGGTGCCGCCGGGCAAAGGCTCCAAGGGTGCGCAGGGGAGCTTCGGCGCCGCGCTGCAGGCTGTCGCCGTAAGTGATCAGCACCGCGTCGGCTTCGCTGAAGCGCGGCACGAAAGGCTTAGGGGGGGGCGGGTGGCCGGCCAGCAGCGGCTCCAGGCGGCTCCAGGCCCGCTGCGCATCGGCTCCGTAAATGCGCTCCAGATGGGCGCGAATGGTTTCGTCGGCATGCACGCAATGACTCCCCGGCACGGGGCGGGCAAGCCGGCACGGCTTCGCCGGCGGCCCGTCGCGGATCAGGCGTCCGAGAGGGCGGCCACGCCGGGAAGCACTTTGCCTTCCAGGAATTCCAGGGCCGCGCCGCCGCCGGTGGAGACATGGGACATGCGGTCGGCCAGCCCGGCGGACGTCACGGCGGCGGCCGAATCGCCACCGCCCACCACGGTAAAGGCTCCCTTGGCGGTCAACTGAGCCAGCAGACGGGCCATGGCAAAGGTGCCGTCGGCGGCCGCGGCGATCTCGAAGACCCCCATGGGGCCGTTCCAGACCACGGTGCGGGCCCCCTCCAGGAGATCCGCGAAGCGCTGAACGCTGGCGCTGCCGATGTCCACCCCGGTCCAACCACCGGGGATCGCCTCCACGGGAACCGTCCGGACGGCGCCCAGCGTGCGGGCGGGCACGTCCAGGCGGTCGGTCACCACCGTGTCGGCGGGCAGGACGATTTTCCCCCCGGCGCGCTTCAGCAGCTCCCCAGCCAGATCCAGCCTGTCGGCTTCCACCAGGGAAGCGCCGATGCCGTATCCCTGGGCCTTGAGGAAGGTGTAGGCCATGCCCCCGCCGATCAGGATGCGGTCCACCCTGGGGAGCAGGTTGGCGATGACGTCGATCTTGCCGGAGATCTTGGCGCCCCCCAGAATGGCCACGAAGGGCGCCTCCGGGGATTGCAGCAGGCGGTCCAGATGCTCGATCTCGGCGGTCATCAGGAAGCCGGCGGCGCTGGGCTTCAAATGGTGCGTGACCCCTTCCGTGGAGGCGTGGGCCCGATGGGCCGTGCCGAAGGCGTCGTTGACAAAGATCTCGCCCAACTCCGCCAGCCGGCGGGCGAAGTCGGTGTCATTGGCGGTTTCCTCCGGGTGGAAACGGAGGTTTTCCAGGAGCAGCACCCCTCCGGGCTTGAGTGCCGCCACGGCTTCGGTGGCGGGGGGACCGACACAGTCCTCGGCGAAGGCTACCGCCTGGCCGAGAAGTTCCTGGAGCACCGGCACGCAGGGCCGCAAGGACATCCCGGGGTCGGGTCGGCCTTTGGGGCGGCCGAGGTGGGAGATGAGGATTGCGCGCCCTCCGGCGGCGAGAATGTGGCGGATCGTGGGCAGGGCGGCCCGGATCCGGGTGTCGTCGGCCACGGCTCCGGAGGCCAGGGGCACATTGAAATCCACCCGCAGCAACACCCGCTTGTGGGCGACATCGGTATCCTCGAGGCGCAGTTTGGACATGAAACCCTCCCGCGATGAAGATTGAGTCCGGGCGGCGTTGCCGGCCGGAGGCCGATCAGCCATGGGCCTGGAGCCCATCAGGGCCGCTGGCCGGTCAACTGGTTGGCCACGGCCTGGGTCGCCTGACGGACGGCCTCCGGGTCACCCAGATAGAAGTGGCGAATCGGGCGCAGATCGTCTTCGAGCTCGTAGACCAGGGGAATGCCGGTGGGGATGTTGAGCCCCACGATGTCCTTGTCCGGGACCGCGTCGAGATATTTTACGAGGGCCCGCAGGCTGTTGCCGTGGGCGGCGATGATCGTGCGGCGCCCGGAACGCACGACCGGGGCGATGGCCTCGTGCCAGTAGGGGAGAAAGCGGGCCACGGTGTCCTTGAGACACTCCGTGAGGGGCAGTTCCCCGGGGGGCAGATCGGCGTAGCGCGAGTCCCGCCCCGGGTGGCGCGGGTCGTCCGGCGCCAAGGCCGGAGGAGGGGTGTCATAGCTGCGGCGCCAGATCTGGACCTGATCCATCCCGTGGCGGGCGGCGGTTTCGGCCTTGTTGAGCCCCTGCAGGGCGCCGTAATGCCGTTCGTTCAAGCGCCAGCTGCGGTGAACCGGTATCCACATGCGGTCCATCTCTTCCAAGATGACCCAGAGGGTCTTGATGGCCCGCTTGAGCACCGAGGTGAAGGCGATCTCGAGGTCGTAGCCCTGTTCGCGCAGGAGGCGGCCAGCTTCCCGGGCCTCGTTCAAGCCTTTGGGGGTCAGCGCCACATCCGTCCATCCGGTGAAGCGGTTTTCGCGGTTCCAGATGCTTTCGCCGTGCCGGACCAGCACCAGCGTCTTCATGGCGGGGTTCCCTCCTGCGCCGGCACAAAGCCACATGCGGCGGTTGGCGGTGGACATGGAAGAATTCTGGGGGAGTGGCCGGCGATATCCCCCGCCGGGTCACCGCCCCTGGGCCGCATCCAGGCCCGGGGCGGGCCGTGGGCATACGCGTCCGCGCCACAAGGCTACAATAGGGGCGCGGAACCGGAATCGTCAAGCCCCGCGATCCGGGTGCCCCTTGACTTTACCCGCTTCGCGGACAATTAGTTGAGCGCATCGCGGGCAGCGGCCAGGCGGCAGCAGCCCGCAGGGTAATGATCTTTTTCCCCTGGGTCCTCCGGCCTGGCCAAATGGGCGGCCACTGGAAGACAAGCCAGGAAACGAAGGGAGAACGGCGCCCTATGCGTGCGCGACAGGCATCCTCCAGCGCTTTCTGCACCAGACAGCTTTTCCGGACCGGACTTCTGCTGGGTTTCATTCTGTGGGCCACAGGGGCCGCGACAGCGGCGCATGCCGTGGAAGTGGGCCTCCAGGCCGGGCGCAACATCACGCACAACGACGAAAATTTCAACCAGTACGAAATAGCGGCCAACTGGCCGATGCCCTGGAAATGGCCCTGGGGCGGATGGATCCAGGTGGAAACCCGCCTCAACGCCACCGCCGGCGTACTGGTGGGCGAAGGCGAAACCGCGGCCCTGGGGACGGTGGGGCCGGCATTTGTCTTCGGCAGCGACAACGGAAAACTGGAGGTGATCGCCGGATCGAGTCTCACGGCCATCTCTCGGCACAAGTTCGACGAGGAGGATTTCGGCGGGGTCCTGCAATTCACGCACCACGTCGGGGTGCGCTATCGCTTCACGGAGCGCTTCAGTGCCGGAGTGCGCGTCCAGCATATGTCCAACGCGGATATCTACGACGACAACCCGGGGTTGGACCTGGGCATGGTCACCATCCGCTACGAATTCTGAGTGCCGTCCCCGGGGCGGAGGCCGGCCGCTGACGCCCCTGGCGAGGCATCCGGAAGGCCATGACGCCGGCGGGAATGGGGAACTAGGGAAGAAGGCGCACGCCTCACGGCGATCGGCCTGCGCCCAGGCCAGCAGACCGCCCCCGGGCCATGCGGTCGGAGGATTGGTTGTCTACTGCCGGCTACAGGGGCCGATCCGCCTGGGTGACCGCCTTCTGCATGACATCCAGATAGGCATCCATTTCCTCCAGGTCCTTGAAGAGCTTCATGGAAGGCAGAGCGTTGATGATATCAAAAACCTTCTTGATCTGGGGCTGCAGGTTCATGAACACCAGTCGGCCGCTGATGGCCTTGAGGGCTTTCTGGGTCTTGAGGATGACGCGGATCCCGGCGCTGCTGAGGTAATTCAGCTCGGCCAAATCCAGCACCAGCAATTGAGGGGATTCGGCAAGGATGGGTGCCAACCGTTCCTCCAGGATCGAGTAGGTACGACTGTCCAGGGAGCCCGACAGGGACGTGACATAAGCCCCCAGCGCCTTCTGGCGCACCGTGATCATCAGGTCCATGCGACCTCCTATCGTGTATGGGTTCCGCAGGTCGACATCATCCTAACCCAAAGCATCCGGCAGCTCAAGCGCTTGTCCACCGCCGGTGATGCACGATTTACGCTCCTGGCGGCATCCAACAATTGCGCCGGCGCCGCGCGCCATCGATCAGGCGATGGGCCCACGGTCGCTAGGAAGTTGGGTAGCGGCTTGCCTAGAAGTTGAGAAATCGACTTCCCGGCGGAGGAGCCGTCTTCCACGCGGCTTGGGATCAACCGGCTGGAATCAAAGTGGATCTGTCTGGGAGGACCGGTTTGGCAGCGGTGGATCGTGTTTTGCATGGATTGATTTGGAGTAGTGCGCCATGGGTTGCCCGCGATTGCGTGAAGGCCATNNATCCGGGCCAGTGAGCCGGCGCCGCGGCAGGAAGATGCGAATGGACCTGAAACTCGTGTACAGCGCGGAAGACACCATCCACTGCGCCGCCTTTTCCCTCATCATCCGGAACAAGGCCCTCCGTCATTGTTATCCGGGAGGTGTCACGGGATTTCTGCGGCGTTTCCCGTCGCGGTCCAACCGTCACATCACGGTGTTTTCGGATTCCGGCCTGGATTTTGAAATGGTGGGCAACGACCTCTGGGCCAATGGTTTGACCTACGGACAGGATTTCATCCTGGTGGATGCCGCCGATTACGACTGGGCCCTGCTGATCAATCCCGACATGCAATCCACCGCCCACCGTCTGGACCTGGGGGTCGCCTGGCTGCGGGGACGTTATGCCGACCGCCAGATCCACGTCTGGTATCACCACGAATCGACGCCGGACAGCGACGCCTCTCCCGCCACGCAGCGCGCCCTTTCCCACTGAAGGCCCCCCAGCCGACCAGGCCTCGACGTGACCGGCAGCCGGATAGGCGCTGTCGTCACTGCCCTTCCAGCTTATCGGCTTCCACCAGCGATAGAAATACGGGTATAAACCGCGTCAGATCCTCCACGATGCATACATCCGCCTCCCGCATGATGGCTGCCCGGGGATCAGTGTTGATGGCCACCACCAGGCCGGACCCGCGCATGCCCGCCAGGTGCTGTGGCGCGCCGGAAATTCCGCAGGCGACATAGAGCGCCGGGGCGACGGTGGCCCCGCTCAGGCCGATCTGTTGGTCGTGGCTCAACCATCCGCGATCGCAGAGGGTTCGCGATCCCCCCACGGCCGCCTGGGGCCAGAGTGCCGCCAGGCGCTGAATCCAGGTCAGGTTGTCACGTTCGCCGACCCCGTTGCCGGCCGCGACCACCACCTTGGCGGCGGCTAGGGCGCCAAAGTCGGTTGCGGCGGGGAGGAAGCCCCGGCTCACGATCCGCTGGCGCTCCCGGGGGCCATGGTGCCAGGCGACCGGCCCCGGAGCGCTGGGCGTGGGCATATCCGCATCGAAGGCTCCCGGCAGGGGATTGAGGACCACCGTGGGGGTCAGCGCCTCCAGAAAGTGGATCTCCTGATTGGCGCAGCCCAGGCGGCCCATGAGAATGGCGCCACCTTCCGCCAGCACATCGACGACGCCGGTTACATGGGCGGCTTCCAGGCGCGTCGCCAGCGGGGGGGCGCACTCCAGGCCGCGGGTGGAGGAAGCCATGCAGAGAAAGGACGGCCGGTGGTCTACGAGGTAGCGCCACAAGGCATCAACGGCGACGTCGCTGGTGGAGGGCTCCGGGCCGGGCACCTGGATGGCCATCACCGCCAGGCCCGTCCGCCGGGCCAACTCCGCGGCCGCGGCCCGCGGGTCATTGCCCGGCAGGAGCACCTGGACGGGGGCCGGATGCAGGCGCTGGATTTTCCAAGCCAGGTGGATCGCTGCATAGCTGCCCGGTTGGATGCGGCCCTGGGCATGCTCGGCCACCACCAGGATGGGGGCTGCTGCCGGGGTCATGGCCGGCCTCCGGCGGGGCGCGGCGGCAGACCCTTGCGGCGGAGGATGGCGTGCAGCTCCCGGGCCTTGTCCTCCGTGCGTCCTTCCAGGACGAGTCCGTGACGGGTGCCCGGCGGTGTGCAGCGCTTTACCAGGGCCACCCGGGATGGCGGGATCCCCAGGACCAGGGCCTCTACGGTGGGCAGCGCCCGGCGATTGGCCTGCAGGAGACGGGATAGCGCCGGGTAGCGGGGGGAATTGATTCCGGATTGGATCGTGAGCACGGCGGGCAGCGGCAATTCCAGGCGCTCCCGGGCTCCGCCTTCCAATTCCCGATCCACGGTCACACGGGAAAGGCGCATCTCCAGGACCAGGCGGACCACGGCGGTGGCGCAGGGACGGTCGAGCATTTCGGCCATCAGGGCACCCAACTGACCATGGGCGGCATCTTCCGAGACGACACCGGCAAGCACCAGGTCGTGGTTCCGGGTGCGGACGGCGGCGGCGATCAGACTCGCGATCTGGAAAGGCTCCAGGGTACTGCCGGGTTCCCGGATATGCAGGGCGTCATCCACCCCCATGCCCAGGGCGCGGCGCAGCACCCCTGCGGCGGCCTCCGGCCCCACCATGACCGCCTCCGCACGGCTGCCCGGGACATGCTCCCGGATGCGCACGGCCTCCTCCACAGCGAAACCATCGTAATGGTTCATGCGCCAGTGGCCGCTGGCGCTATCCTGCACGGGTTTAACGCACACAAGGATCCGCAGGGACATCGCCTCAGGTGATGGCGTCATGAGATCACTCACCGGTGGGGGTTTTAACAGGCGTTGCCGGGCCGCCGGCGCCCACGGACCGCCGTTTCCGGTGCCCTTCGGGCAGCTTCAGCCGCCGGGAACGGAGCGCGGCTCACGGGCACAGGTTTTGGGTTGCCTCTGATCGAACGATGGCTTCAATCTCAAAATGAGATAGATTGTTATAGATACTAGTACCTTGTTGTGTCAAATAAAACCGAGCGTTCGCTATATTTTTATTGACAGTCGCTTTGCGGTCAGGGTAAAGCGCGACGCAGGCAGGCATTTTCGCCCGGTGACTCGGGGGTCCGCAGGTCCCCAACGGCGGCTGCCCCCATCCTTGGGGGACGGCGCAAGGAGACGAGACATGGATTTCAGCATTTCCGAGACGCTCCAGACCATCCTGGGGATGATCGACGAATTCGTGGAGCGGGAACTGATTCCGCTGGAGCGCGAGTTCCTCGCCCGGCCCGCCCGGGAGCTGATGCCCAAAATTCGCGCCAAACAGGCCCTGGTGAAGCAGATGGAGCTCTGGGCACCCTGCCACCCCCGGGAATTCGGGGGGATGGGGCTCGGCCTGAGCGATTTCGCCCTGGTGTCCGAAGCCCTGGGGCGTACGCCCCTGGGCCACCTGGTCTTCGGCTGCCAGGCCCCGGACGTGGGCAACATCGAAATCCTTCACCGTCACGGTTCTCCGGAACAGCGGGAGCGCTACCTGCGGCCCCTGGTGGACGGTTCCCTGCGCAGCTGTTTTTCCATGACTGAAGTGGACCTGCCGGGCTCCAACCCGGTCATGATGGACACCACGGCCGTCAAGGACGGCGACAGCTACGTGATCAACGGCCAGAAATGGTACACCACGGCCGCCGACGGCGCCGAGTTCGCCATCGTCATGGCCAAGACGAATCCCGAGGCCGGCCCCTATTTCCAGGCCAGCATGATCATTGTGCCTTGCGACACACCGGGTTTCAACCTGGTGCGCAATATCCCGGTCATGGGCCACACCGGCGAGGATTATTTCAGTCATGCCGAAATTCTTTACCAGAACTGCCGGGTGCCGCGCGCCAACCTCCTGGGACCCGAGGGGCAAGGCTTTGTCATCGCCCAGGAGCGCCTGGGGCCGGGGCGGATCCACCACTGCATGCGCTGGATCGGCATCTGCAACCGGGCCTTCGACCTGATGTGCGCACGGGCGTCCCAGCGCGTCATTACCCCGGACGGCAAGACCCTGGCCACGCGCCAGATCGTCCAGGCGTGGATCGCCGAGTGCGCCGCCGAAATCAAGGCGGCTCGCCTGATGGTGCTGCATGCGGCCTGGAAGATCGAGCACCAGGGGGCCAAAGCGGCGCGCCAGGAGATTTCCCTGATCAAATTCAAGGTGGCCAACGTCATGCAGATGGTCATCGACCATGCCCTCCAGGTCCACGGCGGCCTGGGCATGACCGACGACACCATCCTGGCCTTTCTCTACCGCCACGAGCGCGCCGCGCGGATCTACGACGGGGCCGACGAGGTCCACAAGGTTTCGGTGGCGCGGCAGATCCTGCAGGCCCCGGTGTCCCGCAACCGGAGCGGGTTGTAAATGGATATTGCCAGCTTCCGCCAGCAGGTGCAGGCGGCCCGTCAGGCCATCTGCCAGGAGATGTTGGCCGACGGCCTGGCAGGCGTGCGCGTCAAGAAGGAGGCCACGGCCCTGGCCAATCTGGACCGTATTTTCCGCGCCACCCTCAAGGTCGGCAACCGCAAGGGCTTCCAGGCCATGACCATGCGGGACCTGGTGCGGGAAACCGGGCTCAGCATGGGTGCCCTGTACGCCTATTTCGCGGGCAAGGACGCCCTGCTGGAGATGATGCAGACGCTCCACCGGAGGCTGGTCCAGCGCGTGCTGCAGGCCAGCCGGCAGGGCGCGGACGATCCCTGGCAAGGGCTCCAGCGGCTGCTCGTCACCCATCTCTATCTCTCCGACGTGCTTCAGCCCTGGTTTTATTTCTCCTACATGGAGGTCAAGAATCTCTCCCCCAAGCACCGGGAACTGGCCGTGGCCGGCTCGCGGGTCACCGAGGAGATGATTGTCGAAGCCCTGGCGGCGGGACAAGCGGCGGGGCTCTTCGCTTCCCGGGAGCCTGGGCTGGCCGCCAATCTCATCAAGGCCCTGCTCCAGAA
>DJGG01000235.1:13489-39134 GCA_002432195.1 Desulfobacteraceae bacterium UBA5852
GTACCTGAAGCGCTCCGCGCACCTTGAGCGGGGCACCAGCGTGGAGCGCTATGCCGAAGAACTGATCGCCGTGGTGGCCGGTTATCTCCTGAGCCCCGGGATACCGGCCGACGCGACCGATGCGCCGAGGAGACCGTGATGGAGACGTTGGACCAGGCCGCCGCCATCCGCCAAGGGGAGGAGCTCGACCTCCCGCGGGTGGAAGACTACCTGCGGGATGCGCTACCCGCGCTGGAGGGCCCCGTGACGCTCAGGCAATTCCCGCGCGGGCACTCCAACCTCACCTACCTCGTGACCGTGGGGGCGCGGGAGCTGGTCCTGCGCCGGCCGCCCTTCGGCACCAAGGCGCGCGGCGCCCACGACATGGCCCGGGAGTACCGCATCCTCGCGGCCCTGCGGGAGGTCTTCCCCTACGTGCCGCGGCCCTTGGCCTTGTGCCAGGATGCAGCGGTCCTGGGGGCGCCGTTCTATGTCATGGAGCGCATCCAGGGGCTGATCCCGCGACGGGAGCTGCCCGCGGCCATTGCCCGGGACACCGCGGCAGTGCGGCGGTTGTTCGAGGGTTTCGTGGACGTGCTGGTGGAGTTGCACGGCCTGGACTACCGGGGCCTGGGCCTTGCGGATCTGGGCAAGCCCGAGGGCTATGCCCGACGCCAGGTGGAAGGCTGGTCCGCGCGCTACCGGCGCGCCCGCACGCCGGATGCGCCCGAGGGGGCGGACGTGATGCAGTGGCTGGAAAGCCACGTCCCTCCCGACACCGACCGGCCGGCGATCATCCACAACGACTTCAAGTTCGACAACCTGGTGCTCGACCCCGGGGATCCCTGCCGGATCATCGGCGTGCTGGACTGGGAGATGTCCACCATCGGGGACCCCGCCCTGGACCTGGGGTGCACCCTGGGCTACTGGGTGGAGGGCGACGACCCCCCGGATTTGCAGATGGTGCGCACCCTGCCGACCCATGTGCCCGGGGCCATGACCCGCCGCCAGATGGTGGAGCGCTATGCCGCTCTCACCGGGAGGGTTATCGAGCCCTTCGACTACTATTATATCTTCGGCCTCTTCCGCCTGGCCGTGATCGCCCAGCAGATCTATTACCGCTACTACCAGGGGCAAACCCGGGACGAGCGCTTCAAACTCCTGATCGGCGCCGTGCAGGTGCTGGAACGGACCGCCCGCCGTGTCATCGCGACCGGCGGCGCCTGAACGCCGGTTGCGCCGGCGGGCGAAAGGCCCCCACATGGCATCCTCCCACAGCCACCCCGACGATTTGACCATCCGGGCCGGCGCGCGCGCTCTGGAGCTGATCCGCGACGAAGG
Organism: Desulfobacteraceae bacterium UBA5852; assembly: GCA_002432195.1. Classification (GTDB taxonomy): domain Bacteria; phylum Desulfobacterota; class Desulfobacteria; order Desulfobacterales; family UBA5852; genus UBA5852. The sequence continues at coordinate 14,810 of DJGG01000235.1, forward strand.
CCTGCGGCCCGACCGGGTGGACGTCCTGGCAGGGGCGGCGGGAGGACCCAAGTGGCTGGTCCTCTATGGGATGGATCGCTTCCTTTTCGGCCGCTTCTGGGACGGACGCACCCGGCCCCTCTGGGCCATCGGGTCCTCCATCGGGGCCTGGCGCTTCGCCGCCCTGGGCCAAGGCGCTCCCCTCGAGGCGCTGGAGCGGTTGCGCGAGGCCTACATCCACCAGACCTACCAAGGGGTTCCCGGTCCGAAGGCGGTGACCTGCGAGAGTCGACGGATTCTCGCGCGCTTCCTGGACCACGCGGGTCGCCGGGAGATTCTGACGCACCCCTGGTTCCGCTTGAATCTGCTGGCGGTGCGATCGCGCCGCCTGACCGCTGGGGAACATCGCGGCGGCCTGGGGTTGGGCCTGGCCGCCGCCAGCCTGGTCAACCTGGCCAGCCGCAAGGCGCTGGCCCTGTTTTTCGAGCGGGCCCTTTTTTACGACCCCCGCGAGGCGCCTCCGGTTTTCCCCGACGGCACGCGCCGCATTCAGCGCGTTGAATTGCGCCCGGAGAATCTGGCCGAAGCCCTGCTGGCGTCCGGATCCATCCCCCTGGTGATGGAGGGGGTCTCTCGCATCCCGGGGGCCCGCCCGGGCGTTTACCGCGACGGCGGGATGCTCGATTACCACCTGGACCTGCCCTATGCGGTGGGGGAGGATCGCCTGGTGCTGATGCCCCACTTCACGCCCCGCATCATACCCGGCTGGCTCGACAAGCATCTGCGCTGGAGACGGCCGCTGGCCGCCCACATGCGCAACGTGTTGCTCGTAGCCCCCTCGCCCGAATGGGTGCGGCGTCTGCCCGGGGGCCGCATCCCCGATCGAACCGATTTCCGACGGTTCCTGGGGCAGGACGGGTTACGCATCCGCCAGTGGCAAGCCATCGCCGGTGCGGGGGTGGCGTTGGGAGAGCAACTGGGCGAGCTCATCGAATCCGGCCGTATCCGGCAACGGGTGGGCCGTCTGGACTGCGGGGCGGGGGAGTGAAGGGGGATGCCGCGTGGATGCGAGGTTTGATCCCGGGCCCTTAACGGGTGCCGCTTTCAAACCAGTTCCAGAAGGCCTCGGATCCAAACGGTGCCGGTGGGGCTTCCGGGCGTGCGGAGCTGTCGGGGCCCATTTCCAGGCAATCCTGGAACAGTTCCCGGGGCAGAGATGCCGTGGTGATTTCCGCATCCGCAGCATTCGGATCCACCTGGGTTATCTTCCAGGCGACATTGCCGTAACCGGCGGCGTTGAATTTCCGGGTGATCCGAAGGTTCCAGCCGTCATCCAGATCGGCGGCGTCGATGACCCTGGAGACCTTGATGTAGATCCGCCGGCTGCCGTCGCTCAGAGAGGGGGTCTTGAACAGGGTCACCACCCCCGACTCCTCCTGGCCGGCTGCGATCTGGCCGATGAATCCCTCAACGTCTTCGGGTGCCACCCCTTTGGCCAGCAGGGCCACCACGGTTACGCGCAATTTCTCTTCCATGGAACCGGCATCCCCCTGCCTGAAGTCATTTGAAATTTTGTTCTTCCCCCATGTTATTAGCGGGGAACCGCCTGGTGGTCAATCCCAAAAATCGGCCGGGCCGGGGGCGGCCCGGCCTCCGCGGAGTCCGTCAGGCCATTGCCGTCTCCTCCACGGGTACCAATCGGCAGGGCCGACTTGACATCGGGAACCTCGTTGCCATGGTTGGGATACGGCAGCGGGAATTCCCAGCCCAGGATCGGGAGCGCACCGCCTACGCCCCGTCAGTCGATCCGGGGGTTGCCCGCAGGCCAGAGGTACCTTCCCTTCAGCCCGGCTTTCATGGCCGGGCTTTCCCTTTATTCGGGAGTCCCTTCCTCCGACCGGCCATCGCGATTTCCGGGGAGCGCCTGGCTGACATGCTTCGACAGTTCCATCATCGTGACCGGCTTCCGCAGGATGCACTGCACGCCCATGTGCCGTGCTCGGCTCTCGGTCAGCGCCTCGCTGTACCCGGTGGCCAGAATGACCGGGATTTCCGGGCGAATGGCCTTGATCCTCTCCGTCAGCTGAAGTCCGTTCATGCGCGGCATGGTCAAATCGGTGATCACGAGATCGAAATCCCCGGGGCAAGCGCTGAAGGCCAATAGGGCTTCATGACTGTCCTGAAACGCCGTGACCTTGTACCCCAGGCGCTGCAGCAACCGATCCCCCAGGTGGTAGAGGATCTCCTCGTCATCGACGAATAGGATGCGCCCCGAGCCCTTCCTCGGCACCGCGACCTCCTGCGGCGCCGCCGTCCCGTGGTGCTCGATTACCGGCAGAAGCACCTTGAAGGTGGTTCCCGCACCTTCCTGGCTGCCCACCGACACCGCTCCGCCCATCTGCCTTACGATTCCCTGCACCATCGCCAGCCCCATCCCGGTGCCCTTACCCTTGGGCTTGGTGGTGAAATAGGGGTCGAAGATTTTCTCCTGGATGGCGGACGGTATGCCCTTGCCGGTATCCGCAACGGTCAGCTGGACATATTTCCCAGGCGCCACGCCCGGGCACGGCTCGGCCTGCAGGGAATCGACTTCCCGATCGTGCAGCCCGATGGAGAGGCGGCCCCCGGCTTCCTCCATGGCATGTCCGGCATTGGTGCACAGATTCATGATCACCTGGTGGAGTTGACCGGGATCCCCGTGGATAAAGGCCTCGGACGGCATAAGGGTATAAATCTGAATGGTGGACGGCAGGGACGCCCGCAGGAGCGTAAGGACCTCCTTGACGATGATTCGCGGCTGGATCGCTTCGGGGGAGGCTTCCGCCTGGCGGCTGAAGGCCAGAATCTGCTGCACCAGCTCTCGGGAGCGCAGCGCCGCCTCCCGCACGCTATCCAGATATTCCCGCGCGGCATGGTGGGGATCGATATCGCTTAAGGCCATTTCCGTGTAGCCCAGGATGCCAAAGAGGATGTTGTTGAAGTCGTGGGCGATGCCCCCCGCCATGGTGCCCAGGGCCTCGGCTTTCTGGCTTTGCAGCATGTGTTTTTCGAGGCGCTTCTGCCCTTCCTGCATGCTCTTGCCCTCGTTGATGTCCACCACCACCCCAACGGCCAGCGGAACATCGGAGGCCACATGGCGTACGGCGCCAACCGAGAGGAATGCCCAGAAAGCCTCACCGGATTTCCGCAGGAAGCGCTTCTCCATCTGGTAGCTGTGGCACTCACCGCGGATCACCCGAGCCAAATTTTCCTTCGAGCGCGGCACGTCTTCGGGGTGCGTCACATCGGAATTGGTCAGGGCGCCCAACTCTTTGGCCGAATAGCCCAGCATCTCCCGAAACCGGTCATTGAACTGCACGTATCGGCCCGAATTGTCGGCAATGGCGATACCGACGGCCGCGTTTTCGAATATGGTCCTGAAGCGCTGCTCGCTGCGCTTCAGGGCCTGGGCGGCCATGCGGGATGCGGTGATATCGCGGATGAAGGTGATAATGTGGGGGTGGCCGGCCAACGTGACCCAGGCGATGGTGGTCTCCGTGTCCAGAAGGCTGCCGTCGGTTCGCTGGTAGCGCCAATCCAGGTCTTTGACTCCCCGGGAAGCGCCATCGAACGCCTCGGCGAATACCACCGCGGATTCCCTGCCATCGGCCTGATACAGGGGGGAGAACGCCAACCCCGTCTTCCCGATGATCTCGGCCGGGGCGCATCGGAACAGCTCCAACGTGCTTGCGTTGCAATCCACGCAGAAGGGTAGGGGACGTTGTTGACAAAAGGTACAAATTCCAATAACAGGGGGGCAGCCCTCAACCCCCAAGCCCGGAGGAGCCGCCCATGCCACGGGGAGCGCGCCTGGATGCGCCGGGGACCTTGCACCACGTGATCGTGCGGGGGATCGAACGCCGGCCCATCGTGGACGACGATACCGACCGGCAGCGCTTCGTCACCCGGATGGGGCGCATGGCCCAGGAGACAGGTACGGCGGTCTGCGCCTGGGCCTTGATGCGCAACCATGCCCATCTACTGGTCAAAAGCGGGCCCAGGGGCCTGCCCGGTTTCATGCGACGGCTGTTGACCGCGCATGCCATCGCTTACAACCTGCGGCACAAGCGCCACGGGCACCTCTTCCAGAACCGCTACAAATCCATCGTCTGCGAAGAAGACCCCTACTTCAAGGAACTGGTGCGCTACATTCATCTCAACCCGTTGCGGGCCAAAGCGGTGGCGGATCTGAGCGCCTTGGAGCGCTACCCCTGGAGCGGGCACGCCTCGCTGCTGGGGCGCATAAAGACCGACTGGCAGGCGATCGATTATGTGCTGGGGTGGTTCGGGGGCACGGCAAAGGCCGCGCGCAAGGCCTACCGCGAATTTATGGCGCAGGGGGAGCATCGCGGCCGCCGGCCGGAGCTGGTGGGCGGCGGGCTGGTGCGCTCCCAGGGGGGGTGGTCGGCGGTCAAGAGCCTGCGACGGCAAGGCGCGCAGGCGAAGGGCGATGCGCGCATCCTCGGCCGGGGTGAGTTTGTGGAGCAGTTGGTGGCCCAGGCGAGCGCGCGGGTGGCGCTCCAGATGCCGGCCGATCAAAGGCGATCGCGGGCCGATGAGGCGCTGCAGCGCGCCTGCCGCCAGCACGGGGTCGAGGAGGAGGCGCTACGCGCGGGCAGCCGCATGCAGGCGGTCTCGGCGCTGCGCCGGGAGCTCGCCTGCCAATTGGTCGTGGAGTTGGGCCTTTCCAAGGCCGAAGCGGCCCGCCGCTTGGGAGTGACCACGTCGGCGGTGGCCCAGATCCTGCGGCGGTGGAATTAGTATCTTTTCTAAACAACGTCCCCCTAACGTCCCGTCCCCCTAACGTCCAAGGGGTTGAACCGAGCGAGACTGCGCAGTTAGATCCCGAAGGGTAGGTTTAGGGCTCGGGTCAACAAGTGTGGGACTATGGTGGGACAAAGCGGTTAATTGCACATGGAAGGGGAGTGATTGAAGATCTTAACCTATTGAAATTATTGGTGCCCCCGGCAGGAATCGAACCTGCGGCCAACAGATTAGGAATCTGCTGCTCTATCCACTGAGCTACGGGGGCCGGGGCGGGTGATTCGGGATGCTGCTTAGCGCAAATCCCATCGCTTTTCAACGCTCAAGTCGACGGGGGCCCGGCGTCGATGACTTCTCCGGGCGCCGGAAGGCGGTTGCCTTCAATGCAGGCGCTGTGGTATTGATTTTTGCCTGCGGCCGGTCCGCCGGCCAGGCAATTCGGCCCGGCATCGATCACACAACCTAAGGAGGAAGGCATGGCAACCACGCGGTTGGCGAAAGCGGCATTGGCAGGGTTGGGGATATTGATGCTGGCGGCACTCGGCCTGACGGGCTGTGCCACGCTGCAAGGGTCGCAGAGTTCCAGCAGCACGGACACCGCCAACGTTGCGGCACCGACCCTTTACCGGGATTTTCCGGATATCCTGCTGCCCAGCGAGCTGAAAGTGGATCCCAAGCGCACCTACATCGTTCAGGGCTCCGGCACGACCACCGGAATCCTGACCCTGAAGGGCTGGGTGGATCGGGATTCCAGCATCGCTTTTTTCAAAAGCAGCATGCGGCGGGACAACTGGCGGGAACTGGCCTCCTTCAAATCCCCCTCGGCGAGCTCGAGTTCTTTCATGGTGTTCGTCAAGGAAAACCGGACGGCCATCATCAGCATCCATGAAGAACTGATCTATACCTATGTGGACATTGCCGTGGCGCCTTCCGCGGCCGAGGCCGCGGGCGTGCTCAAGGAAGTCCCGCTGCAGTAACCGGCGGGCCGATGGGGGCCGGCCGACATACGGCGGAAGGCCAGGCCCCACCCGTTGAAGCGCCTCCCCGGAGGCTATACTGGCGGCGTCCGGCGCTCCTGGCGGGGACGGCACAGGGAGCTATCAGCCCATGACCCAGTGGCTGCACGACAAGCGCCTTCTGCTCGGCGTGTGCGGCGGAATCGCCGCCTATAAAAGCGTCGAAGTGTTGCGGCTGCTGGTGAAAGGCGGGGCCCATGTGCGGGTGATCATGACCGAGAATGCCCGCTGGTTCGTCGGGCCCGGAACCTTCCAGGCCCTCTCGGGCGTGCCCGTATGCACCAGCGTTTTCAATGCGGATGATGCCGCCATCCGGCACATCGACTGGGCCCGGGAGGCGGACCTGGCGGTGGTCGCCCCGGCCACGGCCAACTGCCTGGGCAAGCTCGCCGGCGGAATCGCGGACGACGCCCTGAGCACGTTCATGCTGGCGGTCACGGCGCCGGTGCTTCTCTGCCCCTCCATGAACACCCACATGTACCAGCACCCCGCGGTGCAGTCCAATCTCGCGCGCCTGCGCGGCTTCGGGCACACGATCCTGGAACCGGATGCCGGGCAGCTGGCCTGCGGTACCCTGGGCCCGGGGCGGCTGCCGGCCCCGGAGGTGATCCTGGAGGCGGTCCTCGGGCTCCTGGCGCCCCAGGACCTGGCGGGTCGTCGCCTGCTGGTCACGGCCGGGCCGACGCGCGAGCCCATCGACCCGGTGCGCTTCATCAGCAATCCCTCCTCGGGCAAGATGGGATTCGCCATCGCCCGGGCGGCGCGCCACCGGGGCGCGGCCGTGACCCTGGTAAGCGGGCCGGTGGACCTGCCGGATCCGCCGGGCATCACCGTCCGGCGTGTGACCACGGCCGCCGAAATGACCGACGCGGTGTTGAGCGCCTTCGCGGATGCCGACATCGTCGTCAAGACCGCCGCGGTTTCCGATTACCGCCCCCGGGAGCGCGCGCCCCACAAAATCAAGAAGACCAGCGACACGCTGGGCCTGACCCTGGAAAAGACCACGGACATCCTCAAGACGCTGGGGGAGCGCAAGCGCGGTCAGATCCTCGTGGGATTCGCGGCCGAAACCCAGGAATTGGCCGCCCATGCCGCGGCCAAGCTCGAGGCCAAGAACCTCGACATGATCGTGGGCAATCTGGTGGGCTCCGGCGATGCCGGGTTCGGTTGCGACACCAATCGCGTCACCCTGTTCCTGCGGGATGGCAGCCACGAGGCCTTGCCGCTGATGGACAAGTACGACCTGGCCCACGCCATTCTCGATCGCCTGGGCAGGCTGGCCGAGCAGACCTGACAGGCCGCGGATACCTTACGCCACGCGCCGGAAGCTTCCCCCGCAGGCGGGGATCGCCGCCCCCGGAATATTGCTCACGACGCCCTCGGGATGGCCCTGATCCTTCCCCCCGACATTGCCCCAGGGGCCGCGACTGGTTAATTTCAGCGTTCCGGACGCGTGAACCGGGAGCGGCCCATGGCCGTGCGGTCGGCTTCGCCGCGCATCCCCTCCACGCGGATCCGCATTCCGGGCCGGCGCGGGATCTTGCCCCCGGCGCCCATCTCCCAACCGACCGCCCGATGCGGTCCAGGGGAAAAACCTCAATGCGCGCGATCGCCGAGATCAGGGCCACACTCCAGGCCATCCAGGAATCGCTGGAATACTTTCAGGCCTCCGGCCTGGCGGGCTACGACTGCCTTCCGGAGGTGCGGCGTCTGATGGACACCTGGAACCAGCCCATCCGCCCCCGGAAGGAGGGCCTGGAGGCGATCCGCGAGGATCTGGGCGATTGCCAACGCTGCCCCCTGTCCCGCCAGCGCCGGAACATCGTCTTTGGGGTCGGCAACCCCCGCGCCCGCATCGTTTTCGTGGGGGAAGGGCCCGGGCAGGAGGAGGATCAGCAGGGCGAGCCCTTCGTGGGGGCGGCCGGCCAGCTGCTGACGCGCATCATCCAGGCCATCGGGCTGAGCCGCGCGGAGGTTTACATCGCCAATGTGGTCAAGTGCCGCCCCCCGCGGAACCGGAACCCCGAAGCCCACGAGATCGCCGTCTGCCTGCCTTTCCTGGAGCGCCAGATCCAGGCCATCCAGCCGCAATTCATCTGCGCCCTGGGAAACGTCGCCGCCCAGACGCTGCTGGGCAGCGACCAGTCCATTTCCCGACTGCGCGGCCGGTTTCATGACTACCGCGGAATGCGGCTGCTGCCGACCTATCATCCGGCCTATCTGTTGCGCAACCCGGAGAAAAAGCGTGAGGTCTGGGAAGACATGAAGCTGTTGATGCGGGAGCTCGACGATGCGCGCTAGAAGGGTCCTGCTGCTGGTGGTCATGTGCGGGCTCGCCCTGCCGGCGGCCGTGGGCGCGGACGCCGGTGCCATATACATCGTGACGGTGTCGGACGCCATCAGCCCCGGGGTGGCCGATTTCATCTCCCAGGGGATCGATCAGGCCGAGTCCGCCGGAGCGCTTGCCGTCCTGATCCAGCTGGACACGCCGGGGGGCCTGGCGGAGTCCATGCGCGACATCGTCATGCGCATCCTGGCCAGCCGGCTGCCGGTGGTGGTCTATGTGGCCCCCGGCGGGGCCCGGGCGGCTTCGGCCGGGGTCATGATCACCATGGCGGCGGACGTGGCCGCCATGGCCCCGGGCACCAACATCGGGGCGGCGCACCCGGTGGGCGCCGGGGGCGGGGACATCGAGTCCGCCATGGGAGACAAGGTGGTCAACGACATGGTGGCCCATGCCCGCAGCGTGGCCGAGCGCCGCGGGCGCAATGCCGACTGGGTGGAGAAGGCCATCCGCGAGAGCGTGGCCGTGACCGAGACGGAAGCGCTGTGGCTGGGGATCATCGACCTGGTGGCCGAAGACCTGGACGACCTTCTGGCCAAGCTCGACGGCCGGGAAATTCCGGGGAAAGGGGTCCTCAAGACCCTGGGCGCCGGTCGTCACGTGGTGGAGGAGACCCTGCGCACCAAGGTGCTGAAAACCCTCAGCGACCCCAATATCGCCTATATCCTGATGATGATCGGGTTGGCCGGGATTTACTTCGAATTCTCCCACCCCGGCGCGATCTTCCCCGGGGCCCTCGGGGGGATCTGCCTGGTGCTGGCGTTTTTCGCCTTTCAGACCTTGCCCATCAACTACGCCGGGTTCCTGCTCATCGCCCTGGCGGTGGTTTTTTTCGTTCTGGAGATGAAGATTGCCAGCTTCGGGCTGCTCAGCCTGGCCGGCGTCGTGTCCCTGGTGCTGGGTTCGCTCATGCTCTTCAAAAGCGCCGATCCGGCCATGCGCTTGTCCTGGAGCGTGATTCTGCCCACCGTGGCCATGGTCTCCGCGTTTTGCGCCCTGGTGGCCGGCCTGGTGTTCCGGGCCCAGATCTCCGCACCGCGCACCGGCGACAGCGGCCTGCTGGGCGAGCAGGGGGTGGTCCGCAAAGCCCTCACGCCCTCCGGCAAGGTTTTCGTGCATGGGGAGATCTGGAACGCCCGGGCGGCGACGCATCTTGCCGAGGGCGTCCGCGTCCGGGTTGTAGGGGTCGAGGGGCTGGTGCTGACCGTTGAGGCGGTGAGCACCCCTGACCGCTGAGCACGTATGGACGCCCTGCGCGGCCGCCGCCCGGCAAGCCCGCCGTCGGCGCGCCATCTCGGCTGGAGGCGCAGTTTATCCGCAGCCCGTCAGGCCGCGGACGGGATTGGCCCCGGCCTGCCCTTATCAACCACCAGCCCGGGAGAAGCACATGTACACCGCCATCGCCCTAGTGGTACTGATCGTATTCTTCCTGTCTTCGGCCCTCCGGATCCTCAACGAGTATGAGCGGGGGGTGATTTTCCGCCTGGGCCGGGTCATCAAGGCCAAGGGGCCGGGCCTGATCATCCTGATCCCCATCGTGGACAAGATGGTCAAGGTCAGCCTGCGCCTGGTGACCCTCGATGTGGACCCCCAGGACGTCATCACCCGGGACAATGTCTCCGTGAAGGTCAATGCCGTCATCTACTTCCGGGTCATCGACGCCATCAAGGCCATCATCGAGGTCGAGAACTACGGTTATGCCATGTCCCAACTGGCGCAAACCACCATCCGCAGCGTGTGCGGCCAGGTGGAACTCGACGATCTGCTCTCCGAGCGCGATAAGATCAACAGCGAGCTCCAGGAGATCCTGGACATGCACACCGACCCGTGGGGCATCAAGGTGACCACGGTGGAGCTCAAGCACATCGACCTGCCCCAGGAAATGCAGCGGGCCATGGCCAAGCAGGCCGAAGCCGAACGGGAGCGGCGCGCCAAGGTGATCAACGCCGAGGGCGAGTTCCAGGCCGCCGGCAGGCTGGCCGAGGCGGCCGCCATCATCGACCAGCATCCGGTGGCCCTCCAGCTGCGTTACCTGCAGACCATGCGGGAAATGTCTTCCGAGAGCAACGCCACGACCATCTTCCCCGTGCCGCTGGAAATGTTCAAACCCCTGGTGCTGCCCGGGGGGGGTGCCGCCGAGCGAAATCCCAAGGCCTGAGTTTCCCGGAAAACGGAAGCCTTCCGCCCGCAAGCCGCCCGCCCTTCGCGGCGGCGGGGGCGGGGGGGCGCCGGGATGCCGAGGTGGCTATTGACAGTGCCGAGAATCATGGACTAATCTGCCGGATTCAATGCCGTCCCGCCGCGCGGTCCAGGCCGCGGGAGCAGACGTCGGCTGCCCCGAAGCCCACAAGCGATTCGGCGGCGGGGGCCCCATGGCTTTTGCCGAATCTTCGCGCCACACGTCACACAAAGGAGATCACCGCAGATGGGTCAGAAAAAAGCTGAAACCAAGGAAAAACCCCTGGACAAGATGACCGCCACCGAGCTTCGCACCCTGGCCAAGGAGGTCGCCCAGGTCTCCGGGGTCTACGGCATGAACAAGCCCGAATTGATTGCGGCCATTCAGAAGGCCCGGGGCATCGAAGTTCCCAAAGGCAACAAGTCGGATGCCACCGTCCGGGAAGTCAAGGCCCGCATCCGGGTCCTGAAAAAGGAACGGGAGGCGGCCCAGGCGGCCAGCGACGCCCCCAAAGCCACCATTCTCCGCCGGCGCATCTCCCGCCTCAAGAAGAAGACCCGGAATGCGGGGTAGCGGGGTGGCGGCGGTGCCGACCCATCCTGCATCGGGGGCTGGGGCCCGGAGCACGGCCCCCGGGGCGGGGGTTGGAGCAGGGTCCATCGACCTGGCCACCGTAGCGTTTGATGTCGACGGGGTGATCGCCGACACGATGGTTCAGTTCATTGACTTGGCCCGCGAGCTATTTTCGATAGAACATTTACGATATCAGGATATTACAACTTATAATCTCGAGGATTGCCTTAATATATCCCCCCGGCAGATCGAGGTGATCATCGAACACATCCTGGACGGTCGCAGCGCGGTGCCGCTCCTGCCCATCCATGGAGCCCCCGAGGTGCTGGCGCGGTTGGGGCGGCGGGCCGGAGGCGTATTGTTCGTCACCGCGCGCCCCCGGCGGGAACCCATCGAAGAGTGGCTTCACCGCCACATCCCCCTGGCGCCGGAGGCCATGGAGGTGGTGGCCACCGGCTCCTTCGAGGGCAAGCTGGAAGTGCTCCAGGCCAAGGGGGTTAAGGTCTTCGTGGAAGACCGGCTCGAGACCTGCTTCACCCTGGCCCAGGGGGGCATCGCGCCGGTGCTCTATCGCCAGCCGTGGAACCGCCAGCCGCACCCGTTTCGGGAGGTGGATTCCTGGGCGCAGATCGAACGGCTGCTGATGTGCTGAAGGTCATTGCCATGCCCACAACCCTGCCGGGCGTCCAGGGGCTGGTCGACGCGTTCCTGGCTTCCCTGGCCGCCGAGAAGGGCTATTCGGCCCATACCTGCCGGGCGTACCGGCACGATCTGGAGGAATTCGCGGCCATCGTCACCAGCGGAGATGACTCCGGTGACGATCGCCGGTACCTGGAGCGCTTCGAGCCTTGCCGGGTGGACTCCCTGATCCTGCGGGGCTACCTGGGGGCGCTCTACCGCCGCAACCGGCGGGTGACCATCGCCCGTAAGCTCTCGGCGGTGCGCTCCTTCTTCCGCTATCTCGTTAGGCAAGGCCTTGTCGCCCACAACCCGGCGGAGGAGGTTTCCACGCCCAAGCAGGAAAAGCGCATCCCCGCTCCCCTGACCGTGGACGACATGTTCCGGCTGCTGGACGCGGTTCAGCCGGACACACGCCTGGGCCTGCGGAACCGGGCCATCTTCGAAACCCTTTATTCCTGCGGGTTGCGGGTGTCCGAATTGGCGGGGCTCAACACCGGAGACCTGGACCCGGAACAGGCCCTGGTGCGGGTGCGCGGCAAGGGCAACAAGGAGCGGCAGCTCCCGGTGGGCGCAACCGCCCTGGGGGCCATCACGCGCTACCGCGACCGGTTGTGGCGTGAAACCGGGATTCCCATGGAATCCGGCGGCGCCCTGTTCCTCAACAAGGACCAGGGGAGGCTTTCCACGCGCTCCATCGCCCGGATTCTGGACCGCCTGGTGCGGGCCTGCGGGCTCCTGGTGCCCGCCTCACCGCACACCATCCGGCATAGCTTCGCCACCCACATGTTGGATGCCGGCGCCGACCTGCGGGCCGTCCAGGAGCTTCTGGGGCACGAGAGCCTCTCCACCACCCAGAAATACACCCATGTGAGCGTCGATCGGCTCATGACCGCTTACGACAAGGCCCATCCGCGCAAGTGAGGAGTCTGCCATGATGCCCAGCCGAGAGGGCCATTGCTTCCACGGCACCACCATACTGGCGGTGCGCCGCGGCGAACAGCTGGCCATGGCCGGCGACGGGCAGGTCACCATGAACCAGACCGTGGTGAAGCACCACGCCCGCAAGGTGCGCCGCATCTACAACGGCCGCATCGTCGTGGGGTTTGCCGGGGCCACGGCGGACGCCCTCACCCTCTCCGAGAAGCTCGAAGCCATGCTGGAGCGGTACAACGGCAACCTCACGCGCAGCGCCGTGGAACTGGCACGGGAATGGCGCACCGACAAGAACCTGCGTCGCCTGGAAGCCCTGATGCTGGCGGCGGACCGCTCGGGGCTCTTCCTGATATCCGGCAGCGGGGATGTCATCGAACCCGACGAGGGCGTGCTGGCCATCGGCTCGGGGGGTGTCGCCGCCCAGGCGGCCGCCAAGGCCCTGCTGGATCACACCACACTGGACGCGCGCAGCATCGCGGAGAAAGCCATGGCCATCGCGGCCCGGATCTGCGTGTTCACCAACGACACGGTGCACATCGAAGAAATGTGACGGGCGCAGCCGCAGCGAGCCTTGGGGGGCCGGCATGAGCAGCTTGAAACCAGCCGACATCGTCGGCGAGTTGGACAAATACATCATCGGCCAGCAGCGGGCCAAACGGTCCGTGGCCATCGCTCTGCGCAACCGCTGGCGGCGCCAGCAGGTGGGGGACGATCTGCGCAACGAGATCGCCCCCAAGAACATCATCCTCATCGGCCCCACCGGCGTGGGCAAGACGGAGATCGCCCGCCGGCTGTCCCAACTGGCGGATTCCCCCTTCGTGAAGGTCGAAGCCTCCAAATTCACCGAGGTGGGTTACGTGGGGCGGGACGTGGAGTCCATCATCCGGGACCTGGTGGAGCTGACGGTCAGCCAGATGCGCAGCCGGGAGCAGGAAGCGGTGCGGGAGAAAGCCCGGGCCCTGGCCGAGGAGCGGCTGCTGGACCTGCTCCTGCCCCCGGCCGCCCCGACCGGCGCCCTCAAGGCCGCCGACGGGCAGGCGGACGCGGGCGGGGGGCTGGACATCGTGAGCGCCGGGGGGGCGGGGACCCGCGAAAAGCTGCGGCGCATGCTCCGGGACGGCAGGCTGGACGAGCGCGTATTAGATGTGGACGTGGCCGAGCGCAACACCCCCATGGTGGAAATTTTCTCCAGCATGGGCATGGAGGAGATGGGCATCAATTTCAAGGATATGCTCGGTGGCCTGCTGCCGCGCAACACCCGCAAGCGGCGCATGAAGGTCGGCGAGGCCCTGGAACACCTGAGCCAGGAGGAGGCCCAGGGCCTGGTGGACATGGAAAAGGTGGTGCGGGCGGCCATCGAACGGGTGGAACAATCCGGGATCGTCTTCCTGGATGAGATCGACAAGATCGTGGGCAAGGCCGAGCGGCAGGGGCCGGACGTCTCCCGGGAGGGCGTTCAGCGGGACCTGCTGCCCATCGTGGAGGGCAGCACGGTCAGCACCAAGTATGGGCCGGTGAAGACCGACCACATCCTCTTTATCGCCTCCGGCGCCTTTCACGGGATCAAGCCCTCGGACCTCATCCCCGAGCTCCAGGGGCGCTTCCCCATCCGGGTGGAACTGGACTCCCTGGGGCGCGGGGATTTCGAGCGGATCCTGACCGAGCCCCGCAACGCCCTGATTCTCCAGTACACGGCGCTGCTGGCCACCGAGGGCATCCAACTGGAGTTCGACGTCACGGCCATCGCGGAACTGGCCCGCATCGCCGAGGAGGTCAACAGCCGCACCGAGAACATCGGGGCCCGACGGCTGCACACCGTCCTGGAGTGCCTCCTGGAGGAAATTCTCTTCCAGGCCCCGGATCTGCCCCAGCGACGGGTGACCATCGACAAGGACTACGTCGTTTCCCGGCTGCAATCCATCGTGCAGGACGAAGACCTGAGCCGCTACATCCTGTAGGGGGCCGTCGCCGCCTGCCTCCGGGCAGCCGGCCGGCGTTCGACGGCGGCCGGCCGCAACCTTGAAGGAATGACATCCCATGACCAGCGCTCCGAGCCCTTCCCGCAATGTCGCGGACATCCTGGTGGAGGCCTTGCCGTATATCCGGAAGTTCTCCGGCATGACCATTGTGGTGAAGTACGGGGGGCATGCCATGGTGGACGAACAACTGCGCGAAGACTTCGCCCAGGACATCACCCTCCTGAAATTCATCGGCCTGAACCCCGTGGTGGTCCACGGGGGCGGCCCCCAGATCAACCAGGTGCTGGAACGCATGGGCATCCGCCCCCAATTCGTGCGGGGCATGCGCATGACCGACGCCGTCACCATGGACGTCGTGGAGATGGTCCTGGGGGGCAAGGTCAACAAGTCCATCGTGGCCCTCATCAACCGCCACGGCGGCCGGGCCGTGGGGTTGAGCGGCAAGGACGGCGGACTTCTGCAGGCCGAAAAGCTGCACATCGTCAAGCAGGACAGCGCCGACGCCCCCCCCGAGATCATCGACCCCGGCCTGGTGGGGCGGGTGACCCGGGTCGACCCGGAGATCATCCTCACCCTTTCCCAGAAGGGCTTCATCCCGGTGGTGGCACCGGTGGGCACCGGCCCCGCGGGCGAGACCTTCAACATCAACGCCGATCTGGTGGCCAGCCGGATCGCCATGGCGCTGTCGGCCGGGCGCCTGATCTATCTCACCGACGTGGACGGTGTCCTCGACGGATCGGGCCGGCTGGTATCCTCCATCCGGGCCGCGGAAGCCGAAGAGCTGATCCGTGGCAACGTCATCACGGGAGGCATGATCCCCAAGATCGAGTACGCCCTGGAAGCCGTCGGCAGCGGCGTCACCAAGGTGCCCATCATCAATGGCCGCAAACGCCACGCCCTGCTGCTGGAGCTGTTCACCGACAGCGGTATCGGAACGGAAGTGACCCAATGAGCGCAAGCCTGAGACAGCGTGCCGAGAAGGTCATGGCCCGCACCTACACCCGGTTTCCGGTGGTGTTCGAGCGGGGAGAGGGGGTTTTCCTGTGGGACACGGAGGGCCGCCGCTACATCGATTTCCTGGGGGGCATCGCCGTATGCGCCCTGGGGCATGCCCACCCGGCACTGGCCGACGCCCTGGACCGGCAGGCCCGCCGCCTCGTGCACGTGTGCAACCTCTACTACACCATTCCCCAGATCGAGCTGGCGGAGTGGCTGACGGGGCACAGCTTCGCCGACCGGGTGTTCTTCTGCAACAGCGGGGCCGAGGNNCCATCAAGCTGGCCCGCCGGTATTTTTTCGAGAGCGGTGACACCGGGCGGTTCACGATCCTGGCCATGCAGCAGTCCTTTCACGGGCGCACCATGGCCACCCTCTCGGCCACCGGCCAGGAGAAGATCCGCACGGGGTTCGCTCCGGTGCTGGAAGGCTTCGAGTTCCTGCCCTTCGACGATCTGGCGGCCCTGGAGGCCCGCCTGGACCGGCACGTCGGGGCCGTGATGCTGGAGCCCATCCAGGGGGAAGGAGGTGTCCGCGTTCCCTCCCCGGGCTATCTGGCGGCGGTGCGCCGGCTTTGCGACCAGGCCGGGGCCCTGCTCATCCTGGACGAGGTCCAGACCGGCATCGGGCGCACCGGGCGCTGGTTCGCCCACGAGCACCACGGCATTCAACCGGACATCATGACCCTGGCCAAGGCGATGGGCAACGGGTTGCCCATCGGGGCCATGCTGGCCCGCGAGGAGGTGGCCCAGGCCTTCGGTCCCGGTTCCCACGGCACCACCTTCGGGGGCACCCCCCTGGCCACCGCCGGAGCCCTGGCGGTGCTGGAAACCATCGAGCGGGAAAACCTGGTGGCGCGCGCGGCGGATACCGGCGCCTATTTCCTGGAGCGGCTCGCGGCGCTGGCGCGCACCCATGCCGGGGTGGCGGCCGCCCGGGGTCAGGGGCTGATGCTGGGCCTGGAGTTGCGCCAGCCGGCCGGCCCGGTGGTGACGGCCTGCCTGGAGCGGGGCTTCGTGGTCAACGCGGTGCAGGACAAGGTGCTGCGTTTCGTGCCCCCCCTGATCATCACCCGGGAGCACATCGACGCCCTGGTGGAGTGCCTTGGCAAGGTATTGCCCTGAAATATAAAGAAATATGCCGTGCGGGGCCGTTTGCCGCCCGGCGGGGATGCGGTAACGCACAACGGAATCCAAGGAGATCAACGTGACCCAGAACGTCAAGAAGGTGGTGCTGGCCTACTCCGGTGGCCTCGATACCTCGGTGATCCTCAAGTGGCTGATGGAAACCTATGACTGCGAGGTGGTGACCTTCTCCGGTGATCTCGGCCAGGTCGACGACATGGCCAAGGTCAAGGCCAACGCGCTCAAAACCGGCGCGGTCAAGGCGTACGTGGAAGACCTGAAGGAAGAATTCGTTCGGGATTATGTATTTCCGGCCTTTCGGGCCAACGCCATCTACGAGGGCACCTATCTCCTGGGCACGTCCATCGCGCGGCCGCTGATCGCCAAGCGCCAGGTGGAGATCGCCGCCCGGGAGGCCGCCGACGCCGTGAGCCACGGGGCCACGGGCAAGGGCAACGACCAGGTGCGCTTCGAGGTCAGCTACCTGGCCTTGAACCCCTACATCAAGATCATCGCCCCCTGGCGGGAGTGGGACCTCAACTCCCGCACGGCCCTGATGGATTTTGCCCGGCGCCACGGCATCGCCGTGCCCACGACCCACCAGAAACCTTACAGCACCGACGGCAACCTGCTGCATATCAGCTACGAGGGCGGCGTGCTGGAAGACCCCTGGGCGGCTCCTCCGGAGGATATCTTCACCCTCACCACCGACCCGCGGGAAGCCCCCGACACCGAGGAGATCATCGAGATGGATTTCCTCCGGGGCGACCCGGTGGCGGTCAACGGAGAGGCCTTGAGCCCGGCCGCCCTGCTCCAGCGTCTCAACGCCCTGGGGGGCCGTCACGGCATCGGCCGCCTGGACATCGTGGAAAACCGATTCGTGGGCATGAAGTCCCGCGGGGTCTACGAGACCCCCGGCGGCACCATCCTGCGCATGGCCCACATGGGCCTGGAATCCATCACCCTCGATCGGGAGGTGCTGCACCTGCGGGACTCCCTGCTGCCCCAGTACAGCCGGCTGATCTACAACGGGTTCTGGTTCGCCCCGGAGATGCGCGTGCTCCAGGGCATGGTGGACCAGATTCAGGCCGGGGTGCAGGGCACCGTGCGTCTGGGCCTCTACAAGGGCCACTGCCGGATTCTGGGGCGCAAGTCGGACCGCTCCCTCTACCGGGAGGATTTCGCCACCTTCGAGGGAGACGAGGTCTACAGCCACCGGGACGCCGAAGGCTTCATCCGCCTCAATGCCTTGCGCCTGCGCATTCAGGCCATGCTGGGGCAGGGACGCGGGTGACGGCGGGAAAAGGAGCAGTCGAAATGAGCAAGAAAATGTGGGGCGGGCGGTTTGCCGAAGGCACCCATCGCGCGGTGGAGGCCTTCACGGCCTCCATCGACGTGGACCGCCGGCTCTTTGCCTTCGATATCCAGGGCAGCATCGCCCATTGCCGCATGCTGGCCGAAACACGGATCATCGACCAGGAGGAGTCCGCGCAACTGATCGAGGGGCTCGGCCGCATCCGCCGGGAGATCGAGCGTGGGGAATTCCAGTTCGACGACAGCCTGGAAGACATCCACATGCACGTCGAGGACCGCCTCTTCCAGATCGTGGGCAAGGTGGCCCGCAAGCTGCACACCGCCCGCAGCCGCAACGACCAGGTGGCGCTGGACACCCGGCTCTACCTGCGCTACGAAACCGATGCGATCCTGGAGGGGCTGCGGCGCCTGCGGCGGGTGCTGGTGGATCTTGCCCGGCAGCATCTGGACGTGATCCTGCCGGGCTACACCCATCTCCAGCGGGCCCAACCGGTGCTGCTGGCCCACCACCTGCTGGCCTACTACGAGATGTTCAGCCGGGATGCCGCGCGGTTGGCCGAAGGGCGCCGGCGTATCGACGTCATGCCCCTGGGCAGCGCGGCGCTCGCCGGCACCACCTATCCCATCGACCGTCAGTATACGGCCGACCTGCTGGGCTTTGCGGCGGTGAGCGGCAACAGCCTGGACGCCGTCGCGGACCGGGATTTCGTTATCGAGTTTTTGGGGACGGCCAGCATCTGCATGATCCATTTCAGCCGTCTGGCCGAGGAACTCGTGCTCTGGTCGAGCGCCGAATTCGGTTTCGTGGAGCTGTCGGATGCCTTCGCCACCGGCAGCAGCATCATGCCGCAGAAGAAGAATCCGGACGTGCCGGAACTGGTGCGGGGCAAGGTGGGGTCGGTCATCGGCGCCCTGGTGGCCGTGCTCACCACCATGAAGGCCCTGCCCCTGGCCTACAACCGGGACATGCAGGAGGACAAGGCGCCGCTCTTCCAGGCCGTGGACACCCTCAAGGCCTGCATTCACGTGGTGAGCGAAATGTTGCCGCGCATGACCTTCAAAGCCGATCGGATGCGGCAGGCCACGGAAACCGGCGGCTTGAGCGCCACGGACCTGGCCGACTACCTGGTGGGCAAGGGGCTGGCTTTCCGGGACGCCCACGACTGCGTAGGACGCGCCGTGGCCTGGTCCCTGGAGCAGGGACGGGAATTGCACCAGTTGAGCCTGGCGGAGTTGAAAAGCTTCTCCGATAAAATCGACGAGGGGGTCTTCGACGTCTTGACCACGCGCCAGATGATCGAGCGCCGGATCGCCTACGGCGGCACGGCCAGCGCCAACGTCCAGGCGGCGCTGGCCCGGGCGGAAGCCGATCTCGACCGGGAGGTCGACCCATGACCGGCTCCCGGCGGCCGCGGCGGCTGGCGCTGACCCTGCTGCTGGCGCTGGGATTGGTGGGCCCCGGGGGATGCGGCCGCAAGGCGCCCCCGCGGCTGGCCGACCTTGCCCCCCCGTTGCGCGTGGCTGACCTGCGCCACGAGGTGGTGGGGGAGGAGGTCATCCTCTCGTGGAGTGCGCCCCGCCGCAAGGACAAGGAACCCGAGCCCCCGGCCGGTTTTTGGATCTACCGCGCGGCCGACCCCCTGGCGGGAGACCCGTGCACCGGCTGCCCGCTGCTTTTCCGCAAAGCGGCCGAGGTGCCCATGCCGGTGGCAGGCGATCCCCCGGGGCTTCTGACGGCCCGTCTGCCGTTGGCGCCGGGGTACCGCTACACCTTCAAGGTCGTGGCGGTGGACGGCGGTGGCCGTCCGGCGGCCGATTCCAATCTGGTGACCTTCGCGCACTGAATGCCACAGGAGAGCCATGCACTACTTCCAGTACCATGACAGTGAACTCTACTGCGAGGAAGTCCCCTTGCGGCGCATCGCCGAATCCGTGGGCACGCCGTTCTACATCTACAGCCACGGAACTCTCAAGCGGCATTTCGAGGCCTTCGACGGGGCCTTCCAGGGCCTGGAGCGCCTGGTGTGCTATTCGGCCAAGGCCAACTCCAGCCAGGCGATCCTGAGGCTTTTCGCCCGGCTGGGCGGCGGGCTGGACATCGTCTCCGGCGGGGAGCTCTTCAGGGGGCTGCAGGCCGGCATCGCGCCCGGAAAAATTGTCTACTCCGGGGTGGGCAAGCGGATCGACGAGATCGACTACGCCTTGCAGACCGGCATCCGCATGCTCAATCTGGAATCCGTGGAAGAACTGCACCTGGTCCATCAGCGGGCCGAAACCTTGGGCAAGCGCGCCCCCATCGCCATCCGCGTCAACCCGGACGTGGACCCCCTGACGCACCCCTACATCTCCACCGGGCTGAAGAAGAACAAGTTCGGCATCGACACCGCCGCGGCCCTGGAGGCCTATCGCCTGGCGGCCACGCTGCCGTGGGTGGACATCGTGGGGATCGACTGTCACATCGGCTCCCAGATCACCCAGGCGGCGCCTTTCCGGGACGCCCTGGCCAGCCTCATGGAGCTCATCCGGGAACTGGCGCAGACGGGCATCCGCATCCGCACCCTGGACATGGGGGGCGGGCTGGGGATCACCTACAACGACGAGCAGCCGCCGGATCCCGCGGATTACGGCAAGGCGGTGCGCGAGGCCCTGGCCGGCACGGAGTTGGCCCTGATCCTGGAGCCCGGGCGTGTGCTGGTGGGCAATGCCGGGGTCCTGGTCACCCGGGTGCTCTACCGCAAGACCGGGGACAGCAAGGAATTCGTCATCGTGGACGCCGGCATGAACGACCTGCTGCGGCCGTCCCTCTACGACGCCTACCACCACGTGCAGCCCGTGGTGCACCCCCAGGGTGGCGCGCGCATGGTGGCCGACGTGGTGGGGCCCATCTGCGAGAGCGGCGACTTCCTGGCGCGGAACCGGGAAATGGCGCCGGTGAACAGCGGCGATCTCCTGGCCGTGATGAGCGCCGGGGCCTACGGCTACAGCATGTCTTCCAATTACTGCTCGCGGCTGCGGGTGGCCGAGGTCATGGCCGCCGGCAATCGCTTCGAGGTGATCCGGCGTCGGGAGACGTATGCCGACCTGGTGGCGGGGGAATCGGTCCCCGGCTTCCTGGCCTGAACCGGATTTCCGCCGTCCACCGGACGGCAAGGTGCCTACCCCATGAAAAACGCCATCGCTTTCACCAAGATGAACGGCAGCGGCAACGATTTCATCGTCATCGACAACCGCCGGGCCGTGGTTCCGGAGAACCTCACCGACTTTGTCGTGGCGGTCTGCCGGCGCAAGCTCTCCGTGGGGGCCGACGGACTGATCCTCATCGAAGCGGCCTCCGACATGGATTTCCGCTGGCGCTTTTTCAACTCCGACGGCAGCCGGGCCGAGATGTGCGGCAACGGCGCCCGCTGCGCGGCACGCTTCGCCTACGTCTTCGGCATCGCCGGCACCCGCATGACCTTCGGCACCGATGTGGGCCCGGTGAGCGCCGCGGTGCAGGGCGAACGGGTGAAG
This sequence comes from Desulfobacteraceae bacterium UBA5852, assembly GCA_002432195.1. Classification (GTDB taxonomy): domain Bacteria; phylum Desulfobacterota; class Desulfobacteria; order Desulfobacterales; family UBA5852; genus UBA5852. The sequence continues at coordinate 36,241 of DJGG01000235.1, forward strand.
GTGCGCATGACCCGGCCGCGGGACATGGAACTGGGGCGCCGGCTGGAGTTGAGCTCCGGCCCGGTCACTTTTGCCCGGATCAACACCGGCGTTCCCCATGTGGTCATCGAGCGGGAGGACCTGGAGGCCGCCGATGTGGTCACCCCGGGGCGGGAGCTCCGCCGCCACCCGGCTTTCGCCCCCGCCGGGACCAATGTCAATTTTGTCCAGCGCCGGGCGAATGGTTCCGTGGCCATCCGCACCTACGAGCGCGGCGTGGAGGACGAAACCCTGGCCTGCGGTACGGGCTCCATCGCCGGAGCCCTGGTGTTGGCCAGGGCTCATGGTCTGGCATCCCCGGTGCACATGGTGACCCGCAGCGGGGGAGTGCTCACCATTCACTTCCAGCCCTCCGGGGATGGCTTCGACGATGTGCACCTGGAAGGGGACGCCCGGCTGGTCTATACCGGTGTGCTCCAGCCGGATGCCTGGATGCCCTGAAACCCTCGTGCCCACACCTGACGACATGTCCTCTGCGCCGGTGCATACGGCCTACCTGTCCGTGGGCTCCAATATCGGTGACAAGGCGGCCAACTGCCGGCGGGGCATCCGGGCGCTCGGGGCCCACCCGGGTGTGGAGGTGCGCTGCTGCTCCCGGCTGTATCGCACGGCCCCCGTGGATTACACGGATCAGGACTGGTTCGTGAACGCGGCCGTGCGGGTGGCCACGGTTCTGGCGCCCGAGGCCCTTCTGGATTGGCTGCTGGAGGTGGAACGGGCCGCCGGCCGCCAGCGCCGGGGAGTGCGTTTCGGTCCCCGGGTGCTGGACCTGGACATCATCCTCTTCGACGACCTGGTGCTGGGGACCGAGCGCCTGACCATCCCCCATCCGCGTATGCACAATAGGCGTTTTGTGCTTCAGCCCATCTGTGATATGGATCCGCAATTGGTGCACCCGGTGCTGAAGACGCCCATGGACGGATTGCTGGAGCGCCTAACCGATCCCCATCAGGAGGTCTGGCCCCTCGATGATTAGGCTCATCGTTTGGCTCATCGTGGGCTATCTCCTGTTTCGGGCGCTCAAGTCCTGGATCCGGGGGGGGGCGCGACCTTCCGGGAGGGTATCCCGGCGGGCGGCCGGGGAGGTGGACGACGTCATGGTCAAAGACCCGTATTGCCAGGCGTACTTTCCCGAGCGCAACGGGCTGCCCCTGGAAATTGACGGCCAGCGCCTGCTTTTCTGCAGCCCGGAATGCCGCGACGCTTACCGGCGCCAGCGCCAGGCCCAGCGGCGCTGAACCGCCCGACACAACCATACGGACCCACACGGTCATCCCTGGAGGAGGTTACCCGCGCATGAAGTTTTTCATCGACACGGCCAACATCGAAGAGATCGAGGAAGCCAACCGCATGGGCATGGTGGACGGAGTGACCACCAACCCCAGCCTCATCGCCAAGGAAGGCAAGGAATTCAAGACCCTCATCAAGGAGATCTGCGCCATCGTCAACGGACCGGTGAGCGCCGAGGTCATCAGCCTGGAGGCCGACGGCATGGTGAGGGAAGCCCGGGATCTGGCCAAGCTCCACGACAACGTGGTGGTCAAGATCCCCATGACCGTGGACGGGCTCAAGGCCGTGCGCGCACTCACCGCGGAAGGCATCCGGACCAACGTCACCCTGGTGTTTTCGCCGCTCCAGGCCCTGATGGCCGCCAAGGCCGGTGCCAGCTATGTCAGCCCGTTCGTGGGCCGGCTGGACGATCTGTCCCACGACGGCATGGCCCTGGTGGAACAATTGGTGGAAATCTATTCCAATTACGCCTTCGAAACCGAAATCATCGTGGCCAGCGTGCGCAACCCCCTGCATGTGCTGGACGCGGCCATGATGGGGGCGGACATTGCCACGATCCCCTTCAACGTGCTGTCCAAGCTGGCGGCCCACCCGCTGACCGACAAGGGGATCAAGGCTTTCCTGGACGATTGGAAGAAGGCCGGCAACTGATGGTTGCCCAGCGGCAAGCGGCATTTCGACGTCTGTTTAGCGGGTAGCGCCTAGCTGACAGCCGATAGAGGAAGAAGGATTGGATTCCAGGGCTTGACCGCTATCGGCGGTCGGCCCATGACGGCCAAGGCGCCTCCGGTTTCGACCTCCCGGCGACCCTGGCCTCACCCCCCAAGCCACCATTTGGGAATGGGCAATCCTCAGTGGACCGGTCCCAACCGAAAGCCGGGTAAACCAACCATGGCACTGCAGATGCTCAAGGATCATTTCAGCAACCCCAATGTCCTGACCATCTACCGGATCTTCTCCATCCCCCTGGTGGTGGTGCTGCTGATTTTTCCCAACCGCCTGACGACCTTCGTGGCGGCGGTGATCTTCGGCGCCGCCTCCATCACCGATGCCCTGGACGGCTACCTCGCCCGGCGCTATCACATGGTGTCCAGCTTCGGCAAGGTCATGGACCCGGTGGCGGACAAGCTCCTGGTTTCCTCGGCCTTCATCATGCTGAGCGCCCTGGGGTGGATTCCGGCGTGGATCGTGTGTGTCATCATCGGCCGGGAGCTGGCGGTCACCGGCCTGCGCAGCATCATCGCCGAAAACCGGCTGGATGTCTCGGCCTCGAACCTGGGGAAATACAAGACCGGTTTCCAGATCGCCGCCGTCATTCCCCTGATGATCCACTACCGTTACCTGGGCATCGACTTCCACGTGGTGGGCATGTTCTTCCTCTGGGGGGCCCTGTTGCTGACGGTCTGGTCGGGGGCGGACTATTTTCTGCGCTTCCGCAAGCTGCTCAAATTTACCTCTTGACATCAACCGTCGAAGCCGGTAGAGAAACTTTTCTTAGCTGAGCGGGAATAACTCAGTGGTAGAGTGCGACCTTGCCAAGGTCGAAGTCGCGGGTTCAAATCCCG
>DJGG01000243.1:0-2691 GCA_002432195.1 Desulfobacteraceae bacterium UBA5852
GCTTTCTGGCCGGGGGTGTGGGCCCGGATCCGTTGGAAGGTTTCCAGGCCGTCCATGCCGGGTTCCATGATCATGTCCAGGATCAGCAGGTCGAAGGGCTGCTCCCGCACCCGGGCCAGCGCCGCCTCGCCGCTTTCCGCGCTCTCCGCGCGGTAGCCCAGTTTTTCCAGCATGGAAACCGCCAGCGCCCGCTGGGCGGCGATGTCGTCCACCACCAGGATGCGTTCCCCCCCGCCGCGCCGCTCCCCGGTGTCCCGCGCCTCCCCGGAAGGCGGCGGGGCCCCGCGGGTCACCGGCAAGTAGACGGCCACCGTCGTTCCCTGGCCGGGGCGGCTGCGGATGTCGATATACCCCCGGTGGTCCTTCACCGCCCCCCAGACCACGGCCATACCGAGTCCCGATCCGCTGCGTCCCATGGTTTTCTTGGTATAGAAGGGCTCGAAGACGTGCTTCAGGTCCGCCTCCGTCATGCCCACGCCGCTGTCGGCCACGGTGAGCACCACGTAGTCCCCCTCGGCCACGGTGTCGTAACCGCGCACGGCGCGGTCCAGGTAGACGTTTGCCGTAGAGATGCGAACCTCCCCCCGCCCGGGCATGGATTCCACGGCATTGATGGTGAGGTTCATGACGATCTTGGTCAGGTGGATGGGAGAACCCAGGACGGGGAGCAGCGGGTCGGCCAGACGGCGGCCGACGGAGACCCCCGGGTATTGCTGGAGGAGCTTCCGGTGGTCCAGGGAGTCGAGATGGCCGGTGACGATGCGGTTCAAGTCGACCACCTCGGCGGTGGGCACCGCGCGACGGGCCAGGGTGAGGAGGTCCTGAACGATGAGGGCCGCTTTTTCCCCGGATTCCTTGATGGCCACCAGGGCCTTGCGCAGGGGGCTTTCCTCCGGCACATCCTCCAGGAGCAGGTCCGGGTAGCCCACCACGGCCCCCAGGACGTTGTTCAGGTCGTGGGCCACCCCTCCGGCCAGGGTGCCCAGGGTTTCCATCTTCTCGGCGCGATGCAACTGGGACTCCAGATGCCGGCGCTCCTCCTCGGCCAGCTTGCGGTCCGTGATGTCGGTGAGGATGGCCTCCACGGCAATGGGGCGGTCGGCCGCGTCCCGCACCACCGCGTGGCGCTGGTAAAGCCAGCGGGTCCCCCCGGCGCGGTGGCGCACCCGGTATTCGCAGGCCGGCGGTACGACGCCCTTCCGGAGGTCCGCCCAGACAGCCTCCACCGTCTCCCGGCTGTCGGGGTGAACGGCGTCGTGAAAGATCTCCGGGGTCGTCATGAGCTCTTCGGGGCCGTGGCCCAGAACCGCGCTCACGGCGGAGTTGATGTATTCGAAGCGGCCGTCCGGGAGGGACATGCGGAAGATGATGTCCTGGGCGTTTTCCATCAGGCGCCGGAAACGGGCTTCGCTTTCCCGCAGGGCCGCCTCGGCTTTCCGGCGCTCCTGGAGCTCGCTGTGCAGGTCCCGGGTCCGGGCGCGCACCCGCCGCCGCAGGGACCAGGTCCAGCCCACGATCAGCAGCGCCAGGGCCGCCAGGGGCAGCACGCGCCAGCCGATGTAGGCCAGGGCCTCCCGGAACGAGAAGGGGCGCTCCTCGAAGACGCTGAACCATTTCTCGTAGAGCCGGTCGTACTCCCCGGTGGTCTTGATGATGCTCAGGCCTTCGTTGAGGGCAAAAAGCAGGTTCGAGTCCCCCTCCGCCGTGGCGATGCAGTACTTGCGCTGGAATAGGGGCGGGCCCACGGTCCGCAGGTTGCTGAGACCCTGCTGCTGGATCAGGTGCATCCCCTGGAGCCGGGAAACGATGGCTCCGTCCCCCTCGCCCCGGTCGAGGCTTGCGAGCACCTCCACCCATTCCCGGCGGGTGATGACCTCCGCTCCCAGGCGGTTCTCGCGCACGTAGTCGTGGCCGAGGTCCCCGCTTTGTACCAGGATGCGCTTGTCGGCCAGGTCCTCCAGGGATTGGACGGGGGAATCCTGCCGGACGAACACGGCGTACGACACGATGAGGTGCGGGATGGTGAAATCCACCCGGCGGTCCCGTTCGGGGGTGCGGAACATCCCCGCCAGGGCATCGATGGCGCCGGTCTCCAATTGGCGGCGGACCTCATCCCAGGGACCCAGGTCGACGGTGATCTCCAGGTTCATGACCCGGGCCACGGCGCGGACGATGTCGATGTTGAAGCCGTCGGGTTGCCCCTGGGCGTCGAGGAACTCGAAGGGCGGGTAGTTCCAGTCCCCCCGGATGCGCAGAGGGGGGAGGGGCATGCGCGTTCCGGGCTCTTCGGCTACCGAGGGGCGGGCCACGTCTTCGGAAGGGTGCGTCGTCTGGTGCCCCCAGGCGTCCTGCCGTCCCACGGAGGAACACCAGGCCAGCAGCACGACCAGGACGGCCATCAGGGCGGTTCTTCGCATCTTGGATCGGCCCATCGGTGGGTCTACGCGGTGGGGGGGCGGCGCCGATATCGTGGCCCTGGCCCCCATGGTTCCCCCCATAACAGAAAATGCGGGCGTTAAACAGTGGTCCCGTTGGGGGGGCGGCCGGCGGCCGCGGGAGGGGGTCTCCGGCGGTGCGCCGGTTGCAGCGGTCCGTGTCTTTTCATTCGCGCCCGCCCGTGCTAGAACCCTTTTAATCGTCATTTTGCGGCATCCCGGTGCCGGGCCGTCCGCGGTACCGGAGGTGATTGCG
>DJGG01000243.1:2728-3030 GCA_002432195.1 Desulfobacteraceae bacterium UBA5852
TTTCCTGGGACCCAGGGAGATCCCCGCCGAGGCCTACTACGGCGTGCAGACCATGCGGGCCCTGGAGAACTTCCGGATCACGGACATCCCCATCTCCATCGAGCCTTACATGCTCCAGGCCCTGGGGTACGTGAAAAAGGCCGCGGCCCTGGCCAACATGGACCTGGGGGTGCTGGAGGAGGGCGTGGGCGCAGCCGTGGTGGCCGCCTGCGAGGCCGTGATCGCCGGGGAGCTCAACGACCAGTTCGTGGTGGACGCCATCCAGGGGGGCGCGGGCACCTCCACCAACATGAACGCCAACG
>DJGG01000169.1:0-8686 GCA_002432195.1 Desulfobacteraceae bacterium UBA5852
CCGATCCCGAAAGTTGAGTTAAGATAGCTGAGCTGAAAGGAAAATGCCTGCTCGTTAGATACTCCATCGAAGATCTTGATGAACTGGTTGGCTATATCGCCGCAGAATCCAATCACACAGAAGATACAAAAGTGCAAAAGCAATTGGATCGGCTTTTTGAAAGGTTGAGCCGTATTATCGAAAGATACAACTCTCAACCATAACAATTTGACAGGGAAAACCATGTCCAAGAATGAAATTGCCACAGGTGTGGCGCATAGTGTCCCTCCGGATTTGCGAAAAACCCTTGTGGCCGATAGCGCGGCACTATCACACTGGGAGGATATTACTCCGCTCGCACGAAATGAGTGGCTTTGTTGGATTGAGGACGCAAAGAAACCGGACACAAGGCGCCGCCGGATAGAGCGACTGCGTACTGCGCTCAAGGAGGGAAGGCGCCGGCCTTGTTGTTGGGCCGGCTGCCCCCACCGCGAGGCGGTGAAGGACCGGCGGAGTTAGCCTTGCCGGGTTTCCTGGCAATCGAGCGGATGAGGCTCATCGTCGACATCATCGTTTCGTCCCGGATCCCACGTCCCCGCCGATGATCGGCTTAAAGTTCCTGCCGGCGGTACCGATAATGGGTTTAAAATCAAGCAGCTGAACCGAAGGAGACGGCTGGATGGAACACATCGGCTACCGGGTCGTTTTTGTCGGAATCCGGCCGGGCGTGGAAACAAACCGTGTGGCGCAGGAATTGGCGCTCGCGTTTCGCACGACGCCGGAGAAAATGAAGGCCCTGCTCGCGAAGCTTCCCTTGGCGTTGAAAGAAAACGTCGACCATGCCACTGCCTTGAAATATCAAAAAATCGTCACGGACGCGGGTGGTGTTTCCCGGGTGGAGGCAGTTGCCGCCGGCGGTGCGGCGGAGAAGACCGGACAAGCTTCGCCCCCGCTCAAGGTCTGTCCCAAATGCGGTTACAAGGCCGTTTCAAGCAATGACCCGCTCGTGAGCGCCTTTCAGGGGCGGGGCGAATGTCCTGCCTGTGGCATAATCCTGGCCAGGTTCGAACAGAACGTGACGCGAAAGGATAGCGGTGGTCGACCGGTATCGGAAAAAGCTTCTCCAAGACCAATTGCCGGCGCGACCGCGGCAAAGCCCGCTCTTCCGATCAAAAGGATTCCACCTGGTGGCCGGCAAGATCCGCGTGGAATAATAGGATCGACCAGGGATGGCCGGGCCTGGTGGCCATATTCCCGCGCGGCAATATCCAGCCGAGGATCCATCAGGGCGGGCCGGACCTGATAGCCACATTCCCGGACGACGATATCCAGCCTCTGAAGCTGTTAACGCTGTTTCGTTGCGGCAATGTCGGTTCCCTGAAAAACATGGCGGAAATGACGCGCGAGCAGGTCGAGGCCACCATTGAAAATGTTGAAATGGGATCGCCTGAGCTCAGGCAGAACGGCTTTATTCTGTACAAGGCGAATCTCGAGCTTTCCATCCGTGTGCCCGGGGGCGCCGAGTTCGAAAGCCGCAACCTCACGCGAATGGATGAACAGGGCCGTGAAATCAGCGTGACGGCTTTTGCCGGCAGGATTCTGCTGAAACTCTCTGGGGCGCAAATCACGAATATGCCGCTCGTTCTGTTGATGGAAAATGAAACGAAGCATGTGGGTTGTACTCGGGCTTCTGCTGGCATGCACCGCCTTGAAGACCATGATGCCGTCCCCCGTATCGACTCCCCCGGGGGAAATCTCCGTCCAGGCTCCGGCGGCTGCCGCCGACGAATCCGGCCTGGACCACGTGAACGAAACGATTTTTCGCTAAGCCGGGGAAGCAGGACGGAAATCACGTTGCACAAGGTTCACATGGGAAATTATGGATCTTCTCCGATAGCTTCCTCCGAGTTCTGAATCCCGGTCCTTACCGGCAAGGTTTTTTGCGCGACGCACAAGGGCGCCCTGAACCAGAACCCATCTCCAAAAAGTCTTTTGACCCCATCTCGGAATTGGAGGCGTTTTCAAATCCTCGACAACCCGCAGGTTGCCTGCGGTTTGACATCCGCCGCCTCCCCCCCCTGCCCCCTTGCTTGCATCACCGCAACCTCGCACTATACTGGCACGTTGCCAACGAAATGGGGGGTTGCCATGCTTTTGAGCGCAAAGACAGCGGTTATCTTCGGCGCCGGCGGCGCCGTCGGCGGCGCGGTGGCGAAAGCCTTTGCCCGCGAGGGCGCCAGGGTCTGCCAGGCGCACCCCCTGCACCATGGGATGTGGGCCGGTGAGGCGCCCCTTGCATTCGGACCGCCGGAATTGTAAATGCCGAGCGTTGGAAGCCCCCTGATGCCAACGGGTTGCAGCGCTTGGTGGAGTTACTCAAATGGTTGTTCTCGATGCCCCCTTGGCCGCCTTGCAATGGCTGGGCCGCCAGGGCACGCGGGCCTTGTCCGCGATGGTGCTGGTGGGCCTGGCCTGCCCCTGGATGGGCGCCTATCTCAAGCCCTATCTCACCGAGGTGGTTTTTGTGCTCCTGGTCACCGCCTTCCTGCGGGTGGACATCGCCGGGGTCCGCGCGCACCTCCGGCGGCCGGGGCTGGTGCTGGCCGCCACCGCCTGGACATCCCTGGCCATGCCCCTCCTGTTCGCCCTGCTCAGCATGGCCGCCGGCATCCATACCCGGGCACCCGACCTCTTCCTGGCACTCATGCTCCAGGCGGCGGCCTCCCCGCTGATGGCCGCGCCCGCCCTGGCGGCCCTCATGGGACTGGATGGCACCCTGGTGCTGGTCACCCTCATCACCAGCACGGTGCTCGTCCCGGTCACAGCCCCCCTGTTCGCCAAGGCGTTCGTCGGACCGGCGCTGTCCATCCCGGCGGCAGCGCTCGCAGCCAAGCTTTTCCTCCTTCTCGCGGGCGCGGCCCTGGCGGGCGTCGTCCTCCGGCGCGTCCTGGGCCTGGCGGCCATCGCGCGGCAGCGGGCCACCATCGACGGGATCAACATCCTGGCCCTCTTCGTCTTCGTGGCGGCCCTCATGGAGATCGTCACCACGCGCCTGCTGGCCGACACCCGCGCCACGCTGGTTCTGGCGGCCCTCGCCTTCCTGGCGTTTTTCGCCGTGCTGCTGTTGACCGTCCTCGTGTTTCTGCCCGCCGGCCGGGAACGCGCCCTGGCCCTCGGCCTCATGGTCTCCCAGCGCAACATGGGCCTCATGCTGGCGGCCACCGGCGGGGCCCTACCCGAGCTCACCTGGCTGTATTTCGCCCTCTCCCAGTTCCCCATCTACCTCGCGCCGCAACTGCTCCAGCCCCTGGCACGGCGGGTGCTCGCGGCAGGGGCCCGGCGCCGCGGGGCAGGCGCCGCCATTGCGCCCGTCGAGGAAACACGCTGAAAGGGCCATCCGGCGCGCAACATTTCGTCCACCACAACCAAGGGGATGACGATGACCCACAGGATTCCCGGCAACCTCCTGACCACCGCCATGGCCGTGATGCCGCATACCGACGTGGCACGCGCCCTGGAAATGGCCCTGTCCCTGGATGTGCCCTTCTGGCCGCAACTGCCCAATTACAGCTATTACGAGGACATGTATGTCCAGGCGGCCGAGCACTTTCCGGGCATCGTCCTGGATCTGGACAAGCGCACCCTGCGGTTTTCCATCGACAAGTTCGCCGCGGAACTGGAAGAAGCCCTGGGGCGTTTCGAGGACCCGGCCTTTTTCGATGTCAGCGAGACCTACTCGGCGGTGTACCACCGCTTCCTGGCGCTCGACCTCGGGGACCGGCCGGCCATCCGCGGGCAATTGGAGGGGCCCATCAGCTTCGGTTTCAACATCCTGGACCAGGATGACCGCCCGATCCTTTTCGACGACACCATACGACCCTTCATGCTCGATTTCATGGCCAAACGCCTGAACGTCCAGTTGGCGCAGCTCCGCCAGCGCAATGCCCGGGCCTTCATGTTCGTGGACGAGCCGGGACTTCAGTTTTTGTTCTCCGCCCTGTCGGGCTATGGCGATCTGAAGGCCAGGGGCGACCTGGATCAGTTCTTCGCCCAGGTGGACCGTCCCCGGGGGATTCATCTCTGCGGCAACCCGGACTGGGATTTCCTGCTGAACCTGGACCTGGATGTGCTCTCCCTGGACGTCTACACCAATGCGGAGATCTTCGCCTCCTACGCCACCGCCATCAAGAAATTCATCGAGCGGGACGGCCTCATCGTCTGGGGCATCGTGCCCACGGGATTCGAGGCCTTCGACCGGGAAGAGATCCCCACCCTGGTCCAGCGCCTCGAAGGCGTCTGGAAAATCCTCTGGTCCAAGGGCATCGACCGGGAGCAACTGGTGGCGCGCTCCATGATATCCCCCGCCACGTGCTGCCTGGTGAACCCGGACAAGGTGCGCACCGTGGAGAAGGCCTTTGCGGCGGTAAACCGCATGGCGGAGGTCCTGAAAACGAAATATCTCTAGCGGCGCGTGACGGACCCGGGCCGCGTTCTGCGGGTCACTGCGTCTTCGCATCCTGATCCATTTCTGCCGGGTTTCCCTCCTGGAGAGGTTCTCTTTCTCCAGATTCTGCTGGACACAATGCCGCGACCTCAACGCGACGGGAGGCTTCCCAAGCGCCTCAAGCGACTTACCTTTCTACCCGTTCCACCGGCAACACACGCAAGAGGAGGATTTCGTCATGGAATATCGACAACTTGGACGATCCGGACTTCAGGTCCCGGTCTTCAGCTTCGGGACGGGGACTTTCGGCGGCAAGGGGGACTTCTTCGGCGCCTGGGGATCCAGCGGTGTGCGGGAAGCCACCCGGATAGTGGACATCTGCCTGGATGCGGGCGTCACCCTGTTCGATACGGCGGACGTGTATTCCGAGGGGGCTTCGGAGGAGGTGCTCGGCAAGGCCATCGGCAAACGCCGGGACAGGGTGCTCATTTCCACCAAGGCCACCTTCCGCCTGGGAGAGGGCCCGAACGATGTCGGCTCCTCCCGCTTCCATTTGATCCGGGCCGTGGAAGGCAGCCTGCGCCGCCTGGGAACCGACTACATCGACCTTTTCCAGCTCCATGGGTTCGATGCCCTGACCCCCGTGGAAGAGGCCCTGGGCACCCTCGACGACCTGGTGTGCGCCGGAAAGATCCGCTACATCGGGTGCTCCAATTTTTCAGGCTGGCACCTGATGAAATCCCTCGCCGTTGCGGAAAAATACGGTCTTGCCCGGTACGTGGCCCACCAGGCCTACTACTGCCTGGTGGGGCGGGATTACGAGTGGGAGCTCATGCCCCTGGCCCTCGACCAGGGTATCGGGACCGTGGTGTGGAGCCCCCTGGGGTGGGGCCGCCTGACGGGCAAAATCCGGCGGAACCAACCGCCGCCCAAGGTCAGCCGGCTTCCCGCTACCGCGCAATTCGGTCCCCCGGTCCCGGAGGCGTATCTCTACACCGTGGTGGACGCCCTGGATGAGATCGCCGGGGAAACCAGCAAGAGCGTGCCCCAGATCGCCCTGAACTGGCTCCTGGGGCGGCCGTCGGTGGCCACCGTCATCCTCGGGGCCCGCAACGAAGATCAGCTGCACAGCAACCTGGGCGCCCTGGGCTGGCGCCTGACGCCCGAACAGGTGGCGCGTCTGGACCGGGCGAGCGCGGTCCCCCTCCCCTATCCCTACTGGCACCAGCGGGGCTTCGAGCGCAATCCCTTCCCGACCCCGGGATGAGGCGCCGGGAAGTACGGCGCCCGCACCCGCCAGGCGGCATTGCGGCGGCCCGGAATTTGCGCTACGGTGGGGCGTCCCACCCCGTGCGCCGCCGCTTCGCCTGGACCCGTCACCGTCTCCGAGGAGCACGCCCATGCGCGCCATTCTGGTTTTCATGGTTTTCTTCGCAACCTACGTCCTGACCTGGATGGTGCTGCTCTTCCTGCCCTTGGGCAATTTCGCCTGGATCGGCAATCTCCTGGCCCTCATCGTCGCCCTGGCGGCGGCGCGGGTGGTGTGGTCGCGGGCCGTCGTGGCGCCCCGCTCGGTCGTCGGCACCACAGGTTACGGGGCCGCCATCCTGGGCTCCATCGGTTTTGCCGCCGGTTTCTTCGGCCCCATGCTCCTGGCCCCGGAGGCCAACCAGGGGCCCCTCCTGGGGATCTTCTACACCGGTCCCGCCGGGGCGCTGCTCGGGGCCCTCATCGGCTTCGTTTACGGACTGATGCGCACCCAACGCTGACCGGCCGGGGAGAAGGCGCGCTTCCTGCCGGCATGCCCCGCCGGCAACCTGCTGGAATCCGCGGGGAGACTGGATGCGGAGACCATCGGCGCCCAAGGCATCCGCGGCATCAAGATCTTCCATTGCGGACTCTTCCTCCTTCTGGGGTTTGCGCTGGTCCCTCTCGTGGTGCGGTATTTCATCCGCATGCAGATCCGGATCGGCAACGGCGCCCGCCTTCCGATCCGATGGCTGCGGGCGCATGAAGCGGCGGTGGTCTATGGATGCTGGTGCCTGATCGTTGTGGGATTGTGCCTCGCCCTGCCGGCAGCCCTAAAGGACGGTTTCTTCAGGTGAAGACCACCCGTCCGTGTCGCGGCATGCCCGGCCGCGCCCGTGCCCCTTGGCAGGTCCGGGGGCAGCCCTTAGCATAACAGCCGGTGGATCATCTGCGTCTCGGGCCAAAAGGTCCCGCCGACGGCGGGATTGCGACCCTCGGGAGATCATCATGGCCGGCACCCCCCACCAGCAGCTCACCCAGCGTCTGGCGTCCTTCATCCCCGCCGGGCGCCTCATGGACGACCCCCTGCGCACCCTGGCCTTCGGCACGGACGCGAGCTTCTACCGCCTGATCCCCAAGCTGGTGGTGCTGGCCGAAACCGAGGCGGAGGTCTCCCGGATCCTCGCCGCGGCCCATGCCCTGGGGGTCCCCGTCACTTTCCGGGCCGCCGGCACGAGCCTCTCGGGCCAGGCCATCAGCGATTCGGTGCTGTTGGTGGCCGGGGCGGCCTGGAAGCAATGGGCGATCCTGGACGACGGCCGCCGCATCCGCCTCCAGCCGGGGGTCATCGGGGGGCAGGCCAACCGGTACCTTGCCCCCTACGGCCGCAAGATCGGGCCGGACCCGGCCTCCATCAACGCCGCCATGATCGGCGGCATCGCCGCCAACAACGCCAGCGGCATGTGCTGCGGCACGGCCCAGAACAGCTACCGCACGGTGGCCGCCCTGCGGGTGATCTTCGGCGACGGCACCCTCCTGGACACCGCCGATGCCGAAAGCCGGGAGGCTTTCCGGCGCACCCACGGACGCCTGTTGGAGGAGCTCTCTGCCCTCGCCCGGGCCACCCGGGAGGACCGCGCCCTGGCGGAACGCATCCGCCGGAAGTTCGCGATCAAGAACACCACCGGCTACAGCCTCAACGCCCTGGTGGACTTCACGGAGCCCTTCGCGATCCTCACGCACCTGCTCATCGGCTCCGAGGGCACCCTGGCCTTCCTGGCATCGGTCACCTACGACACCGTCCCCGAGCACCCCCACAAGGCCAGCAGTCTCATGATCTTCCCCGAGATCGCCACGGCCTGCCGGGCCATCCCCGCCCTGCGGGAGGCCGGTGTCGCGGCCGCCGAGCTCATGGACCGAGCCTCCCTGCGCTCCGTGGAGGCCAAGCCGGGGATGCCCGATTTCCTCGCCACGCTCCCCGAACCCGCCTGCGCCCTGCTGGTGGAGACCCGGGCCGGGACCCCGGAGGCGCTTGCCGCCGGCATCCGCGCCATCCAGCAGGCCCTGGCGAACCTGCCCACCCTGCGGCCCCTGGAGTTCACCAGTCTGCCGGCGGAGTTCAACCGCCTCTGGAACATTCGCAAGGGGCTCTTTCCGGCCGTGGGGGCGGTGCGGCGCACGGGCACCACGGTGGTCATCGAGGACGTGGCCTTTCCCGTGCCCCGCCTGGCCGAGGNNTCATCTTCGGCCACGCCCTGGAGGGCAACCTCCACTTCGTCTTCACCCAGGATTTCAACCAGGCCGCAGAGGTGCAGCGCTATGCCCGTTTCATGGATGCCCTGACGCGCATGGTGGTGGAGCGCTACGACGGGTCCCTCAAGGCCGAACACGGCACGGGGCGCAACATGGCCCCCTTCGTGGCCCTGGAGTGGGGGGCGGCGGCCTACGGCCTGATGCGGCAGGTGAAGAAGATCTTCGACCCCCGGAACCTGCTCAATCCCGGGGTGATCCTGAACGAAAACCCCTGCGCGCACCTGGAACATCTCAAGCCCCTGCCGGCCACTCACCCCCTGGTGGACAAGTGCATCGAGTGCGGCTTCTGCGAGGCCGTCTGCCCCTCCCGGAACCTGACCTTCACCCCCCGCCAGCGCATCGTGGCCCGCCGGGAGATCTCGCGCCTGGCGGATCTGGGCATCGACGCGGACCGCAGGCAACGCCTGGAGGCCGACTACGTCTACCCCGGGGAGCGCACCTGCGCCGCCGACGGCCTCTGCGCCATTGCCTGCCCCGTGGACATCGACACCGGCCGCCTCACCAAGGCCCTGCGGGAAATCGCCGCCCGCAAGCCCCACGTCCAGGCCGCCGCCCGCTGGAGCGCCGCACACTTTCAGACGGTCACCGGCCTGGTGCGCCTGGGCCTGGGGACAGCCGACACCCTCCACCGGTTTCTGGGAACCGCCGCCATGAGCCGCCTGGCCACCGCCGCCCGGAGCTTGAGTGGCGGCCGCCTGCCCC
>DJGG01000169.1:8756-16177 GCA_002432195.1 Desulfobacteraceae bacterium UBA5852
GGACCGGCCGCCGGGGACCCCGATCAGCGCCCCCTCCACGCGGTCACCCGCAGCGTGCTGGCGAAAGCCGGTTACGCGACGATCCTCCCGCCCCGCCTGGAAGGCCTCTGCTGCGGCCTGCCCTTCGAGAGCAAGGGCCTGTCCGCCGCGGCCGACGCCAAGGCCCGGGAGCTGGAAGCCGCCCTGCTCACGGCCAGCCGCGGCGGCGAGCTGCCGGTGCTCTGCGACACCAGCCCCTGCCTCCTGCGCATGCGCCAGAGCCTGTCGCCCTGGCTGCGGCTCTACGAGCCCGTGGAGTTCGTCCACGACTTCCTCCTGGAGCGCCTGGCCCTCGCGCCCATCCCTGCGGCCGTGGCCCTGCACGTCACCTGCAGCGCCCTGAAGCTGGGCCTGGACGCCAAGTTCTTGGCCCTGGCCCGGGCCTGCGCCCGGGAGGTGGTGGTGCCCGACCAGGTGGGCTGCTGCGCCTTTGCCGGGGACCGGGGCTTCAGCGTGCCGGAGCTCAACGCCTCGGCCCTGGCGGAGCTCGCCCCGGCCGTGGCCGGCAGGTGCCGGGAGGGTTTTTCCAACAGCCGCACCTGCGAGATCGGCCTTTCCCTCCACAGCGGCATCCATTACCGCTCCATCCTCTACCTGGTGGACCGCTGCAGCCGGGCAGCCGCGGGGTGAGCTCCCAAGCCACCTGGAAGGCCGCAGCGCCTTCCGGCCTCCCCGCCGCGCCTAATTCAATCCTAACAATCGAATGCCAGCATCGGCCTCCCGGATCCGGCACGGGTATTGCCGCACCGGCCGGCGCGCTCCGCGCGACAGGATCGGGCACACGGTTTTCTAGCCGCATGCTAACGCCAACGTAACACGTCCTGCGCATAGTCCTGCCCATCTCATCCACATGGGATAAGGGTCGGCACGACAACCACGAACCGAATTGATGGAGGAACACATGCGCAACCGTCGTTACCCAATGCTTTCCCTTGCACTGATCCTGATCCTGGCAGGCCTGCTGTCCGCCGGCCCGGCCCCGGCGGTCGAACTGGACGCCAGGCTCCCGGTGTACAAACAGGTGAGCGGTGTATCCGGCAACCTCAAGTCCATCGGCTCCGACACCCTCAACAACCTCATGGCCCTCTGGTCCGAGGGCTTCCGCGCCCTCTACCCCACGGTCAAGCTGGAAATCGAAGGCAAGGGTTCCACCACCGCGCCGCCGGCGCTCATCGAGGGCACGGCCCAGTTCGGCCCCATGTCACGGGCCATGAAGCCCAAGGAAGAGGATGCCTTCGAGCGGAAATACGGCTACAAGCCGGCCAGCGTGCGGGTGGCCGTGGACGCCCTGGCGGTCTTCGTCCACAAGGACAACCCCATCGAGGGCTTGACCATGCAGCAGGTGGACGCCATCTTCTCCAAGACCCGGGCTGGCGGCTTCGCCAAGGACATCGTCACCTGGGGGGACCTGGGCCTCACCGGCGATTGGGCGGACAAGCCCATCTCGCTGTACGGCCGCAATTCGGCCTCCGGCACCTACGGATACTTCAAGGAAGTGGCCCTGTTCAAGGGGGACTACAAGGACTCGGTGAAGGAACAGCCGGGATCCTCGGCGGTGGTCCAGGGGGTCGCCACGGACAAGTACGCCATCGGCTACTCCGGCGTGGGCTACAAGACCGCCGACGTGCGCACCGTGCCCCTGGCCATGGCCGAGGGCCAGGAAGCCTTCGATGCCAACGCCGAGAACGCCTACAGCGGCGACTACCCCCTGGCGCGCTTCCTGTATGTCTACGTGAACAAGAACCCCAACCAGCCCATGGACCCCCTGCGCCAGGAGTTCTTCAAGTTCGTGCTCTCCAAAAAGGGGCAGGAAGTGGTGATCAAGGACGGGTTCTACCCGGTCTCCGCGGCCCTGGCCATGGAGGACCTGACGCTCCTGGGCGTGAAGTAAGCACGCCTCCCCCGCTCCCCGCCGCCGACGGCCGTGGGCTCCGGCAGCCGCCGGCCGCAGGCGAGGGGGTGGCAACGACAGATTCCCAAGGGCGGACCTGCGCAAGCACTGCCGGCAGGTCCGCCCGGCATTCTCGGACGACGAGCCGCATGCGAGCACGACACCCATGAAGGACACCCCGTCCCCTGCCACCAGCCAGTTGCCGCCCGCCGACGCGCCGCCCGCCGCTGCCGCGGGAGGTCCGGCCGCCCGCCGACCGCGGGAAAAAAGGGCCCGGCGGACCGTGCTGCTGGCCGACCGCATCGCCGACCGCGTCATCACCGTGGGCGGCATCCTGGTGATCGTGGCCGTCCTGGGGATCCTGGTGTTCCTGGTGACGGAAACCCTTCCCTTGTTCCGCAGCGGGCAGATGACCGGCGAGCGGCGCTACACCCTTCCCGAACCCGCCGGCCAGACCCTGGGGCTGGGCCTGGACGAATACAAGACCCTGGCTTACGCCCTGAGCGCCGACGGACGGCTCCAGGTCTTCCACGCCCGCAGCGGGCGGCTGCTCACCAGCGGCCGCCTGGACCTGGGGTCCGCGCCGGTCACCGCCCAGGCCCACACCATCGACCGCACCCAATGGGCCTTCGGGTTTGCCGACGGGACCGTGCGCTTTGCCGACGCGCGCTTCGAGACCACGATTCTGAGCCCCCAGGACCTGCCCACGGGCCTCACCCCCCTGGGCGACGGGGACGCCACCGACGGCCACGCCGTCTTCTCCGCCATTCCCGGTGACCAATACCGGCAAGTGACCTTCCGCATGGAACTGGAGGCGCCGGTGGCCGTGGGGGACGCCCAGCGGGCCATTGCCGCCATGGCCTACACCGCCTCGGGGCAGGCCGAGCGCAGCGTGCGGACCCTGGCCACCGTGGACGGAGACGATCGGGTGGCCTTGATCCAGACCGCGAGCCGGACCAACCTGATGACCGGCGAGCGCCGCACCACGGTCAACCGCATCCAACTGCCTCCCCTGCCCGCCCCCATCGAGGTCTTCGGCGTGCGCCTCACCGCCAAGGCGGACACCCTGCTGGTGGCCGATCGTTCGGGAGCGGTATTCCGCTACAACCTGACGGACCTCCAGCATCCCGTCCTGGCGGAAAGCGCCCGGGTCATGCCCCCCCGGGCGCGGCTCACGGCCTTCGACTTCCTGCTGGGGAGCCGCTCCCTGCTGGTGGCCGGCTCCAACGGCGCCCTGGCCCTCTATTTCCTGCTGGAGCGCAACGATTTCCGCACCGTGGACGGCCAGTCCCTGGTCCAGGCACGCACCTTCACCGCCGGGGGGACGGCGGTCCATTTCTTCGCCCCCAGCCTGCGGGACAAAAGCTTTGCCACCATCGACGGCACGGGACGCCTGGAGGTCCGCCACGGCACCAGCCGCAAGCAATTGGCCGATTTCCCCACCGGGCTTCCCCTGGAGGGCTTCCGTGAGCTGGTCCTGGCCCCCCGGGTGGACGGTGTCATGGCCCTCCAGGCCGACGGTCGGGTGGTGTTTTACGAGTTCGACGTGCCCCACCCGGAAACCACCTTCGCCACCCTGTTCCAGAAAGTCTGGTACGAAGGCTATGCCGAGCCCGGCTACACCTGGCAGTCTTCGGCGGCCACCGACGATTACGAGGCCAAGCTCTCCCTGGTGCCCCTGATCTTCGGCTCCTTCAAGGCAGCCTTCTACTCCATGCTCTTTGCCGTGCCCATCGCCATTCTGGGGGCGGTCTATACGTCGGAGTTCGTGCACCGCCGCCTCCGGGGGGTCATCAAGCCCACCATGGAGATGATGGCCTCCCTGCCGTCGGTGGTGCTGGGGTTTGTCGCCGCCCTGGTGCTGGCGCCGGTGGTGGAAACCTGGATCGCCGCCGTGCTCCTGGCCTTCGTGGGCCTGCCCCTGGCGCTCATGCTGGGCGCCTACCTCTGGCAACTGCTGCCCCTGCACCTGGCCAACCGCCTCAAGGGGATTCCCAAGTTCGCCCTGATGCTCCTCAGCGTGCTCCTGGCGGCCTGGGCAACCCGCGCCCTGGGGCCGTTTTTCGAGGAACTCTTCTTCCATGGCGACTTCCGGGCCTGGCTCAACGGAGACGTGGGCGGGGCCGCCCCCTTCCTCTTTCTGCTGCTGCTGCCCCTCTGTGCCCTGGCGGTAAGCATCCTGCAGCAGCGCTTCCTCGCCGGGCTCCGGCAGAGGCCGGCCGGAGGGCTGGAGGCCCTGCCCAGGGCCCTGGGAGAGTTGGGCCTCTGGCTGCTGCGGGCCGCCCTGACCTTCCTCTTGGCCGCCGGGCTGGCCCATCTGCTGGCCGCCCTGGGCGCCGATGCCCGCGGCGGCCTGGTGGGCACCTATGTCCAGCGCAACACCCTGGTGGTGGGCTTCGCCATGGGCTTTGCCGTGATCCCCATCATCTACACCATCGCCGAGGACGCCCTGAACGCGGTGCCCGAGCACCTGCGCGCCGCCAGCCTGGGCTGCGGCGCCACCCTTTGGCAGACGGCCCTCTACGTGGTCCTGCCCACCGCCGCCAGCGGGGTCTTCTCGGCCGTGATGATCGGCATGGGACGGGCCGTGGGGGAAACCATGATCGTGGTCATGGCCGCGGGCAATACCCCCATCCTGGACTGGAACATTTTCAACGGCCTGCGGGCCTTGTCCGCCACCATCGCCGTGGAGCTGCCCGAGGCCGTCAAGGACGGCACCCTCTACCGGGTGCTCTTCTTGGCGGGCCTGGTGCTCTTCGCCATGACCTTCGTGATCAACACCGTGGCCGAAATCGTGCGCCAGCGCTTCCGCCGGCGCGCCACCCAACTGTGACGAGCCGGGACCGCATGCCGACGCCCCCATCCGCCACCGCCGCCGCACGTCCGGAAAAATCCCCGGGACGGGCCCAAATGACCGGCGGCCGCCGCGCCGTGAACCTCGAGGCCCGCGGTGAGCCTTTCCTCTGGGGCATGGGCGGGGCCTTGTCCCTGGGCGTCCTGATGATCCTGGGCTTCGTGCTGCTCATCGTCTGGAACGGCCTGATCACCTTCTACCCCAAGCCCCTCCGCGTGGTGCACCTCAAGGACGGCACCCGCCTGGCCGGCGAGCCCACCCGCGCAGAGACCTACAAACCCCCCGCCCAGCGGCTTGAATCCCTGTCCCCCGAGGAACGGGACCGGATGCGGGAACGCGGGGGGCTCGCCCACCGGACCCTCTACCGCATCGGCAACTACGATTTCTACAACGAGGATTTCCGCTGGGTCTCCGACTACCAAGTGGAGCGCTGGGAAGCACCCCGGGAGATGGTGTTCGTGGAGCGCGTGGAGTGGGGCCCCTTCGTGGGCGTGGTGCAGGCCCTTACCCTGGGGGATACCACCCTCACCGGGGAGGCCGCCCTCGGGGAGCGCCTCCATGCGGCCCAAGCCCAGGCCGCGAGGCGGCGCGCCCGCATCCGGCGCATCGAGCGCGGCGAGATCGGGGCCATCAACCACCGCATGGAAAAGTCCCGCCTGACCTTGCGGGGGGTGGCTCTTAAGGCCGGCGAGGACAGCGCCGCTTACCGCCAGGCGCTCGCGCGCGGGGAAGCCCAGGCCGCCGAGCTGGACGCGGCCTACGCGCGCCTGGCCGCCGAGGCGGCGGCCCTGAAATCCGAGGATGCGCGCTACACCATCACCCTGGCCGACATCAACGGCCGGGAGAAAGTCCAGGCCCTCTCGGAGATCGTGCGCATCTACCCGGCCAACGCCTTGAACCTCTTCCAGCGGATGGGGGTGTACGCCTCGCGCTGGTGGGAGTTCCTCAGCGCCGAGCCCCGGGAGGCCAACACCGAGGGGGGGGTCCTGCCGGCCATCTTCGGCACCTTTGTCATGACCCTGCTCATGGCCCTGGCGGTGGCCCCCTTCGGCGTGATGGCCGCCCTCTACCTCCGGGAGTACGCCCGGCAGGGCCGCCTGGTGTCCGCTGTGCGCATCTGCGTCAACAACCTGGCGGGGGTGCCCTCCATCGTCTACGGTGTCTTCGGCCTGGGCTTCTTCGCCTACATCGTGGGGGCCGGCATCGACCGGATCTTCTACCCCGAACGGCTGCCCAACCCCACTTTCGGCACCGGAGGCCTCCTGTGGGCCTCCCTGACCCTGGCCCTGCTCACCGTACCGGTGGTGATCGTGGCCACGGAGGAAGCGCTGGCGGCCGTACCCCAGTCCCTGCGCGAAGGGTCGCTGGCCTGTGGCGCCTCCAAGTGGCAGACCATCAAGTACATCGTGCTTCCCAAGGCCCTGCCCGGCATCATGACCGGCCTGATCCTGGCCATGGCCCGGGGGGCGGGGGAAGTGGCCCCCCTGATGCTCGTGGGGGTGGTGAAGCTCGCCCCGGAGTTGCCCATCGACGCGTACTTCCCCTTCCTGCACCTGGAGCGCAGCTTCATGCACCTGGGCTTCCACATCTTCGACGTGGGCTTCCAGTCCCGCAATTCGGAAGCCGGCAAGCCCATGGTCTTCGTCACCACCCTGCTCTTGATCACTCTCGTGGTGCTGCTCAACGCCACGGCCATCTTCATCCGCAACCGCCTCAAGCGGAAGTACTACGTGGGCCACTTCTAGGAGCCGCGCATGCCCGACACGCCCCAAGTCTCTCCGGACCCCCCCGACACCGTCTACCACCCCATGACGGGCGCGGAGGGGAGCATCATCGAAATCGAGCGGTTCAATCTCTGGTACGGGGACAAGCAGGCCCTTTTCGACAACAGCATCGACATCCAGATGGGCCTGGTGACGGCCCTCATCGGGCCCTCGGGGTGCGGCAAGTCCACCCTCCTGCGCTCCCTGAACCGCATGAACGACCTCATCGACGGCCTGCGCCTGGGAGGTGCGATCCGCCTGGACGGCGCCGACATCTACCACCGGGACATCGACGTCATCGGCCTGCGCAAGCGCATGGGCATGGTCTTCCAGAAACCCAATCCCTTCCCCATGAGCATCGCCGACAACGTCACCTACCCCATCAAGGTGGACGGCGTGCGGGACCGCCGGGTGCTCCAGGAGACCGTGGAACGCGCCCTCAAGGCCGCCGCCCTCTGGGAGGAGGTCAAGGACCGCCTGCGGGACAGCGCCCTGGGGCTCTCCGGCGGCCAGCAGCAGCGCCTCTGCATCGCCCGGGCCATCGCCGCCGACCCCGACGTGCTCCTCATGGACGAGCCCTGCTCGGCCCTGGACCCCCTGGCCACGGCCAAGATCGAGGACCTGATCGACGAGCTGCGGGGGCGCTACACCATCGTCATCGTGACCCACAACATGCAGCAGGCCGCCCGGGTGTCGGACAACACGGCCTTCATGTACCTGGGGCGGATCGTGGAGTACGGCAAGACCAAGACGGTGTTCACCACGCCGCGGAGCCGGAGGACGGAAGACTACGTAACAGGCCGCTTCGGCTAGAATAGCGGGCGTCCGCATTGGGCCTCTGGACTGCGTTCTCGCCTCGGGAATGTCCTCGGCG
>DJGG01000268.1:0-8129 GCA_002432195.1 Desulfobacteraceae bacterium UBA5852
GCCTTGGGGGCTTCGGCCTTGGGCGCGGGCTTGGCCGGGGCGGCCTTGGCTTCGGGCTTCTTCTCTTCCACGATGGTCAGGTCCGGGGCGGGGGCCAGCGCGGCCAGATCCACCGGTTCGGCCCCCAGCAGCTTCTTGACCCCGGCCACGTCGGCGGCCGATCCGCCGCCGAAGACCAGGTCGATGTAGGCCTTGACCATGCGGATGGACTCGGGGTGGCGCATGATGAGAATGTCGGAGCCGGACAGGAGATAGCTCACCGCGGCCACGGCCTCCATGAGGATCCCGCGCTTTTCGGGGTCTCCCAGGGTGGGGGCTTCCGTGGCGCCCTGCTTGGCTTCCTTGCACTTCCAGACCTCGTTGCCGATGTTGTTGATCATGGGCAGTTGCAGCTTGTCGTCCCCTTGCACCAGAGCGGCCATGCGCAGCCGCTCCATGACCGAATAGGAGTACTCCATGCCGTAACCCAGACCGCCGGTGGTGGGGTCGATGATCACCTTGTCCATGGGCATGCCCAGGTTTTCCAGGAGAATATTGACCTGCTTGGCCAGGTTGACGTCGATGGGCGAGGAGGAGATGATGGTGTGGCCGAAACCCATGGCGGCCGCACCGATGCCCTTGTGGTTCTTGTCTTCCACCGGGCCCAGAACCAGGTGCTTCCCCTGGGTCTCCTCGGCGATTTTCTTGAGCACCTCCTCGTCCTTCTGGGGGTTGCCCGTGCCCCAGACGATCAGCGGGACCTCCACCGCCGCCAGGACCTTCTTGACCGTGGCCGCGGCGTCGGCCGGGCTGGCATTGGCGCCGTTGGGGTCGGTGCTCTTGAGCTGCAGGACGATCATCTCGGCCCCGAATTCCTTGACGCACTTCCGCGCCCAGGCCGCCGGGTCGCCCGTCACGCCCTTGAAAGGCGCCATGGCTGCGGCCGGCCACTCATCGGGCTCTATGTCCCAGATCTCCATGGCGATCCTGGGTTTGTTGGGCATCTTGCCCTCGAACTGGTAAAAGGGATAGCAGTTCTGACCGCCCACGGTTACCGCCTTGGATCCCTTGCCGAGTTTGATTGGCTTAACGCTGCCGGTATAGGATTCCTTGAAGAATTCGAAGCCCAATTTTACCTCCTTGTGGCTGGGAAGAGCCGGTGGCTGACGGTATGACCGGCTCTCGTGGATAGGATGCCTTGCCCGGTGAGGGACGCCTGGCGGACCCCTCGGGGATCGTTACCGCCGGGTCCCTGTCGTGACGCTGACGATGTGTGGCGCAGCCCCCCTTTCAAGACCTAGTTTCCCTCACTCCAGCGGCCGGTTCGGGTGAACGGCGGCCGATCGCGGTTGATGCCGGTAAACGGGGTGGGTTGTATAAAAATGGATGGGACCGTGGAATGGTTAGCTCTATCTGCCGCGGTTTTTTTTGTCAATAGGCAGTGCGCACTGAATGCGGTTTAGTGGGTCGAAATGATTCATTTATCGGCTCCCCCCCGCCGGGCCTCCAGACGGGCCTGCAATTTGGGGAAGCGCTGCAGATCGGTGTGGGGCAGGAAGAGGGCGGCCACGTAATGGTTCATGTAGGACGGGGTTTCGGAGAGCTCGAAATTGGTCATCATGCGCGTCACGGTGACCACATCCCGTCGGATGCGGTTGGTGAGCGCGCTCATCTTCGCCCCCATCAGGGAGGCATTGCCGATATACACCACCTGCTCCGGGTCCACCTCCGGCAGCATGCCGATCACCATGGCCTTCGCCAGGTCCACGTAGCTGCCGAAGCCACCGGCCAGGTAGATCCGCTGCACGTCCTCCAGGCGCATGCCCACCTCTTCCAGCAGCGTCATGCAGCCGCTGTAAATAGCCCCCTTGGCGCGGATCAGGTTTTCGATGTCGATTTCCGTGAGCACGATGTCCCGGTCGATCTGGGTCTGCTCCTTCCAGGCCAGGACATACTCCCCCACCCCTTCCCGCTCGCGGATGCGGGGGCTTGCCAGGCGGCGGTCGAACTTGCCCTGGTGGTCGATGACCCCGGTTTCGAAAAGGGTGGCCACCATGGTGATCAGTCCCGAGCCGCAGATGCCCTTGGGTCGCATGTTGCCGATGGTCAGGAGCATGGGCTCGAGGGTGAGCGGATCGATGGAGAAATCCTCGATGGCCCCCCGCGCGGCCCGCATGCCGAACTCGACACCGCCGCCCTCGAAGGCCGGGCCGGCGGAGCAGGCCGCGCAGGCCAGCCAGTCCTTGTTGCCGATGACGATCTCGGCGTTGGTGCCGATGTCCATGAACAGGATGAGCTCCTCGGAGCGGTACATTCCCGAGCCCATCACCCCGGCCACGATATCGCCCCCCACGTAGCTGGAGATGCTGGGGTAGACCAGGGCCGCCGCATGGCGGGGCAGGTGCAGGCCGAGCTCCGTGGCCGAGATGGGCGGGTACATGGTGCTGGCCGGCACGTAGGGCGCCCGGCGGATGAAGCGGGGGGTCACCTTGAGGGCCAGGTGGGTCATGGTGGTGTTGCCCGCCAGGGTGATGGAATTGATGTCGTCCGGGTCCACGCCGGAGCGATGCACCAGTTCGTCGATGATGCCGTTCATGGTGGCCACCACCACGCGCTGGAGCTCCTCCAGACCGCCGGGCTTCTCGGCGTGCATGATGCGGCTGATGACGTCCTCGCCGTAGCTGATCTGGCCGTTGAAGTCGCCCTTCTCGCCCAGCACCTCGCCGGTCCTGAGGTCGATCAGTTGGCCGTAGACGGTCGTGGTGCCGATGTCCATGGCGATGGCGTAGCTGCGGCCGGTGGTGTCCCCGGGCTGGAGATTGGTCACGTGGGTCTTGCGGCCGGCATGCACCGGCCGGGCCAGGGTCGCGGTCACCCGGAAGTCGTCCGCCCGCATCACCTCGGGCAGCTCGCGGATCACCGAGAGGCGCACCACCAGACGGTGCTCGTCGTGGTGCTGGGTCAGATAGTTGACCAGCCGCGTGGCGTCCGGCTGGTTGTCGCCGACGCTGGGGGGCGGCAGCTCGAGGTAGATCTTCTCCACCGGCGGCAGGAACAGCCCCTCTTCCTTGAGCTCCTCGAAATCCATCTGCTGGATGGCGGCCGTGCGCCGCGGCACGGGCTGGCGCTTGAGCACGCTGGCGTCGATGGCCGACTCCACGGGCACGCGCACCACCAGGTCGCCGGCCACCTTGGCCTGGCAGGCCAGGCGGTAGCCCAGGGCGCGGTCCTCCTCCCGCAGGCGCTCCGAATCCCCTCCCGTCACCTCCCCCTGCTCCACGATCACACGGCACTTGCCGCAGACCCCGTCGCCGCCGCAGGAGGCGTTGATGTGCACGCCGGCCTCCATGGCCGCCCGGATCACCTGGGTGCCCGCCGGCACCCGGATGCTGCGCTGATGAGGCAGAAAGGTCACCGTGAACATATCCATGGCACTCCCCGGCGCGGCGGCCCGCAGGCCCCGCCGCGCAGTCAATCCTTGAGCCGGTCGAAGCGGCAGGTGAGGTTGAGCATTTCGCCGTCGAAGAACGTCTTGACCGCGAAGGGCAGGGTGTTGAACAGGCGGATCATGCCCTTGTTGTTGGGGGAGGTGAAGGCCATCAGGCCGGCGATCCCGTTTTCACGCGCCGCCTCGGCCAGCTTGCGGATGAAAATTTTCCCCAACCCCTTGCCCTGATAGGCCTTGACCACGGAAAAGGCCACCTCGGCCAGGTTCTTGGATTCGTCCAGCAGGTATTCCCCCACCGCCACCACCCGCCCGAAGCCGAACTCCCCCACGAGGGCCACCAGGGTGAGGTCCTTGACGTAGTCGATCTGGGAGACGCCCTCCACCTCGTCGCGCATGAAGCTGTTCTTTTCGTGGAAGAAGCGCGAGACCACGTCTTCCTTGTCCAGGTTGTAGTAGTGTTCCTGGATGCGCCGTTCGTCCACCGGCTTGACCGGGCGGATGGTCACGGCCTCGCCGTCGATCTCCATGACCTCCTCGAGCTCCACGGGGTAGACCCCGTGGAGGGAATCGTGCAGGGTGCGCTCGGCGCCCAGCAGGCCCATCTTCTTGGCCTCGTGGAACAGCTCATCGCGGAAGTCGGGATGGGCGATGCTGATCATGGCCATGGCCCGCTCCTGGAGGCTCTTGCCGAAAAGGTTGACCGCCCCGTACTCCGTGACCACGTAGTGCACGTCGCCCCGCGGCACCACCACGGCCGTATTCTCCATCTGCGGCACGATCCGGCTCTTCTGGCCGCCGGGGTCCGTGGACATCAGCATCAGGATGGATTTGCCGTCCTCGGAGCCCGACGCGCCGCGCACGAAATCCAGCATCCCGGTGATGCCGGAGAAATGGTTGTAGGGCAGGGCGTCGGCGGCCACCTGCCCCGTCAGGTCCATGGCCATGGCCACGTTGATGGAGACCATGCGGTGGTGGCGGCTGATGATGCCGGGGTTGTTCACGTAGTCGGAAGGGTAGAATTCGATGCCCGGGTTGTCGTCCAGAAACTCGTAGAGCTCCCGGGAGCCGATGGCGCTGCTGGCCACGAGCTTGCCCTCGTTGAAGCCCTTGCGGCGGTTGGTGATCACCCCCTGGGAGACCAGGTGCATGATCTCGTCGGTAAGGTACTGGGAATGAATCCCCAGGTCGTTCTTGTCCTTCAAGGCCAGGAGGGTCGCCTGGGGAGTGGCTCCCAGGCTGATCTGCAGGGTGGAACCGTCGTCGATCAGCCGCGTGATGAAGCGCGCGATGGTGTTGGCCGCCTCCAGCTCCCGGAACCGTGAGATGGTGAGGAGGTCCTCCTCGTGCTCCACGATGACGTGGGCGTCGTTGACGTGGATGAAGCTGCGGCCCAGGACCCGCGGCATGCGGGGGTTGACCTGCACGATGAGGAGGTCCGCCGAGAGGGCTGCCGCCTGGGTGATGTCCACGGCCACCCCCAGGCTCATGTAGCCGAAGTCGTCGGGCGGTGAGGCCTGGACCAGCGCCACGTGGATGGGCAGCCGGCGGCTTTTGAAAAGACGGGGCACCGCCGAAAGGTTGATGGGGGTGATGAACCGCAGGTTGCGGGCCACCCCTTTGGACTTGGCCGATCCGAGGTAAAAGGAGCGGATGTTGATGCTCTGGTCGTGGGTCTTGTCGGCCAGCAGGGTCAGGGGTGTGGTTTCCAGGGCCAGGAGACGCACAATCTCCAGGCCCGTCAGGGTGGTGGCATGCTCCGAGAGGACCCGCACCAGGGCCTGGGGCTCGCCGCAGGACGAACCGATGAACACCCGTTGCCCCGGACGGATGGCCCGGATGGCCTGCTCGGCGGTGCGCTGCTTTTCGACGTAGCTGTCGGCCCAGTAGGTGATCTGCGCCATGGCGGCCTCCTGTTGGTGCGCTGCGCTCCTCGGCCGCCGACGCGCCGGGGGAGCTGACTGGAAACGCGCGTCCCCCCGGCACGGCGGCGGCCGCAAGAACCTGAGGGGGTTTAACCTAACGTATCCCCGGGGGAAGATCAAGGGCGCGCGCCCGCCGGACAGGCCGGACCGGCGCGCCTCGGAAGGCGCGGCGGCGTCTTCGGGGCAGGCGGCACTTGACCCCCGGCGGCGGCTTGGGTTACCAGGGGATGACCGCGGCACCGGTGACCCCGCCCGGACGCGCACCCACGCCGCTGGCCTCCTGCGCGCCGTCATCCCTGCCGCCGGCATCGGGGGGGGAGGGCGATCCCGCTTCGATCCCCTGGCCGCCGCAGCCCCTTTACGGCCGTGCGGCGGATGCCCACCTTGTCCTCCGGAACCGGACACCCGCCGCCGGCGGAAGCCGGGCCGTCGCGCAATCCTCAACCAAGGAGCCCTGCCATGAGCCATGCCATCGTCTTCCACCGCCACGGAGGTCCGGAAGTGCTGCAGTGGGAAGCCCACGATCCCGGCAGCCCCGGCCCCGGGGAGGTTCTGCTGCGGAACGCGGCCGTCGGCTTGAACTACATCGACGTCTACCACCGCACGGGCCTCTATCCCATTAAAAGCTTGCCGGCCGTGCCCGGCATGGAGGGCGCCGGGGTGGTCGAGGCCGTGGGGGAAGGTGTCCAGGACCTCGCCCCGGGAGACCGGGTGGCCTACGCCAGCCTGCCCCTGGGGGCCTATGCCCAGCGCCGGCGGATCCCCGCCCAGCGCCTGGTGCGCCTGCCGGATGACATCGCCTTCGAGCAGGCCGCCGCCATGATGCTCCAGGGCATGACCGCCCGTTACCTGCTCAAAGGCTGCTACCCGGTCAAGGCCGGGGACACCATCCTGATCCACGCGGCCGCGGGCGGGGTGGGGCTGCTGGCCTGCCAGTGGGCCCGGCACCTGGGGGCCACGGTTATCGGCACGGTGGGCTCGCCGGCCAAGGCCGAACTGGCCCGCAGCCGCGGCTGCCAGCATGCCATCGACTACACCCGCGAGGATTTCGTGGCCCGGGTGCGCGCCCTCACCGGGGGGCGGGGCGTGGACGTGGTCTACGACTCCGTCGGGCAGGCCACCTTCATGCATTCCCTGGACTGCCTGCGCCCCATGGGGATGCTGGTGGCCTTCGGCCAATCCTCCGGACCCGTCACCGCTTTCGACCCCGGCCTGCTGGCCGCCAAGGGTTCCCTCTTCCTCACCCGCCCGACCCTCATGACCTACACCGCCGCCCGGGACGACCTGGTGGCCCATGCCCGGGACCTCTTCGAGGTGGTGCAGTCCGGCGCCGTGCGCGTCGAGGTCCGCCAGACCTATCCCCTGGCGGAGGCCGCCCGGGCCCATCGCGACCTGGAAGGCCGGCGCACCACGGGCTCCAGCATCCTGGTGGTGGACTGACCCGTCAACGGCCGGCCGCCCCTGGATACGACCGGCGGACACCCAAGGGCCCCGGGCCCTGGAGGAGAATCATGCCGAGCATTCGCCTGCCCATCACCCCGGAGGATCTGGGCGCCCTCGCCCCGGTCCTGCAGCAGGGACTCAAAGTGCGGGTCCCCGCGGGCATAAGCCTGGAGCAGCTCTTCGTCGGCCACTGGCACCTGGCGCCGGACGTCGTGGCCCGCCGCATCAGCACCATCTTCCTGGACGGGCACCCCGTGGACGATCTGGCCGCCACCCGCATCCGCCCGGGGGCCCAACTGGCCTTGTCCGGTGCCATGCCGGGCCTGGCCGGCGCCGTGCTGCGCCGGGGAGGGTTGCTGGGCGGCCTGCGCAGCGGCATCACCCACCATGAAAGCGCCGCGGCGGTGCCCCAGGGCGAGGCCTGGATCACCGTGCGGCTCTTCAACCTGCTGATCCGCGAGGTGGGTCCGCGCCTCCTGGAGCTGGGCGCCCTGGTGCCCGCGGGCCGCCTCCCGACCTCCCTGGCCGACCGGGTTCCCGCGGCCGACCGCACCAGCGACCGGGAGGTGCTCCTGGTCTTGACAAATCCGCCCGGTTTTACTAAATGATTTCAAAGTATTGCGCTAGGCTTGGCGGCCGTTGCGGGTTGTCATGGGTCGAGGGGAGTTAACCGTCGCCCCAGAGACGCACGCCCTTACCAGAACTTACCCGCAATGACTCCCGATCCACCCTGCTTGCCGCCACCTCACCCGTTGCGGCGAGGGACGACGCGACAATCCACCCCCACGGGGGAAACCTGCGAAAAGGAGGCCACAGCTCATGGACAAAATCCTGCGCATCGACGTCGGGGCCCCGGGCGGCCCCAAGGCCACCATCACTCCCCTGGGCGATTTCGCCGGCATGGGGGGCCGGGGCCTGACTTCCATGCTCGTCGCCAAGGAAGTCCCGGCCGACTGCCACCCCCTGGGGCCGGAGAACAAGCTGGTCATCGCCCCGGGACTGCTCTCGGGTTCGGCGGCCTCGACCTCCGGACGCATCTCCGTGGGATGCAAGAGCCCGCTCACCGGGGGCATCAAGGAGGCCAACGCCGGCGGCCAGGCCGGGCAGGTGATGGCCCGGCTGGGGTATGCCGCCATCGTCCTGGAAGGGGCGCCGCCCCGGGACAAGCTCTACAAGGTCTTCGTGAACAAGGAGGGGGTCAAGATCGCCGAGGCCGCGGCCTACAAGGGTCTCCTGAACTACGATCTGGCCGCCAAGATCCACGCGGAGTACGGCGAGAAGGTGGCCCTGATCTCCATCGGCCCGGCCGGCGAGATGCGCCTGGCGGCGGCCACGGT
>DJGG01000268.1:8171-19116 GCA_002432195.1 Desulfobacteraceae bacterium UBA5852
TGGGGGCGGTGATGGGGGCCAAGGGGGTCAAGGCGATCATCCTGGACGACGAGGGCCTGCCCATGCGCAAGCCCAAGAACCCTGAAAAGTTCAAAGCCGCCAACAAGGCCTTCAACGAGGGGCTGCGCCGTCACCCGGTCACCGGGGAAGGTCTGCCGGCCTTCGGCACCAACGTCCTCACCAACGTGATCAACGAAGCCGGGGCCTACCCCACCTACAATTTCAAGGAAGGCCGCTACGCGGACGCCGGCAAGATCAGCGGCGAAACCATCGCCCAGCTCGAGACCGAGCGCGGCGGCAACCCCACCCACGGCTGCCACGTGGGCTGCGCCATCCGCTGTTCGGGCATTTTCGTGGACAAGGACGGCAATTACATCACCAAGCAGCCCGAGTACGAAACCGTCTGGGCCCACGGCGGCAACTGCGGCATCTGCGATCCGGACGTCATCGCCCGCCTCGACTTTCTGGACGACAACATCGGGCTGGACACCATCGAGATGGGCGCCACCATCGGGGTGGCCATGGAAGCCGGCCTGCTGGCCTTCGGGGATTCCGCGGGGGCCATCCGCCTGGTCGAGGAAGTGGGCCAGGGAACCCCTCTGGGGCGCATCCTGGGCAGCGGCTGCGCCTTCACGGCCAAGGCCTTCGGCATCGAACGCGCCCCGGTGGTCAAGGGCCAGGCCATGCCGGCCTACGATCCCCGCGCGGTCAAGGGCATGGGCGTCACCTACGCCACCACCCCCATGGGGGCGGACCACACCGCCGGCTACGCCGTGACCGCGAACATCCTCAAGGTGGGCGGCGACGTGGACCCCCTGAGCCCCGCGGGCCAGGTGGAACTCTCCCGCAACCTCCAGGTGGCCACCGCGGCCCTGGACGCCACGGGCTTCTGCCTCTTCATCGCCTTCGCTATCCTGGACCAGGCCGACACCTTCCAGGCCATGGTGGACACCCTCAACGGCATGTACGACTGGAACCTGACCGGCGATGACGTGGCGGCCCTGGGTAAAAAGATCCTCTCCATGGAGCGGGACTTCAACCGCCGCGCCGGCTTCACCGCCGCGCACGACCGGCTGCCGCGCTACTTCCAGCGCGAAGCCCTGCCGCCCCACAACGTCACCTTCGACGTCGCCGACAAGCACCTCGACTCGGTCTTCAACTGGGAGTGAGCCGCCCTCGGCGCGCCGGCGACGGCGGGCCATATCCGAGGTAAACCTGCCGGGGCCGCACAGACGTGCGGCCCCGTCTGTTTGGGGGAATCCGCCTCGCGGGACCACGGGACGGTGGTGGGGGCGGCGGGGGAGCGGTTACTTGAAGATCCGGCGCAGGCTGTGCCACACCCGCCGGTCGAGGCGCTGGTTGACTTCCTCCTGCAGCTCCAGCAGGCGGGGGTGCCGGGGATCCACCTCCAGCCCGGTCCTGACAAAGTGCCGCGCCTGCTCGTAGCGGAAGTGCTTCATCTCGTTTTCCGCCAGGCCGGCGTAACGTGAGGCGATGTTCTCCAGCCCGCGGCGGGCTTCTTCGTTTCGCGGGTCCAGCCCCTGGGCCAACTGGAAGAAGTGCCGGGCATTGTCTTCCGGCGGCTGGGTGAGCTTGAGCTGCGCCAGGCGCTCGTTGGCCGCCGCCAGGTAGCGCTGGATCTGTCGCTGCATCTCCGCGCCCATCCGGCGGTTGAGCTCTTCCCGCAACTCCAGGAGCCTTTTGTGGCCGGCAGTGATGTTCAGCCCCAATTCCACGAATTGGAGGGCCTTGCCGGTGTTGTCCCGCGCCAGTTCCTTTTCGGTCAGCTGCACGTATCGCTGGATGATCCGTCCGATCCCCATCTGGGCTTCGGCGTTGCCGGGATCCAGCTGCAGCACCTGGCGGAAATAATGGAGCGCGTTGTCCCCCGGGGGCTCGCTGAGCCGCCAGGCTTCCAGGCTCTGTTCCGCCCGTGCCAGCAAGTCCCGGAGCCGGGGGTCAGCGGTGCCGGCCGCGGGCAGCGGGGCCCCGGCACCCGGGGAGGCGGGGCTGTCGATGGGGATATGGACCACTACCGCCGGATCGCCGTCCGGTGCACCGCGGCCGGCCAGAAAAGCGGCCAGGGCGCCGACGGCCAGCAGCCCCACGAGGGCCGCCACCGGCCACCAGCGGCGCGGCCGGCGCCGCTGTCCGGCCTCGGCGGTGCTGAGGGCCACGGTGGCCTCCAGCGCACCCTGGGGGTGGATCGGCGCCTCGGCCGGGGGCATCGCTTCGCCCGGCGGNNTGAGCTCCCAGGTCATGAGCGCCTTCTCGCGGTGGATTTCGCTCTCGAACAGCGACCGCATGCAGGCCGCGAGCTTCTGGTCGCTGGGCCGCAGGCCCAACAGAAAGAGGCAGTCGTCGATATCCGCCAGCATGTCCCCGCAGCTGGCGTAACGGTCCCCCGGATCCCGGGCCAGGGCCTGGTTGAGCACCGTGTCCACGCATTCCGGCAGATCCCGCACCAGGCGGTCGGCGCGGGTGAAGCGCGCCTCCCGGGCCTGGCCCAGAATGGCCATGGCGTCCCCGTCGTACATGTGGCGCCGGGTGGCCATCTCGTAAAGCAGGATGCCCACCGAAAAGATGTCCGAACGGTGGTCGATCGCCTGCCCGTCGGCCTGCTCCGGGGACATGTAGGCCACCTTCCCCTTGATGATGCCGGTACGGGTGTTGGTGATCCGGCTGGCCGCCTTGGCGATGCCGAAGTCGATGATCTTGACCTGGCCGTCATAGGTGATGAAGATGTTGGGAGGGCTGATGTCCCGGTGGATGATCCGCAGGGATTGGCCCTGGAGATTCCGCATGGTGTGGGCGTAGTCCAGGCCGGCGCAGATCCTGGCGGTGATGTGCAGACCCTCCTCCAGGCTCAGGGGCCGGCCGCGGGCCTCGCCGCTCTGGAGCACCGATTTGAGATCCTTGCCGAAGAGGTACTCCATGGCAATGAAGTACGTGTCCTCCAGGCAGCCGAAATCGTATATCTGGATGATATTGGGATGCTGGAGCAGGGCCGCCAGGCGGGCCTCGTCGATGAACAAATCCACGGCGTCGGTCTGGTCGGCCAGGTGGGGCAGGATCTTCTTCAGGGCCACGAGCTTTTCGAAGCCTTTGTCACCGATGATCTTGCCCCGGTAGAGCTCGGCCATACCGCCTACGGCGATACGGTCCGTCAACCAGTATTTGCCGTATTGGCTGGCCTTGAAGGATTGCATGGGCGGTTATGGGAGCATGGCACGCCGGCCGTTGCCGGGTCCGGAGGGCGTCGGCGTCGCCGGGATGATGTTGGCCTCAAATGGGGGAAGCTACCAAAGCCGGGGGCAAAAAACAACCACCGGTTGACACCGGCGTCCTATCCACGCCCCGCTCCCGGGGGCGCGGCGGGAATTGCCAATTAAATTGACCGGATTGAGAATTATCAAGAAATTCAAGATGGTCCATGGTTGACTTTTGACCTGCGACTCATTAAAAAAGGATAGCGGGTCCTGACTGCGGCACCGCGCCGGCCCAGCCAACCGCGACCCTTGCCCGAGGACGACGATATGGTTCACAATTACCCCCCGGACAGAAAAAAACGTCCCGGCCACACCCCGGATGAGGTCTTTGAGCGCAGTTTCCGCAAACTGGGCAACAAGGAAGGCCGGATTTTCACGCGCAAGCCCTGCTCGGAGTCCACCCATTTCTCGGCCAACCGCACCATCTTCGAAGGTGTCATCAAGAACGTGAGCGAAGGCGGCATCTATGTCCAGACCCGCGAGCGCTTCACCGTCGGCCAGGAGGTCATCGTGGCCGGCGCGTTCGGCGACAGCGGGGACGACATCAAGCGGCGCGGCAAGGTCGTCTGGTACGATGACAAGGGCATCGCCGTGGAATTTTTTCCCATAGCCGTTCCACGCCGCAGTCGCTGACCGGCCGAGGACCTTCCCCACACGGCTTGGCTGCAGGCTCACGGATAGCCTTGACTGCCGCCGAAGTGAGGGCTGCGGGGATAGGCCGATGCCAGACGCCATTGCCTGCCCCGGAAAGGTCCCTCATGCAATCCCTGCACACCGATGACATCCTCACGCGGGTGGCCCGCTACAACCTGATCCGCGGCGGCCGCATGCTCTACATCGACATCCACGAAACCCTCCACGGACGCCTGGCGGCTCCCTTCGTAGCCGTTCCCAACCTCATCAATATCGTGGCGCGCCAGCCTTTTCAGGGCACCGGCGACAGCGAGGAGGCCGCCTTGCGGGATTGCCTGGAGAAAATCCGGCATGCCCGCGTGGAAGACCTCTTCCCCCAACGATCACCCGCCAGCGACTGAACGCCGTGGCCAGCGCGTCGCCTCCAGACGACCCCCCTGCCGGGTTCGCACGTCTCCAGACGCTTGTCTTTGCGCTGGTGACGGCCGCCTTCACCACCATCTACATCATCCAGCCGGTGCTGCCCTGGCTGCAGGAGGAATTCGGGGCCCACGAAGCCGCGGCCTCCTTGACCATCGCCGCCGTGGTCCTGGGGATGGCCGTGGCCAACCTGCCCTTCGGGCGCCTGGCCGACAGCCGCCCGGTGCGCCCCATCATCCGCTGGGGGGGAAGCATCGTCGCTCTGACCTGCGCCCTCTGCGCGCTGACCCCCTGGCTGCCCCTCCTGATTGGCCTTCGCTTTCTCCAGGGCCTCTTCATCCCGGCGCTGACCACCTGCCTGGCCGCCTTCCTGGCCCGCAGCCTGCCCGCCGAAAAACTCAACGTGGTCATGGGGTCCTATGTCGCGGCCACCGTGGCCGGCGGGCTGGCGGGACGCCTGATCGGCGGGGGGTTCCACCCCTGGCCGGGCTGGCGCGCGGCCATGGTCTGCGTGGCGCTGCTGGTGCTGGCCGCCACCGCCGCGGCCTTGCGCTGGCTGCCGCCGGAGCCGCCCAGCCCCCGCGAAGCGGGATCCCCGCCCGGCTTCCGTGCCCTGCTGCGCCACGGGGATTTGCAGATGATCTTCGTGGTGGCCATGGCGGCGTTTTTCGTCTTCTCGTCGGTGTTCAATTATCTGCCCTTCTATCTGGCGGGCCCGCCGCTTTCCGCGCCTTCCGGGAAGATCACCCTCATGTACTTGGCCTACGTCATCGGCATCGTCGTNNCGTCGTGGCTCCCCTGACGGGCCGCCTCAGCAACCGGATCGGCAACGGGCCCACCATGGCGGCCGGCGCCCTGGTCTGCGGCCTCTCCCTGGCCGTGACCCTGGTGCCCCGGCTGCCGGCGGTGGCCGCCGGTCTCACGGGAGTCTGCGCCGGCTTCTTCGCCATCCACGCCGCCGCCGCCGGCCAGCTCAACCGGACCCTCACGGCCAGCCGGGGTCGGGCCAATTCCCTCTACGTCCTTTACTATTACGCCGGAGGTGCTGTGGGGATCACCGTGAGCGGCATGCTTTACGAGGTCTGGGGGTGGCCGGGGGTCACAGGACTGGGTGGCGCGTTGCTGGTGATCCCGCTGCTCACCGGCCTGTGGATCGCGCGCCGTGCCGCCCATGCGCCGGCCCCCCCCCGGCGCGACAGCCGCTGAGGGCTGCCATCCAGCCGGCGGCGGGAGCTTCGGCCTCAGGCGCTGGTTGCTCTACCGCCGGACAACCCTCCAGGCGCAGGAAACGGCGGGGGTTGGCCACGCTGAGCGCCGCCGCCCGCTCCAGGGACCAGCCCCGCAAGACCGCCAGCGCTTCCGGGGGGACATGCCCGTCGATCATGCGCCCCCCGGGGCCAGCAGGGCTTCCAGGGTGGCGGCTTCCCGGGGAATGGGCGGCCCCAGGCGGCGGGCTCCCTCGGCGGTGATCAGGAAATCGTCCTCGACGCGGATGCCCCCCAGGCCCATAAAGGCCCCCAGGCGCCCGTAGCGGATGAAGGCCACGCACCGCCCCTCGGCCTGCCAGCGCGCCGCCAGGGCCGGATTGAAGTAGATCCCCGGCTCCACGGTCATCACCATGCCGGCCTGCAGTCGGCGGCCGAAGCGCAAGGCCGCCAGACCCCATTGCGGGCTGCGGGTCACCTCCTGGTCATAGCCCACCCGGTCCTCCCCCAGGCCTTCCAGGTCGTGGACATCCAGGCCCAGGGGATGCCCGAGGCCGTGGGGGAAAAACAGCGCGTGCGCCCCGGCGGCCACCGCCGCATCCACCGGACCGGCCATCAGGCCCATGTCCACGAGCCCCTCGACGATGACGGCGGCGGCGGCCAGGTGCACCTCCCGGAAGGTCGCCCCGGGAGCCAGGCCCAGTTCGGCCTGGTTCTGGGCCCGGCGTACGATGTCGTAGACGGCACGCTGCTCGGGACGGAAACGCCCGGAGGCCGGCAGGGTGCGGGTGATGTCGGAAGCGTAGCCGCCGGGCTCCTCGGCCCCGAAGTCCACCAGCAGCAGATCCCGCTCCCCGAGGGGGCGCGCGGCCGGCTGGCCGTGCAGGATGGCGCCCCGGCCGGTGACGATGGTGGCAAAGGCCGGCCGCCCCCCGGCGATGCGCATGGAAGCCTCCAGGCGTGCGGCCAGGACCGTTTCCAGGGCCCCGGGGGTCACCGCCGGCAGGATCTCCTGGAAGGCCGCCGCGCTCAGGGCCAGGGCGGCTTCGATAGCGGCCACTTCCCGGTCTTCCTTGATCAGGCGCTGGGCGATGACCACCGCGGCCAGGGCCTCCGAGACCCCGTCCGCAACCCCCGCCGGCGACTGCCCGGTGAGCCGCGCTAGGGTCAATGCCTGATCGGCCCGGTAGGGCGCCAGGTAGTGGAGACGCCGCCCCCGGGAACGCGCCTCCTGGAGGCGGTCGGCCAGCTGGGACCAGGTTCCCGTGGCACGGATGCCGACGCGCAGGGCGTCTTCCTGGAGGGGTGGCCGGGGACCGCTCCAGATCTCCTCGTCGGGCCCGGCATCCTCGGCCACCAGAACGGTTTCCGCGGCATCGAGGTCCATGAGCACCGCCAGCCCCGGCCGGGCCAGGCCGGCATAATAGAGAAAGGTGCTGTCCTGGCGGAACGGGTACCAGTTGGCGGCGAAGTTCACCGGGCTGGCGCCATGGCCCGGCAAGAGGACCAGCCCTCCGGGCAACCCCTGGGCCAGCGCCTGCCGGCGAGCTTCGTACACGCTGGATGCGAACATGGGAGCGATCCTGATGGGCGGTTTATCCACAGCCGGTCAGGCCCCGGCGTTCACCGGAATGGTCACCACCGGGACCGCGGCGTTCTTGACCACCCTCTCGGCCACGCTGCCGAAACTGAAATGCCCCTCCGCGCCCCGGGAGGCCATGACCACCATGTCCACCCCCTCCCGCTCGATGCACTTGAGGATCTCCTGGGCCGGGTCTCCCACGGCCACGTGCTTGATGTACAGGGGGCAGCCATCGAGGTAGGTGCTGCAAGTCTCCTCCAGGCGCTTGCGGGCCGTGTTCTCTTCCCACTCGCGGATCTTGGCGATGTGCTCCGGCTCGAACTCGCCGTACCACTTGTGCACGGTGAGGTCCTCGATGACATAGAGCACGTGGATTTCGGCGTCGTACTTGCGGGTCAGCGAATTGACGTAGGGCAAGGCCTTTTCGGCCCGATCCGAAAAATCCGTGGGCCAGAGTATCTTCTTGACCGGCATGGCAGCCTCCTTGGGTCCCGGCGACGGCGGGCGGTACGCGGAAGGGCCGTTCCCCTCCGGGCGGGCCGCCCAGTGGTCCTCCAAGGTAGGCCCGGGCAGGCGCCGGTGCAAGCGCCCGGCGGCCGAATCAGTCCCCGGGCGCGTCATGCCCCCCCGGGTCCTCCCCGGCGGCCACCACCGCGGTGACGCGGGCCCTCCGCCCGTCGACCTCCCAACGGATGTCCAGATCGAACAGGCGCATGCCGAAACCCCGCCGGCAAGGCTCCCCGGCACGGTAGGCCGGACGCGGATCGAGCGCCAGCAAGCGGGTGATCAGGCGCAGCAGTTCCGGCCGCCGCGGAGATTCCAGGCGGCGGCACTGCTCGCGGGCCGCCGGGTCGAAGGCCACCACCAGGGCTTCCCCCGGGGCCTCCGCGGCATACCCCCCCACGGCGCCTTCGATGCGGTCGGCATAGGGCAGGTAAGGCTTGATGTCCAGCACCGGTGTGCCGTCCAGCAGGTCCACCCCGGCCACCCGCAGCCGCGTGGAGCCACCGCCGGTTTCCAGGCCCACCAGCTGCAGGGCCGACATCCCGATGGGATTGGGCCGGAAGCCCGAGCGCGTGGCGAACACCCCCAACGCGCGGTTGCCCCCCAGGCGCGGGGGCCGCACCTTGGGCCGCCAGAAAGCCTCCCCGTTGCCGTGGAAGAGATAGAGCACCCAGATGTGGGAAAAGCCCTCCAGGCCCTCCAGGGCCTCGGACCGGTCGTAGGGCGGATGCAGTTCGATCACCCCCTGGGCCTCCGGCACCAGGCCGGCCTGCCGGGGAATCCCGAATTTTTCCGTGAAGCAGGAACGCAGCCTGCCAATGGGTTTGAAGGTCGCGTGCATTTGTATTACAGGTGCAATCGTCACCCTTGGTGAAGCGGGGGCGGTGCCGCCGGCCACCGCGCCTGCCCCCGCCGCGGGCGTCGGCGGCCCCCTCCCCGGAGGGTTACCGCCGTCAAGCCCACGATCCGCGCGGCGGCCCCCATGCAGGACAGCCATGTCTCTCCACCAGCCCAGCGCCAGCGCCGACCGGATGCTCACGGTCCGGGGCCATTCCCTGTTCACCCGCACCCTCGTACCCCAGGGGGTGGCGGCGGACGATCGGGCCGCCCTGGTCTTCCTGCACGAAGGCCTGGGCTGCGTCAACCTCTGGCGGGATTTCCCCCTGGCCCTGGCCCAGGCCACCCGCCGGCCGGCCGTGCTCTACGACCGGCGGGGCTACGGGCGTTCCGGGCCGCTGACCACCCCCCGGGGGATCGACTACCTGCACCAGGAAGCGGAGATCTTCCTGCCCCGGGTGCTGGAAGACCTGGGGCTGGGCCCCGTGATTCTCGTGGGCCACAGCGACGGGGGCAGCATCGGCCTGCTGCATGCCTCCCGGGGGGACTCCCGGGTGGCGGGGTTGATCACCGCGGCGGCCCACGTTTTCGTGGACGACGTTACCCTGGCGGGCATCCGCGCCACCGTGGAGGCCTACGGGCGCCGGCGGATGGAGCCGCGCCTGGCCCGGCACCACGGCCCCAAGGCGCGCACGGTGTTCTTCTCCTGGGCCGATACCTGGCTCGCGGCGATCTTCGCCCCCTGGAACATCACCGGCGTCCTGCCCGGCATTGCCTGCCCGACCCTGGTGCTCCAGGGGGAGGACGACCCCTATGGCACCCGCGCCCAGGTGGAGGCCATCGTCAAAGGCATCGGACCGGCGGCGCGAGCGCTTTTCCTGCCGCGCTGCGGCCACGTGCCGCACCTGGAAGCCCGCGCGCGGACCCTGGCGGCCATGACCGCGTTCATCGATCAGCTCCCCCCGGGGAAGCCTTCCGGGGCCACGCCTGCACGTACTTCTTGACCGTACGGCGGTCCAGGCCGGTACGCCGCGCAACCTCCTCGAAGGTTCCGTGACGCTGGTGCAACAGGGCGCAATAGCCCTGCAGCAGCGTCAGGCCGTCCATGTCGCCCGCCTCCAGGGCCGCCACGAGCCGGGCGGCCGTCCCCTCGCCGGTCAGCGTGGCCCGCCCGGTGTAGTCCTGCTTGAGCAGAACCCGCCGCACGCACTGCTCCAGCTCCCGCACGTTGCCCGGCCAGGGGTAGTCCGGACCCAGCCGGGAATCGATCACCTGCCGCACCAGGATCGGCAGCTCCGCAGAGGGCTGGCCCACCATGCGCTCCACGGTGAAGGCCAGCAGGTCGTCGAGCTCCCGGGGGTCTTCGCGGATCCTCTGGCGCAGGGGAGGGACGGTGATGATGTCCGAGCAGAGCCGGTAGTAAAAGTCGTCGCGGAACACCCGCTGCTGCCGGATGTCCTCGAGGGAGCGGTTGGTGGCCGCGATCACCCGCCCCTGGAAGCGCCCCTCGCGATGGCTGCCCACCGGCGCAAAGACACGGTCCTGGAGCACCTGCAGGAGCTTGATCTGGATGGGGATGGAGATCTCGCCGATCTCGTCCAGCAGGATGGCCCCGTGGGGACTGCAGTGGTCGAAGACGCCGCGGTGGTCCTTGACGGCCCCGGTGAAGGCGCCCTTCTTGTGGCCGAAAAGCTCGGACTCGATCAGGGTGTCGGGGAATTTGGAGAGGTTGAGGGAGACGAAGGAGCGGGTGAAACTCTCCACGAAACTCTGGCGCGCCTCGCTGAAAGGGATGAAGCCGGAGCGCCCGATGGCCATGGCCGCGGTGCCCTTGCCGGTGCCGGTCTCCCCCAGCAGGAGGGTGGAAAAATCCTCCATGCGGTTCCAGAGATAGCGGTCGTAGAGCTCGATGTTGTGGGTGAAGACGTTGGCCCACAGGTCCTGCCGCAGCCGGCGCATGCTGGGGCTGCGGCCCACCAGGGAGCGGAAAATGAAAAAGTACGCCCGCCGCAGCTGGTAGCTCAGGGCAAAGTAGCGCAGGGAATCCTCCACGCTGAATCCCCGACGGCGCNNGGCGCAGCTGTCCCAGGGCTTCCGGGGCGAAGGGCACCTCGATGGGCGTGTCCCCGGCAGTCCCCTGCGCGCGGATCAGCCGGTCGAAGGCCGCGCGGTAGCCGTAAAAGAAATCGAAGAGGTGACCGGCCTTGACCAGCAGCGCATCCCGCCCGGCGTAGCGCGTGTAATCGTCCCGGCCCT
This sequence comes from Desulfobacteraceae bacterium UBA5852, assembly GCA_002432195.1. Lineage (GTDB taxonomy): Bacteria > Desulfobacterota > Desulfobacteria > Desulfobacterales > UBA5852 > UBA5852. The sequence continues at coordinate 18,878 of DJGG01000268.1, forward strand.
TCTCCTCCAGCATGCGGATGCGCGCCCGCACCTTCTCCAGGGCCCGCTCGCGACGCTGGCGGGGCGACTCCCCCCCAGCGGACCCGGCGATCCGCGCCTCCAGCGCGAGGCGCTCCTCGCTGAAGGGGCTGGCCACACCGGCGGCATGGACATCGGTGAAAAACGCGCGTTCGGCGGCACTCAGGTGCAAACGGGTCATGGGGCAAGCTCCCGGGTATAACAGCCTGTGGATAAACAAG
>DJGG01000268.1:19222-28418 GCA_002432195.1 Desulfobacteraceae bacterium UBA5852
GAGGCGCAGTTTATCCACAGGCTGGTAAGGGGTCCATGTACACGGCATGCCTGGCCGCCAGGCTCCGGATGCCGGGGCAGGCATCCTACCACACGTGGAGGTCGTCACTCCAAAAAATTTATACCGTGTAAATACAGATAGATGTCAAATACATCGGCCTACGGCATGCCTTTTGCCAGAAAGCTGGGGTAGACGCCCCGGGTTGCTTCCCCACCCGGTCACCCCACATACGGAAAGGATCCGTTATGCCGACCATCTTGCGCCAATACCGCCGCCATGCCGCCCCCCCCGGCCCCCGGACGCTGGTGCCGGTGCCCGGGCCCGACCCGCAATGGACCCTCATGGGCTACTACGCCCTGGACGGAGCCATCCGCGAGGCCTTGCAGACCCAGGGGTCCCGGCGATCGCCGCGGCCCGTTCCCGTCCCCGCCGGGCATTCCGAGGAGCCGGTCACCCTCATGGGCTATTACGCCCTCAACCGGAGCATCCGCCGGGCCCTGGAGGACCTGGCGTCCCGCTGAGGAAGCCCCCGCGGCGGTCCGCCCGTCGCCCCAGCGACCGCCAGCGGTCACCCGCCATTGGCTAAACAGCGCCCAAGGTCAAAAGGCAAGGCGCGGCCCGAAGGGAAATGCGCAGCAACCTCCCGGTTGTGAGCATTTTCCCGTGGGCCGCAACGCAGCCTTTTGGCCTTAGGCGCTGTTTAGCCGCAGGCGGTGGGCCAGGGCCGTGTGGCGCCGGCGAATGCGGTCGTTGCCCACGGCCCGCCCCAGGGCCTGGCGGGACCCCACCAGCACCACCAGGCGCCGCGCGCGGGTGACCGCCGTGTAGAGCAGGTTGCGCTGCAGCATGACGAAATGCTGGGTCAGCAGGGGCATGACCACGGCGGGGAACTCCGAGCCCTGGGACTTGTGCACCGTGACCGCGTAGGCCAAGCTCAGTTCGTCCAGTTCGTGGGCTTCGTAGTCCACCTCCCGCCCCTCGAAATCCACGCGCAGGAGGCGACCCGCCGCGGCGGTGCCGGCCACCCGCCCGATGTCGCCGTTGAAGACGTCCTTCTCGTAGTTGTTGCGCACCTGCATGACCCGGTCCCCGGGGGTGAGCCCCCGCACCCCCTGCCGCTCCCCCTCGGGCCCTGGGTTGAGGGCCGCCTGCAGGGCCCGGTTGAGCGCTTCCACGCCCGCCGGCCCCCGGCGCATGGGCGCCAGGACCTGCACCTCCCCCAGGGGGTCCAGCCCGAAGCGCCGGGGAATGCGCCGGGCCACCAGATCCACGATGGTGGTAACGGCCGATTCCGGATCCTCCCGCTCCACGAAGAAGAAATCCTGGCCGTCGCCACCACCCCGGAGCTCGAGGTCGGGAGTACGGCCGGCCTTGATGCGGTGGGCGTTCACCACGATGCGGCTGGCCGCCGCCTGGCGGTAGATCGCCTCCAGCACGGCCACCGGGCAGCATCCGGAGGCGATGATGTCCCCCAGCACGTTCCCCGGGCCCACCGACGGCAGCTGGTGCACGTCCCCCACCAGCACCAGGCGCGCACCCGGCGGCAGGGCCCGGACCAGGTGAGCCATGAGCACCACGTCGACCATGGAGGCTTCGTCCACGATGAGGGCCTCGAGTTCCAGGGGGTGCTCCGCATGGCGCAGAAAGCCGCCATCCTGGGGGCTGTATTCCAGCAGCCGGTGGAGGGTCATGGCGCTGCCGCCCGTGGCCTCGCTCAGGCGCTTGGCGGCCCTGCCGGTGGGGGCGGCCAGCCGGCAACGGATGCGATGAGCGTGGAAGAAGTCCGTCAGCCCCCGCACAATGGTCGTCTTGCCCGTACCCGGCCCTCCGGTGATCACCACCACCTTGCCGCTGAACACCGTTCTCAAGGCCAGGGCCTGCTCCGGGCCCAGTTCCAGGCCAAAGCGCCGCTGAATCCAGGCAAGGGCCTGGTCCGGGTCGATGGCCGGCCCCTCCAGCGGGCTGTCCCCCAGGCGCCCCAGGCCTTGGGCCACGGTGGTCTCGCAGCCGTGAAGATAGGGCTCGTAGACGGCGGCGGGCGCCCCGGGGAAATCCTCCCGCACCACCGCGTCCGTGGACCGCAATTGCTCCAGGGCCGCTTCGAGGGGGGGGCCTTCCAAGCCCAGGAGGGCGGCGGCCTTGGGCAGCAGCTCCGCCCGGGGACAGTAGACATGCCCCTCCTCGGCCGCCTGCCGCAAAGTGAACAGCAGGCCGGCGGCCAGGCGGCGCGGGTCGGCGGGGGCGAAGCCGGCCTCCGCGGCGATGCGGTCGGCGGTCTTGAAGCCCACCCCGCGAAGCTCCGTCGCCAGCCGGAAGGGATCCCCGCGCAGCAGGGCCATGGCGCGCCCGCCGTAGCGCCGGGCGATGCGCACGGCCAGGGCCGTGCCGATGCCGTAGCCGTGGAGGAAGACCATGACCTCCCGCAGGTGCTTCTGGGCCTGCCAGGCGGCGCCGATATCCGCCCGGCGCCGGGGTCCGATGCCGGGCACCTCGGCGAGGCGCTCGATCTGTCCGTCGATGACCTCCAGGGTGGCCTCGCCGAAGCGCGCCACGATGCGCTCGGCCATGCGGGGCCCGATGCCCTTGATCAGGCCGGAGCCCAGGTAGCGCCGGAGGCCTTCGGGGGTCACCGGCACCCGCAGGCGGTAATCGGAGACGCGGAACTGGGCGCCGAAGGTGGCGTGCCGCTCCCACTGCCCCTGGAGCTCCAGTTCCTCGCCGGGGCCGGGGGCCGCGAAGGTCCCCACCACCGTGACGGGGCCGGCCAGGCCGTCGGCCCGCAGCCGGGCCACGGTGAAACCGCTCTGGGGGTTGGTGTAGGTGATGCTTTCGATCCGGCCGCTAAGGGCTGTCATGGAGGGGCGGGCTCCCCCACCCAGGCCGGCAGCCGCACCTCGCCTTCCGCCAGGGGCGCGGGGATGTAGCACTTGATGTCCAGCACCGGTGTGTCCGCCAGGGCATCGATGGTCGCGATGTCGATGCGCCCCGCGGTGACCGCCAGGACCCGGCAGCGGGTCAGGCCGATCAGGTTCGGGCGCAGGGGCGAATGGGTGGCGAAAACGCCCGTCAGGGGGTTGCGCGGGTCCTTGCGGGGGTGCACCTCCAGCACGGCCCGCCCCTCGGGGTGGTCGTTGGCGTGGAACCAGAAGAGCACCAGGATGTGGGAGAAGTCCTCCAGGCCGCGCAGGGCCCGGGCGTAGGCCGGCAGGACTTCGATCCAGGTGGCTTCCGCCGCCTTGCGGACCCACCCGACGGGGTGCAGCGTGAACGCTTCCATGGTCGGCCTCCCAATGGCGGAAACGGGGTTCGGCGCGGCCGCGCCGCGCGCCTTGACCCCGCCATGATGATCGATTATGGGTCCCTTTGCAACCCGCAGAGGATGCGGAAGCGCCCCCGCGGGGATGCGGTGGCGCTTTCGCCCCCAACCGAGGAGAGACACGCCATGCGTGAAGTCGACCTGCGATCCGACACCGTCACCCGACCCACCGACAGCATGCGCCGGGCCATGGCCGCCGCCGAGGTGGGCGACGACGTCATGCGCGAGGACCCCACCGTGCGGCGGCTGGAAGAGATGGCCGCCGCACGGCTGGACAAGCCGGCGGCGCTCTTCGTGCCCAGCGGCACCATGGCCAACCTGGCCAGCCTCCTGACCCATTGCCCCCGGGGGGCCGAGGTGATCCTGGGGGACCAGGCCCATATTTTCTACTACGAACAGGGCGGGGCCGCGGCCCTGGGGGGCATCCACCCGCGCCCCCTGCCCAACCGTCCCGACGGCACCCTCGACCCGGCGGACATCGAGGCCGCGGTGCGCCCCCAGGACGTCCACTTTCCCCGCACCCGCCTCATCGCCCTGGAGAACACCCATAACCGCTGCAACGGCGCCCCCCTTTCCCCGGACTACCTGCGACAGGTGGGCGCCCTGAAGGACCGCCTGGGCCTGCGCCTCCACGTGGACGGCGCCCGGATCTTCAACGCCGCCGCGGCCCTGGGGGTCTCCCCGGCCGAGCTGGCCGCCCCCGCGGACTCCGTGACCTTCTGCCTCAGCAAAGGCCTGGGGGCGCCGGCCGGGTCCCTGATCTGCGGGTCCCGGGACTTCGTCGAGGAGGCCCGGCGCATGCGCAAGGTCCTGGGGGGCGGCATGCGCCAGGTGGGCGTCCTGGCCGCGGCGGGGATCGTGGCCTTGACGGAAATGGTCCCCCGCCTGGCCGAGGATCACGCCCGCGCCGGGCAGCTGGCCGCCGGCCTGGAAGGGCTGCCGGGCATCCGCGTGGTGCCGGCCGCCCTGCGCACCAATATTGTCTACCTGGATATCGCTCCGGAAGGTCCCCCGGCCGCCGAGCTGGCCGCGGCCCTGGCGGCCCGGGGGGTGAAGATGCTCGCCGCGAGCCCCCGGCGCCTGCGGGCGGTCACCCACCACCACATCAGCGCGGCGGACATCGACCACACCGTGGCCGCCCTGGACCGCCTGCAGCGGGCGCCGCATTGACGGCCCCGGCAGGCGCCCGACGCCCCGGCCGGTCCGGCCGCGGGAGTCAGCGCTCCAGGACCTCCTGGAGCAGGTCGGTGAGGGCCATGAAGTCCACTTCCATCTCCCGGCGCCGGTCGATGGGCATGCCCTCCGCATAGGTCACCCCGAAGCGGTGCTGGAGGGCGATGCCCATCGACCGGCAGTGGGCCTCCAGGGAGGGTTTGGTCATACTACCCACCAGGCAGGCCCCCCGGGCGGCGCCCCAGGCCATGTGGGGCCCGTCGCCGCCGCTGTCCCCCATCACCACCACGCGCCGGAAGTCAATCCCCCACCGTTGCGCCACCTGCTCCGTGTGGCGCCCCTTGTCGCCGGTTTCGGCCAGGGGCAGCCACTGGGGCGGATCCGTGGCCGCCGCCGGGAATTTGACCAGCGGATGGGCGGAGAGCGCCGGCAGGGGCGGCAGGAGGCCCCGCGCCAGGGCCCGTTGGAAATAGCCCGTCATGCCGGTGGTGTTCACCATGAAGAGCACCTCGCGGCAGCGGCACCACTCCATCAAGTCGGCGACCCCGGTGTAGGTGGCAAACGCCGCCGCCAGATAGGCGTCCATCTGTTCCACGGTGAGCGGTGCGGGGATCAGGGCGGCCACCTGCCGGGCGGCCGCGCCCAGGGAAAGGCGGTTGCCGGTGTAATCGCGGAAGAGGGCGGTGAGCGCGTCCCCCAGCTCCGGGAAGCAGAAGGCGAAGCCGTCGAAAGGCCCGCAGGGGGCCAGGCATTCGTTCCAGTCCGTGGACAGGAGCGCCCGGTAGCGCGGCGCCTGGGCCATAACCACCTCCTTCGAGGGTCCGCCGGTTCAGCAGGCAGTGGCTAAACTGTGCCTCAGACCGGCGCGTCCTGCTCCGGCCGGCCCAGTTCCAGGATTCGGGCGGCATAGCCCGCCATCAGGGCGTCAAGCCGCTCGCCGTCCAGGGGCCCCTTCCAGGTGGTCACCTCGCGGAAGCGCTCGGGGATCGTCACCGCGTGGGGGTCGAAGCCCGTGGCCAGGCGCTGCCGCCAGCGCAGCGCCTGGACCCGCCGGGCCACATCGGCGAGCCCCGCGGCCAGCCCCCGGGCACCCAGCACCTCCAGGCACTCCGCCAGGAGCGTCGGCGTGTAGACCCCCCGGGCGAAGAGGCAGGCCGCCATGGAGGTGAGCAGGACTCGGCCGCCCTCGTCGGCCACCAGGAAATCCAGCGCTTCCGCGGTGGTGTAGGCCGCGTGCTTCTGGTCGAAGCTGTAGCCGCCGCTGTCCAAATGGGAGTGCCGCAGCCCCAAGGCCTGGGCGGTGAAGAACACTTCACCCGTGGCATACCCGGCCATCTCCTGGCCCAGTACGCAGGCGAAATCCCCGCCGCCGTAGTGGGCCGCGGCCTTGAGGGCCCCCTGGGCCAGGAGCCGGTAGAAATCGTTGGTTCCCCGTCCCAGGTGCTCCACGGCCTGGCGGTAGGCGGCCGCCTGCCCGAACTGCAGGGGAACCAGGGTCTGCGCCAGATCGATGAGGCCCTTCTCCACGGCTTCCGTGGCCCAGGCCAGGGCCACCCCCGCCGACATGACGTCCAGGCCCATCTGCTCCACCGTGTCCATGATGCCCAGGACGGCCGGGGCCTCGACCACCCCCAGCATGGTGCCCGTGGCAAAGATCGGTTCGTAGTCGTAGGACACCTGGCGGTAGAGGTACTGGTTGGGCTCCATGAATTTCTCGCGCAGGAAGCCCACGTGGATGCAGCCCACGGGGCAGCCGGCGCAGGCCGCGTTGCGCAGCAGGGTGTCATCGGCGAAGCGCCGCCCGCTGACCCCGTCGATGGCCGCATCCGCGGTCTGTCGGAGGTTGCGCCAGGGCAGGCTCTGCAGGCCGTTCAGGGTCTCCAGGTTGGCCGCTGTGCCGAGGTCGTGGTACTTGTGCATCATGTCGGTGCGGGTGAGCTGGTGGTGCACCCGCTCGAAGAGCTTGGGGTAGTCCTTCCCGGCCGGCAGGGGGAAGGCCCGGTCGCCCTCCACCACGATGGCCTTGAGGTTCTTGGCCCCCATCACCGCGCCGGCCCCCAGGCGGCCGAAATGCCGGTAGGTGTCCACGGTGATCCCCGCCATGGCCGCCCCGCTTTCCCCTGCCGGGCCGATGCGCAGCATGCTCCGGTGCCCCGCCCCCCCCAGCATGCGCCGCAGCACCTTGCCCACCTCGTCCACCGGCTTGCCCGCCAGGAAATGCACATCCCGAAGTTCCAGGTGGTGCCCCCCCAGCGCCAGGCAGGACAGGCGCGGAGCCCGCCCCGTGACCACCAGGGCGTCCAGGTCGGCCATGCGCAGGGCCAGGGCCGAACGACCGCCGGCGTGGCTCTCCGCGTACTGATCGTGGTAGGGGGACTTGAAGGCGCAAACGGTCTTGCTCATCAGGGGGAAGGCCCCGGTCAGGGGGCCGATGGCGAAGATCAGGGGCTGCGCGGGGTCGTTCCAGGGGCTTGCGGGGCGGCCGTAGTGCCCGAAGAGCCAGGCGGCGAGCCCGCTGCCGCCGGCCACCGTCTCCCGGCCGTCGTGCCGTTCCACCCGGCCGCGCCCCGCGGCCAGGTCCATGACCAGCACCCGGAAGTGGTCCCGGATCATGCCGCCCCCTTCCCGGCCGCCGCGCCGGGCGCCCGTTCCCCGGGGTCGCTCCACTCCAGGCAGTCGTGGGGGCAGAAACCCACGCAGCGGCCGCAGTGGATGCAGACGTACGGCTGGCCCTGGTTGTCCAGGTAGACGGCCTCCACCGGGCAGGCCGCCGCGCAGTCCCCGCAGCGGATGCAGAGGTCCTTTTGCACCCGCACCCCGCCCCCCTTGCGCTGGGCGAAGGCGCCGGTGGGGCAGGCCGCCGCGCAGGGGGCCGGCAGGCAGGCCAGGCAGGTGCGGGCCTCGAACCCCGTGGACAGCCCGCCGGAAGAGCGGATGCGGATGCCCGCGGTGAGCCAGGAAAGCTGCCCGTGCACCAGCCGGGCACAGGCCAGGGAGCAGGCATAGCAGCCGATGCAACGCTCCATGCGGGGCGTGGTGAGCACTTTCATGGGGTCTGTTTCCCAGCGGCGGCACCGGGGATGCGGCGCGGCCGTCGATGGCGGCCACCAGGGTCAGATCCGCGGCGCGGGCCCCTGGAGGTCGATGATCTCCATGCGGTTGTTGCGCTCCGGGTGCCTGCGCGAAGGCCCCTCGGTGAGCACCACCCAACGTCCCTCCTCCCCCTGGGAGGCGAGCCAGGCGCGGGTCCAGGAGCGCCAGTCGGATGGGTGCTCCGGCTCATGGACGGGCATGACCCCGTAGGAGAACAGCAAGTCCTGGCAGGTCTTGGCCTGGGAGCTCACGGCCGCCACCCACACGGGCAGGCGGAAGCGCGCGATGCTGCGGGCCGTGGCCCCCCCGCGGGTGGGGGTGACCACGGCCGTGGGACGGATGTGCTGGAGGGTGGTGTCCACGCAGAGGGCGATCACGTCCTGGAGGCGGGGATGATCCCCCTCCAGGGCATGGGTGAGCCTCTCCCGCATGGGGCGCTCCTCGCGCAGGGGCTCGATGGTGGCGGCGATGGTGGCCAGCATGGCCGTGGCCTCCACCGGAAAGCGCCCCATGGCGGATTCCCCGGAGAGCATCACCGCATCGGTGCCGTCCAGGATGGAATTGGCCACGTCCGTGGCCTCGGCCCGGGTGGGCCGCCGGCTGGTGGACATGGACTCCAGCATCTGGGTGGCGGTGATCACGGGCTTGCCCTGGAGATTGGCCTTGCGCATCAACTGCTTCTGTACCGGGGCGATGCGCTCGATGGGAATCTCCACGCCCAGGTCGCCCCGGGCGATCATGAGGCCGTCGGCGGCCGCCAGGATCGCGTCGATGTGCTCCAGGGCGCCGGAGCGCTCGATCTTGGCGATGATGAAGGGGTCGTAATCCATGGCCGCGGCCGCGGCCCGCAGGGCCTGGATGTCGGCGGCCGTTTCCACGAAGGACTGGCTCACGGCGTCCAGCCCCTGCTCCCGGGCGAAGGCCAGGCAGGCACGGTCGTGGTCCGTGAAGGCGCTGATGCCCAGGTCGATCCCGGGGAGGTTGAGCCCCTTGCGGGACCGCAGGATATAACCCACCAGCACCGTGCAGTGGACATCCTCCCCCGCCACCCGGTCCACCCGCAACTCGAGGAAACCGTCGTTGAGATACAGCCGGTCGCCGGGTTTGACCACCCGGGGCAGCTCCGGGAAGCTCACCGATACCCGGTGCCGGTCCCCCACGATCTCCTCGGTGGTGAGGGTGAAGGAATCGCCGGCGTTCAGTTCGATGGGCTCCCCGGCCAGTTCGCCGATGCGCATCTTGGGGCCGGGGAGGTCCGCCATGATGGCCACCCGCCGGCCGACGGCCTGGGCGATGCGGCGGATGGTCGCGATCTTGCCCCGGTGGCTGTCCACATCTCCGTGGGAGAAGTTCAGGCGGGCCACGTTCATCCCCGCCCGGATCATCTGTTCCATCACGGCCGGGGATTCGGAGGCCGGGCCGATGGTGCAGATGATCTTGGTTTTGTTGGAGGGCCAGCCCATGGATCGCCGTTCCTGTATTGCCGCGCCCCGGGAGGGGTGGCGAAGGGGGTGTCGCCAAGGCCACCGCCCGGCGCGGCGCAACGGAGTTCTCCGTCCTTGGCTCATCCGGCGGGAAGGGGCAGGCCTGTTGTATAGCTTACCTTACCCGCGC
>DJGG01000048.1 GCA_002432195.1 Desulfobacteraceae bacterium UBA5852
CCGTTTTGCGGCGGTGCCTCAGGGTCCATACCAGAACTCCCAATCCACCATCCCGCCGATGTCGTCCCCGCTGCCTTTTCCCGAGGAATCCTGCACCACGCCGGCATAACTGAATCCCAGGGCCCGGGTTTCGGAGGGCAGGGGCCAGCGGTGGTCGAAGGTCCATTTGACCATATACACGTCGACCAGCGCACCGGGTTGCCAAAGGGTCCGTGTATCCAGGATGGTGCCGTCGGCGTCCAGGAAATGGACCTGCACGACGAACCGCCGGATCACCTGGTAGTGGGCGATGCGGGGCTGGGGTTCCACCTGGCCCTGCATTTCCAGTTCCCGGGCGGTCCACCGGTAGGTGTACCGGAGGGCCAGGTCCTCGGTTTTCCAGAACTCCGGGTGGGGTCCGCCGCTTTCCAGGGGAATCCGGTTGTCGGGCCGGGCGACGCGGCCGGTGTAGGTCAGCCACGGAGTGCCCGCGCAGCCCGCCGTCACCAGCAGGGCGGCGGCCAGTAACCCGAGTGTCGGTCCCCATCGGTTCCACATGGTCGTGCCTCTCGTCTTTGGATTCGCGGCCCGGCGGTGGGCCTCCCGCCCGGCTGAGGGGCGCGGAGCGCGCCGGGCCCGGGGGCGGAGCGGCGAGACGTCGGCCGCGTGGGGCGTTGCCGAGGGTTTTGGCCCACCCCGTGAGAGTCAAGTTAAGACCGGCGGCGGCGGGTTCAAGGTGCCTCGCCCGGGGTCGGCCAAACCCGCGGGCGGGAGAGGCCGGGCAGGGCGCCGCCCGGGGGGGCGCCGGGGTCCGGGAGGCCTTCGGCGCCGGAGGTCGCCGTGCAGCAGGCGGCTGTAAAGGCCGTGCGCTGCCGGAGGTCGGCGCGCAGGCGATCCAGCTCCCCGCTGGGGGCCAGGAAGCGGCCGCGTTTCTCCCGGATGCTCAGTTCCTCCCGGCGCCGGAAAACCTGGGCGGCCTCCGCGCTGGCAAACCCCAGGGCTTCCCCCACGTACCGCCAGAAATCGCGGCGCGCCAAGGCCACGTAGATGTCCCCCGTGTCCGGGTTGCGGTAGTGTGCGCGGATGGGCAGGAAGGTGCCGGTGCCCAGGGTGCGGACCCCTCCCTGGCCCTCCACCCGGCGCCGGTAGTGGAGGGGCCCCTCGCCGGGCTCGGGTTCGACCTTCACCAGCAGGATTTCGGGGTCGTCGACCATGGCCTCGGTGGATGCGATTTGGGCGCGCAGGCGTTCCCGCTCCTGTTGCTCGGCCTGGCAGCGGCGAAGACGCGCGTCCGCCTCCGGCGGGCAGGGGGACGGGTCGACAGCCGAAACCGGGGCGGCCAGGAGGCAGGTCAGAAAAAGTGTGGCGATCCAGGCAAACAGCGGGCGTGGCCGGCGGGAAGGCGGTGGGGCGACACGGTCGAGGGCAGTGGGCATGGGCGGCCTCCGGGGGGCGCCCCGAGCGATCCATCGGGGCGCATGCGCGATTTGCATCCTGATGCTTTTTAACCTATCATCATCCGCGATGGACGGCAATTTGCAATCGCGGGCCCATCGGCTCCCGGAGGGTGGTCTTCCGGTCGATGATCGCAACTGGGGAAAGGGGAGGTCGACGTATGCCCACGCTGCACGGCAAGACGCTTTTCATCACCGGCGCCAGCCGGGGGATCGGCAAGGCCATCGGTTTGCGGGCCGCCCGGGACGGCGCCCGGGTGGTGATCGTGGCCAAGACCAGCGCGCCCCATCCCAAATTGCCCGGTACCATCCACTCCGCGGCCGAGGAGATGCGCGCCGCCGGGGGCCAGGCCCTGCCGCTGGCCGTGGACATCCGTGACGAGGCCCAGGTCCGGGAGGCGGTGGCCGAAGCGGTGGCGGCCTTCGGGGGAATCGACATCCTGGTGAACAACGCCAGCGCCATCCAGCTCACCGGAACCCTGGAAACCCCCATGAAGCGTTTCGACCTCATGCACCAGGTCAACGCCCGGGGTACCTTCCTCTGTTCCCAGGCCTGCCTGCCGCATCTGCGCCGGGCAGCCAACCCGCACATTCTCAACCTCTCGCCGCCCCTCAACCTGGAGGCGCGCTGGTTCGCCCCCCACGTGGCCTATACCATGGCCAAGTACGGCATGAGTCTTTGCGTCCTGGGCATGGCCGAGGAGTTCCGCCGCCAGGGCATCGCCGTCAACGCCCTCTGGCCCCGCACGGCCATCGCCACCGCGGCCGTGCGCAACCTCATGGGAGGCGCCGAGACCGTCCGCCACTGCCGCCGTCCGGAAATCCTGGCGGATGCCGCCCACGCCATCCTCTGCCGCGACAGCCGGGGGTGCAGCGGGAACTTCTTCCTGGACGAGGACGTCCTGCGCGGCGAGGGAATGACGGACCTCTCGGCCTACCGCGCCGATCCGGCAACCCCGGAAGCCGATCTCCTCCCGGACTTCTTTATATGAAGCCCGCCATTCCCCCCGCCGGGCGGTGCGCAAGGGGGATGCCTCGAAAAGGCGGTCGGCGGCGACGTCGCTGATGTGGAAGCAGGGGTTGCGTTCCTCCGGGCCCCGGCGTTGCCAGGGCACCGGCAGTTACGGAACCGGCGGAAAATGATGGGAGGCCCACGGCCGGCTGCGGCCAGGGGTCGCTAACCTGAACCAGGCGCTCCGAGGGTCGCGCCAGGCCCGGGTGGTCAGGGCGCCAGGGGAGACGCAGCGATGGGCAATTCGGTGCCGGAGGAAGCCCGTCTGGGGGACGAGGGCCGCGCCTTCACCCCCTTCCAGTGGTTCTTCAACAAGGAGGTCATTGGCAGTCTGCTGCTGCTGTTGGCATCGGTGAGCGCCGTGCTCATCGCCAACTCGGGCCTTTATGGCTGGTATGATCACCTCCTGCATATGGACGTCGCCCTGCTCTTCGACCGTCTGCGTATTAGCCGCTCGCTGCTGCACTGGGTCAACGACGGCCTGATGACCCTCTTCTTCTTCACCGTGGGGCTGGAGATCAAGCGCGAGGTGATGGTGGGGGAGCTGGCCTCGCCCAAGCAGGCCCTGCTGCCGGTGATCGCCGCTGCGGGCGGCATGCTGATGCCCGGCCTGATCTACCTGGCGTTCAACGCCGGAAGCCCGGCGGCGCACGGCTGGGGCATACCCGTGGCCACGGACATCGCCTTTTCCCTGGGGGCCATCTCCATCCTGGGGCGCAGGCTCCCCGTGGGCCTGAGGATCTTTCTCACGGCCTTTGCCATTGCCGACGACCTGGGGGCGGTGGTGATTATCGCCCTCTTCTATACCCAGGAGATCACCACCGTTTACCTGCAGGCCAGCGGGGTCTGCGTGCTGATCCTCCTGGTGGGCAACCTGCTGTGGGTGCGCTGGATTCCGTTCTACCTGGTGATGGGCGTGGTCACTTGGATCTGCGTCATGGGCTCGGGGGTGCACGCCACGGTGGCCGGGGTGGCGGTGGCCATGCTGGTGCCCGCCCGGGGGAAGTACAACACCATCCGCTTCGTCCGCAAAGCGCGAAAGATCATCGCCGGGTTTGAAACCGACCGGCGGATCGACGCCGCCTGGTACTCCATCTTTCTGCGGCCGGATCACCAGAACGCCGTCCACGCGCTGGAACTGGCCTGCCACAACGTGGAAACCCCCCTGCAGCGGCTCGAGCATGCCCTGCACCCCTGGGTGGTTTACCTGATCCTGCCCGTTTTCGCTTTTTTCAACGCCGGCCTGCCGCTCCAGGGCATGCCCCTGGCCGAGGCGGCCGCCAATCCCATCGCCCTGGGGTGCACCCTGGGCCTCCTCGTGGGCAAGCCCCTGGGGATCAGCCTGGCCGCCTATGCCGCGGTGCGCATGGGGGTCGCGGCCCTGCCCGAGAACGTGCGCTGGCCCCACATCGTGGGCGCTGGCATGCTGGGGGGGATCGGCTTCACCATGTCCCTGTTCATATCGGGGCTTTCCTTCAGCGATCCCATGGCCCTCAACCTCTCCAAGTTCGGCGTGCTCGGGGGGTCGATTCTGTCGGCCGCCGCCGGGCTGGCCTTCCTGGCGGCCGTGGCGGCCAGGGACGGCCGCACCTATGCCGAGGCCGCCGAGGCGACCAGCTGACACACGCAGTTGGCGGCTTCTTCCATCTTCACGCGGTTCATGTTGAACACCAGATGGTAGAGCTCGGGCTGGTCGTAATCGGTCTTGCCGAAATAGCGGTAGAGATTGAGGCGCCGGGCCCCCTGCTTTTCCACCACGATCTGGGCCTGCTTGCGGTTGAGCTTGTAATGCTCCATCATGAACGCGATCCGGCGCTCCAGGTCGGCGATCATCAGGAAATGGAAGGTGTTGGGGTCTTTGGCCAGGATGTATTGCCCCCCCCGGCCAAGGATGATCACCTTGTCCTGCCGGGCGATCTGGGGGATCACCTTGTGCAGCAGCTGGATATAGAGGTTGCCGTCGATGTAGCCCGGCTTGGCCTCCATGGACGTCTCCAGGTAGCCGCCGCGCAGCGGGCCGATCTTGGACATGATCCGGTGCATCCAGCTGGTGCCGGTTTCCTGGGCGACCGCATCCACCCAATCGGGGGACACGTTGGCCTCCAGGGCGACCCGTTCCACGATCTCCTCGTCCACCAGTGTGTAGCCCAGCTTCTGGGCCAGAATCGTCCCCAGTGTCTTGCCCCCCGCCCCAAAATGCCTGGCGATGGTGATGACCGCCATGAAGGCCTCCTTTCCGCAGGTTTGACAGCCACGCCGTGCGACGATCGGGTTGCCGCGTGCGCCGTTTCCCAGGTGGTCTTCCGGCCTGAAAGCGAACCGCGTCGGCGGTCGAAATCCCTGCCGTGGGCGGGGACGGCACCATGGGCGCGACGGCTCTCCACCGCTTCGCGAAGGCGACGCTTTTCCCATGGGGTTGCGTGCCGGCTTTCGACCTGCTACGGGTTTATCCGCAGGCGGGCGGTGCCCAAGGCCGGGACCGGCGCCTGCTGCACGCGGGATGCTTTCGTTGTAGGGGTTTTTAGCTAGCCTGTAAAGACCGGAAAAGCCAAATGGGCAAAAGTTGGCGCGGCCGTCCGGCGCCCGCCGCCGCCGGGGATGGAAGGCTTGGAAACCCGCCGGGAGAAAGGCCGATAGACGTATCGATGTGGAAGGCCTTGCGGCAGCTTCTGGGCGGGCTCCGGGAACGCGGGCGGCCGGCCGGCAAAACCTCCCCGGAATCTGCCGTCGCCCGGCCCGGCCCGGCCGGTGATGCCCCCCCGACGGGCCCTTCGACGGGCGGGGCATCCGGCTGCGCCCGGGAGGCCGGGCCCGGTCGGGAGGGAGGCCTCGGGCCGCCTGCAACGCCGCGGCCCGGGGCTTCGTCGCCCCGCAACCGGGCGGGCATGCGGTTGATCGACCCCCGGGACGACCTGGCGGCGCTGCTGGCCAAGGGGGC
>DJGG01000110.1:0-432 GCA_002432195.1 Desulfobacteraceae bacterium UBA5852
TTCCGGGACACAACACTAGCAGCCGCAACAATCCTCACAGCACCCTTGTTCGTCGTGATAGGCCGAGGTAATGACGAACGCGTCGCCGCGGAAGTCGATGTCAATCGGTTGGGCCGCGGCGAAAAAATTTTTTTCCACCACGATTTCAATCCCTTCCCTCTCGAATCGCATGTCGGCTTCTCGGACGCGGTCCTCGACCAGGTCCAGTTCGTTCGAGCCGCAGGTGGTTCCCCCGGCGGTCACCCGGAGGGGGCGCCGGGGGCGGTCCTTGAAATGATCGGCAATTCCGAGCAATGCCCGGGATGACAAGGTCAACATGATGCCTCCTGAATGTCGGGGGGCGGCGATCGGCCGCCCCCCAAACGGTGCGGGGGAGCGAATTGTCGAAACCGGCCGCGGATCTGCCCGCCCTCCCACAAACCCAACCGCCGG
>DJGG01000110.1:485-657 GCA_002432195.1 Desulfobacteraceae bacterium UBA5852
GGGCTGCGCCCGCCCGGTCGCGCGGAGCGCCGGGTTATGCGTGTCGGGGGTCGGTGCTCCGATAGTAGGCCCCTGGGGAGGGTTGTCAAACCTCCCGGGGGCGGTCAGGGACCTCACGCAACGCCTGGAAGGGGAGTGGAAGAGCGTGAATCCGTGGGCGGGCGGATGGCCG
>DJGG01000110.1:690-12712 GCA_002432195.1 Desulfobacteraceae bacterium UBA5852
CGGGAGGGCGGGTGGTCATCGCCGCCGCAAGGGGGAGCTCAGGGCCCTGAGCGGCGCCCTTGGGGATTCGGGGGCCGGCGGATCAACCTGACTGGCGCTTGCGGCGGATGACCCGCCCCTGGGAAGCGCTGGCGAACCAACGGCGATTCATTTCCTTCTGCAACATCGCCTGGAGCTCGTCGTTATTTTCATCCCCGCGCAATTTGACGCCCATTTCGCGCAGTTCCGTACGGAGTTCACGGAAGCGGTTGGTTTCCGGGTCCGCCGGACCGCTGTGTGATTCGCGCTTCATGCTTTTGCCTCCAGATGGGTTGGTGGACGTCTGCCGATCCCCAAAGCCCACCGGTTTCCCGGATCGTCCGGTCCGTTAGAGGGATATACCGCCCGGAGATGGGTCCCTGCCGGCCATGGCCTTCGGCGGATGCCTGGAATACGGTCACCTTCTTCCGCGCGGTCGCCGGAGCAGATAGCCGAGGTTGCCCCGGGGCGTCAAGCAAAATCCCTCCGGGTCCCCCCTTTCCACGTCCGCGACAGGTCCTACATCGGCTGACCCCGCTCCCACGGGGGGGGTGCGTTGGCCAGGGGCCGCAAGATCGCGGCCATCTCGCTGTAGAGCTCCAGGTGGGTCTGGATCAATTCCCTGGCGCGCTCGATGAGGCCCAGGGCTTCACCGTCCGTGACGAAGGCCTCGAAGACTGCCAGGTAATCCAGCGTGTGGCGGGTGTCCCGTCCGGCGCGCTCCAGGTCCTTGAGCCGCAGGGTGAAGAAATCACTGCGGTGGGAGTCCCGGATGAAATCGGTGATGGACAGCAGTTCCCACTGGAAGAAGGCCGTCCGGCTGGCCTGTTCCACATAGAGGGTCGCGCTGCGGATGTGGCGCATTTCCTCGCCGGGAGCCAGAAGGTAGCACTGGGCCCGGCCATGGAGTTCCTGGCGCACGGTCTCCAGGGCGTGGTAGTTGGCATACAGCGCCTCCACCGGCGCCCTGAGGGCCTGGTGGTTAGCCGGAGGGCCCGCCGTGGCGCAGGCCGTCAGCCAGATAGCCCCGCCCAAAAGGAGGCCGCACAACCGTTTGGGAGATGGGGTGCTGCGCATCACCCACCTTTTGCCCGCGGCAAGGCGGCCGACGGGGTCAATCGACGGCTTCCCGGGCCTGGCGCAGGGCCCGATGAACCAGTTCCTGGGCATCGCTCTGGATCCGTCGCAGGTGATCCACCCCTCGGAAGCTCTCGGCGTAGATCTTGTAAATGTTTTCGGTACCGGAAGGGCGGGCGGCAAACCAGCCCCCCGTGGAAACCACCTTCAGGCCGCCGATGGGCGCGTCGTTGCCCGGTGCCCGGGTGAGGACGGCCGTGATGGGGTCGCCGGCCAACTCGCGCTGGTCCACCTGGGCTGGCGCCAGCCCGGCCAGCACCCGCTTCGCTTCGGCATCCGCGGGCACGTCCAGGCGCTCGTAAACCGGTTCGCCGAACTTCACGGTAAGCTCCTGGTAGAGCTCCCCCGGGTTCCGGCCGCTGACGGCCGTCATTTCCGCCGCCAGGAGGTTGAGCAGGATTCCGTCCTTATCCGTGGTCCAGACGCTGCCGTCCCGGCGCAGAAAGCTCGCGCCGGCGCTCTCCTCGCCGCCGAAGCCCAGTTGGCCGGACCGCAGCCCTTCCACGAACCACTTGAAGCCCACCGGCACCTCGTAGAGGGGACGGTGCAGTTCCCGGGCCACCCGGTCGAGCATGCTGCTGCTCACCAGGGTCTTGCCCACCGCCAGCTGCGGCGGCCAATCCGGCCGATGCCGAAAAAGGTACCACACGGCCGCCGCAAGGTAGTGGTTGGGGTTGAGCAGGCCGTGGGTCGGAGTCACCACGCCGTGCCGGTCGGCGTCCGGATCGTTGCCGAAGGCCAGCGCAAACCGGTCCTTGAGCTCGATAAGGCGGGCCATGGCATAGGGGGAGGAACAGTCCATGCGGATGACGCCGTCCCGGTCCAGGGTCATGAATCCGAAGGTGGGATCCACCGTGGGGTTGACCACCTGGATGTCGAGGCGGTGGATCTCGGCGATGGCGCTCCAGAATGCCACCGAGGCCCCCCCCAGGGGGTCGGCGCCGATTTTCAGCCCCGCCGCGCGGATGGCCTCCAGATCGATGGCCTGCCCAAGATCCTCCACGTACGGCCGCACGAAGTCCCGGGAATGGGTGGTGCCCGCCCGCAGGGCCTTCGCATGGGGCATCCGCTGGACATCCCGGTTGCCGGCGGCCAGGAGCGCATTGGCGCGCTCCTCCACCCAGCGGGTCACTGCGGGATCGGCGGGTCCTCCATGGGGCGGATTGTACTTGAAACCGCCGTCGGACGGGGGGTTGTGGGAGGGGGTGATGACGATCCCATCCGACCACCCGCTCCGGCGGCCACGGTTGTGCACGAGAATGGCGTGGGAGATCACCGGCGTGGGCGTGTACCCGCCATTCGGCGCCACCATGGTCTCCACGCCGTTGGCGGCCAGGACCTCCAGGGCGGTCATGGAGCTCGGCGTCGACAGGGCGTGGGTGTCGCACCCCAGGAAGAGGGGTCCGGAGATGCCGTTCTGGCGGCGGTAATCGCAGATGGCCTGGGTCACGGCCAGGATGTGGGGCTCGTTGAAGGTCCCCTGCCAGGCGCTCCCCCGGTGCCCCGAGGTGCCAAACGCCAGACGCTGGGAAGGCACGGCGGGGTCGGGAGCCACCAGAAAATAGCTGCTCACCAGATGGGGGATGTCGATGCGCGCGCTGGGGGGGGCCGGCTGGCCGGCCAGTGGGTGCGTGGTCATGGAAGCGGCCTCCTGGCTGCAAAGGGTCACGCCGGACGGGTTTCCCCGGCCGGCCGGGGCCCTGGGGGGCGGCCCCGCCAGTGGACCGCCCGGTGGGCACACGGGCGGCAACTTCTCTGGAGCCTCGGCCTCATCCGCCGGCGGTTTGGGGGAAGGCCGTGTTGGCATACAGGTACTCCATCTTCTCCTTGTGCTTCAATTCCTCGTTGGCGATCTTGAGAAGCATCTCCCGGACCGTGTCCCCCTCATCGTATAGGGCGCCCATTTCGCTGTAAAAGCGGTAGGAGCGCATCTCACGGTGGGAGGCCAGCAGAAAGACATCTTCGCTGCGCATGTCGGTCTTCAGGTCCGGCTCTTCCAGATGCTCGGCAATCTTGTACAGGACGACGTCCGTGAAGCGCAGGCTTTCCGGCCCCTTTCCGCTGCGGCGGAACTCCTCCAGGAAGGCCCGGTGCTTCTGCTCCTCCGTGGCGATCCAGGCGATGGTCTCCCGGGCGGCGGGCTCCGCCACGCGGCCGGAAAGTTCGGTGTAGAAGGCGAAAGCGTCCTTTTCGCGACGGATGGCGATCTCGATGAGTTCCGCGAGGCGTTGCTCCTTCATGACGCGGTCATCCTTTCGGGTTGAGGCCGACCGCCAGTCTCCGGGCGCAGCGCCGGCCGGTGCGGGTCACGCCGCCCGGGTCGGGCGGCACGGGCAATTGAGTACATTAACCATCGGCGGACGCCCTGGCAACGCATGGGGCGGCCGGCCCAGCCCCCCGCCCCAGGATCACGGTGATGGGACGGCGGCGGACGCCAACCAGCAGACGCAGCTGGAGCCCCTCGGGACCCGCGCTCACCAGCAGCCCCGCCAGGTGGCCGTCAAAACCCCCCACCAGGGTTTCCAGGCGGGCCAGCAGGGCACCGACTTCCCCATTTGCCTCGACGGGGCAGCCGTGCCTGCCGCCCGCGGACGGGAGCAGGGCTTGTCCGCAGGCGCCCGCTACGGCAGCCTGCAGGCGCTCCCGCAGGAAGGACGGCCGCCCGAACAGGCCCACGGCGGCGATGTGACGGCCGGGCATGGGATCCTCCCCATGCCCCGCCGCTCCCGTGGCATCGCCTTGGGCGGGGATTGCCTCAGGCCACGGCGGTCTCGTTGAAAAACGCATCGGCCTCCTCGAGGCTGTCGAAGATCAGCCACTCGCGCCGGATCAATCCCCCGCGGTGCCGGCGGGTCCGCTCGATCATGGTTCCACCGTGATACTCCAACGTTTCGCTGTAATCGGGGGTGTCGGCTTGCCGGGTCATGTGCGCCTCCCTTCCAGATAATGGGAAATCCAACCCCAGGCGGCCGAACCCACGCCCGGGATGATGACCGCATACCACGCGTTTGTGACAGATACGGTCACAGGCACCGGCATTTTTTAGGGATCCCCATCCGGCAGGCCCACGGCGCCGGAGTGGTGCCGCAATCGGTTTACAGGCCCTGGCGGGCCTGTTAGACAGTGTCCAGCCCCCCCGGGAGGTGTCCCGGAGGAAGGCGCCTCCTGCCCGCGATGGGGGCGGGGGGTTGTTGCTCCGGGTAGCGGGACGCTATCTCAGGCGGTCAAGGAGGCGATCATGGCTCGGGGGGATCAACTCGCACGTCAGTGGACCATCATCCAGACCCTCATGCACTCCCGGCTGGGGCACACCCCCGGGGAACTGGCCGCGGCCCTGGGCTGCCACTCCCGCACGGTCTACCGCGACCTGGACGCCCTCCAGGCCGCCGGCTTCCCCGTGTGCACCGACCGCGCCGACGGGCACTCCCGCTGGCAGTTCATGGAAGGCGCCCGACACCCCCTGCCCCTGCCCCTCAGCCTGACCGAAATGATGGCGCTCTACTTCAGCCGGGGCGTACTGGGAAGCCTCCGGCACACCCCTTTTCACGCGGCCATCGAATCGCTGCTGCAGAAGGTCGAGGCCACCCTTCCCACCACGCACCGTGACGACCTGTCGGCCTTCGAGCGGCGCCTCACCGTCAACCCGGGGCCGCACCGCGATCGAGAGCCCCAGGATCCGGTTTTCGACGCCCTGAACCGCTGCATGGCCGCCCGCTGCTACGCCCGCATGGCGTATTTCACCATGAGCCGGCAGGCGCATACCCAGCGCAAGATCGCTCCGCTGCGCCTCTGGTTTTTCGACGGCACCTTTTACCTCATCGCTTACTGCACCGCACGCCGCGATATCCGCATCTTCGCCCTGGACCGCATCCAGGACCTGGAGGTCACGAGGGAACCCTTCGAGCTGCCGCCCCACCTGGAGCCCGATCGCGCACTGGAGGCGAGCTTCGGCGTTTTCCGGGGCGCACCCGTGAACGTGCGGGTGGTATTCGCCGCGCCGGTCGCGGGTTATATCCGGGAGCGCATCTGGCACCCTTCCCAGCGCCTGAGCGACCTGGACGACGGGTCCGTGGTTTTCGAGGCCCAGGTGGCGGGAACCGAGGAGATCAAGCACTGGATTCTGCGCTGGGGGAAACACGCCCGGGTGCTGGCGCCCGCCGGCCTGCAGGCGGCGGTGCGGGAGGAGGTGCAGGCCTTGTGGAGGATCTATCGGCCTGTGGATGCGCCTGACCCCGGCTGACGGGCGCACCACAGGGGGGCGCGTCCCGCCGGTGCCATCGGATCCTCAAAACGGACGGCGGGCCACCAGGGTGGCGATCCTCGAGGGGGCTGCGGGATCCCGGCTGGGCCGTTCCCGGTAGTGGACCTCGTTCAGGCGCGCAAATGCCTGGCGCAACTCGCCGGGCCGCAGCAGGTGGTCTTCCCGGAAGCGCCCTCCTCCGGTGCCTTCGGGCCCCAGAAGGTAGGTCTCGAAAATCAGGAGACCGCCGGGAGCCAGCCCCTCCTCCATCATGGGGAACAGAGCGCGGTTGAGGTAGCGGATGTTGAGAATCAGGTGGAAGAAAGCGCGGGGCATGGAAAAAACATCCAGATCGGCGCAGACCAACTGGACCCGCGCCGGCCGCGGCCGGCAGCGGCGCAGAGCCACATCGGCGATGTCCACCCCCAGCACCAGAAAGCCGCGCCGGGCTAGGTAGAGCGCGTTGCGCCCGTTGCCGCAGGCCAGATCCAGAACCCGCCGTCCGGGGGCCAGGCCGTGGTAGGCCTTGACCACCGCACTGGGGGTGGGGGGGAAGGCCTTCACCCCGTGCTTGCGATTCCAGTGCTGCCGGTCCTCGCGCATGGCGACCTTCTCCCTTGGGGCGCCGGCGGCGCCTCCTAACCGAACCCGAAACGGTTCCGCAGCAGCTCCAGGGTGTGAGGGCTGACCGCCAGGCCCCCCAACTCCCCGGGGGCGACCCAGCGGGCCTCCCGGGCATCGTCCCCCGCCCGGGGCTCACCCTCCAGGTATTCTCCCATGAGGTCCACGATGACATAGTGGAAACGGACCCGCCCCTGGTTGTCGCGCTCGATCACGTCGAAGACGTGGACCACCGCCCCGGCCCGGATGACGACGCCGGTTTCCTCGCGGATCTCCCGTTCGGCGGCCTGCTCCAGGGACTCCCCCAGTTCGATCCCGCCGCCGGGCACCGCCCAGAGGCCAGCGCCGGGGGGCCGGCCCCGGCGCACCAGCAGCACCCGGCCGTCCTGGAACACCAGCGCCCCCACGGCCACACGGGGCCGATCGGGGTAGATCGACGGGTCAGACGGTTCTTCCGGTGGCATGGGCACCCTTTCGCAAAATCCCACCCGGCCGGGCCACCTTTGCCGGCGCCCGTTGCGCCGACGGTCCGTTGGGCGGCCGGCCTGCGCGCATCCGGCAGGCCGTGGACGGCCGGAACCCGATGGCCGCGTGACCGTGATCGTATATCAGACCCGAACGCCGGCACAAGTCAGCCGACCGCCGCGCTTGACAGCGGGCCGGGATTGCGGTCAAAGAGGCTTCCGGCGGGAGCGCCCCGGGGTAAAACGCCCCCAACCCATCTTTCCAGGAGTGATCCGACATGCCCCCTCGTCCGCGCCAACGCCCGCTGGTGGCCAACTGGGACACCCTGCAGCGGGTATTCATCCGCCCCGAGGATGAGACCGTGCGGCGCACCCTGCTCAAGTACATGGAGCAGATCCTTTTCGGCCTGCACGATTTCCTGCGGGATCACGTGGGCATCACCCAGGCCATCCGCCTCAAGGATCTGGCGGAGGGCTACGGGGACAGCCGCATCCCGGCCGAACCGGAACGCAAGCTGGCCGAGGTCATCCAGGGCCTCGTGGAGGAGGTGGCCCCCTGCGCCGTGAACGTGGCTTCCCCGTATTTCATCGGCCACATGACCTCGGCCATACCGTATTTCATGGTGCACCTGCAGACCCTGGTGGCCGCCCTGAACCAGAACCCCGTGAAGCTCGAAACCTCCAAGGTGGTGGCGGTACACGAACGCCAGGTGCTGGCCAAGCTCCACCGGCTGGTCTTCCGGCGCAGCCCGGCCTTCTACCGCCGCCACATCCAGCGTCCCGCCAGTACCCTGGGTTGCTTTGTGGAGGACGGCACCCTGGCCAATCTCACGGCTCTCTGGGTGGCCCGCAATCGTTGCTTTCCGCGCCGCGACGGATTCGCCGGAGTGGAGGCGGAGGGCTGGGCCGCGGCCCTCACGGCCTACGGGGTGGAGCACCCCGTGGTGCTGGTCTCCCAGCGGGGGCATTTCTCCCTGCGCAAAGCCTGCGGTGTGCTGGGCCTGGGCCACCGCCACATCCTGACCGTCCCGGTGGACCACCGCCAGCGCATGGATCTGGACGCCCTGTCCCGGCTGCTGGACCGGCATCACGATTCCCGGCGGCGCAGCCGGGTCATGGCCCTCGTGGGTATCGCCGGATCCACCGAAACCGGCAGCGTCGACCCGCTTCCCGAGCTGGCCGCCCTCTGCGCGCCGCGAGGCATCCACTTCCACGTGGACGCCGCCTGGGGCGGTCCCACCCTGATGTCCGATACCTACGCCCCCCTGCTGGAGGGCATCCAGCAGGCCGATTCGGTGACCATCGACGGCCACAAGCAGCTCTACATGCCCATGGGCTGCGGCATGGTTTTCTTCCGCGACCCGCGCGCCATGGATGCCGTGGCCTACCATGCGGCCTATGTGAACCGTCCGGGCTCCGCGGATCTGGGCATCCGCTCCCTGGAAGGCTCGCGCCCGGCCACCTCCCTGGTGCTGGGCAGCGCCCTGGCCATCATGGGGCGCCGGGGTTATGCCGTGCTCATCGAGCATGGCATCGACACCGCGCGCCGCTTCGCCGCCGCCATCGCACGGCGCCCCGCCTTCGAGGTGATCACCGCCCCCCAGCTGAACATCCTCACCTACCGCCTGGTGCCGTCCGATCTGCGAGGCCGGCTGTGCTCCCCGGACTCGTCCCGCCGCCAGGCCGCCAACGCCCGGCTCAACCACATCAACCTCCAGATCCAGCGCCTCCAGCGGGAAGCCGGCCGCAGCTTCGTCTCCCGCACCACGCTGGATCTCCCCGGTCTCGGTGACACCGTGGTCCTGCGGGCCGTGATCATGAACCCCATGACCACCCTCGAGGTGCTGGAAGACATCCTGGACGAGCAGGAAGCGCTCGGGCAGCGCGTTTGCCGCGCCGAGGATCCGACGGCTTGAAAACCGCGGGACACCCGCCGGCGGCGCTTCGGCGAGGCTACCCGCGCGGGACGGCCGCAGGCCGGGGGAGGTGGCACGCCCGGAAGGTCTTTTGACTTGGGCACCCCGGGTGGTTAGAGTGCCCCTTTGGAATTGAATGCCTCATTGCTAGGAAGGTGCGCACCCATGACCGTTCTCAGCGCCCGGGGACTCCACAAGTATTACCGGGTGGACCATCGCCGGATCACCGTGCTCAACGATGTCTCGCTGACGGTGGGCGGCGGTGAGTTCCTGGTCATCGCCGGACTCAGCGGCAGCGGCAAAACGACCCTCCTGTCCATCCTCTCGGGACTGGACCGGCCGGATTCGGGGAGCGTGGTGATCCAGGACGTGGACATCACCCACCTCTCGGAGGACCGCCTGGCCCCCTTCCGCAACCGCGTGTTCGGGTTCGTGTTCCAGGCCTTTCACCTCGTACCCTCCCTCACGGCGCTGGAAAACGTGATGTTCCCCGCGGAGTTGGATGGACGCCCCTCGGCCCGCCAGGAGGCCCGGGAGCTGCTGGAAAGGGTCGGTCTCGGGGAGCGCCAGGACAACCTGCCCCACCAGCTGTCGGGGGGCGAAAAGCAACGCGTGGCCATCTGCCGCGCCCTGGTGAATCGCCCCCAGATCGTGTTCGCCGACGAACCCACGGGCAACCTGGATTCCCGCAACGGCGGCCTGATCCTCGACCTTCTGCTGGAGTTCCAGCGCGAACGGCGCTCCACCCTGGTGCTGGTCACCCACAATGCCCACATCGCCGCGCGCGCCGATCGCACCGTGACCATGATCGACGGGTGTCTCCAGGCGGAGGAAGCCTGACCTCGCATGCTGCACCTGCGCTTCATCGCCCGGGAACTGGCCACTCATCGTCACATGCTGGCGATTTTCCTGGTCTGCGTGGTCCTGGCCCTGGTGGCCCTGGTGGCCCTGGGGGGATACCAAGATGCCGTGGACCGGGCCATGCAGCGGGATGCCCGCCAATTGCACGCCGCCGACATCATCGCGCGCTCGAGCTTTCCCTTCACCCCGTCCCTGGAAGCGGCCCTGGGGGAACTGGCGGCCGAGGAAGGCGTCCGCGTGGCCCGCACCTGGGAGTTCTATTCGGTGGCCCGGACCCCCCTGGAAAACGCATCCCTCCTGGCCGCGGTAAAGATCGTGGAGCCCGCCTATCCCCATTACGGCCAGGTGCTCCTGGCCTCCGGGGCGCCCTTCCACGAAGCCCTGGCCCCCGGCGGGGTGGTGGTGGAGCGCAACCTGCTGGATCGCCTGGGGCTCGCCCCGGGGGATGACCTGCGCCTGGGCCGGGCGCTGCTGACCATTAAGGATGTGGTGGTTTCCGAGCCCGACCGTCCGGTGAGCGTCCTGGCCCTGGGGCCCCGCATCTTCGTCCATGCCGTGGACCTGCAACAGCTGGACCTGGTGGCCCAGGGCAGCCGGGTGCGCTACCTGGCGCTGATCAAGGTGGCCGCCCCCGACAGGATGGCCGCTTTGGTGGAGCGCCTGGCCCAGGCCGCCGATCCGGTGCAGGAGCGGGTGGAAACCTTCCGCTCGGCCGATTCGCGCCTCAAACGCTTCTTCGACAACCTGATGTTCTTCCTGAATCTCATCGGCATCTTCACCCTCAGCCTGGCCGGCATCGGCATCCACAGCACCCTCACGGCCGTCATGCAGTCCCGGGCCGCCACCGTGGCGGTCATCAAGGCCATGGGAGGTACCAACGCCTATATCCGCAACCAGTACCTGGTCCTGGTTCTGGCCATCGGGGCGCTGGGCACCACCCTGGGCATCGGCCTGGGCCTCCTCCTGCAGCAGGCCCTGCCGGGCATGTTCGCGGGCCTGGCACCGGTGGACCTCGTTCCGGCGGTGTCCCCGCGCGCCATCGGCGAAGGGGCCCTGCTGGGAACCGTCGTGGTGCTCCTGTTCGCCCTGATCCCCCTCCAGCGCCTGAAGCACCTCAAGCCGGCGGCCATCCTGCGGCACGAGACCGCCGCGCGGTCCCGGGACCCTGCGCTCTGGGCGTCCTTCACGGCGGTGGGCCTGACCCTGGCGGGAGTGATCCTGTTGCGCCTGGAAGATCTGCGCACAGGACTCCTGTTCATCGGCGGCACCCTGGCGGCCCTGGCGGCCCTGACCGGCATGACCGTCCTGGTCCTGGCCGGATTGCGGCGCCTGCCCGTCAGCGCCCTGGTGCCGCGCCAGGCCCTGAAAGGGCTCTTCCGCCCGCGCAATGCCACCCGCCCCATCCTGATCACTCTCACGGCCTCCCTGGGGCTGCTGATGGCCATCTTCCTCATCGAGCACAACCTGGACGCCACCTACGTGCAGGCCTACCCGGCCGACACGCCCAACGTTTTCCTCATCGATATCCAGCCCCACCAGACCGCCGCCCTGGCCGCCGAGATCGGCGCTCCGCCGCTTTTCTTCCCCATCGTGCGCGCCCGGCTGCAAGCCATCAACGGCACCCCGGTGGACCCGCGACGGGAACGCCGGCGCAAGACCGACAACCTGGCGCGGCCCTTCAACCTCACCTATCGCGAGCACCTGCTGGAGGACGAAAAGCTCATCCGGGGATCGGCACTATTCGATCCCCGCCTGGGTGTCGCCCAGGTCTCGGTGCTCGACACCATCGCGCGCATCGGCGGGATTGAGCCCGGCGACCGCCTGGACTTCAATATTCAGGGCGTACCCCTGGGGGCCACCGTCACCAGCGTGCGGACCCGCACCCGGGAGTCCCTGCAGCCCTATTTCTATTTCGTCTTTCCGGATGCGGCCCTGAAAGCCGCCCCCCAGACCCTCTTCACCACCCTGCACCTGCCGCCCGGGGAGGTCGCCGCCCTGCAGAACCGGATCGTGGCACGCTTCCCTAACATCAGCGTCATCGACGCCTCCCAGACCCTGGCGGCTATCGGCACGGCGCTGGGCCGCTTCTCGTGGGTGGTGCGCTTCCTGGCGGCCTTCAGCCTGACGGCCGGTTTCCTGCTCATCGTGAGCTCCATCCTGGCCACCCGCGCCGCCCGCATCCGGGAAGCGGTCTATTATAAGGTTTTGGGGGCCCGCAACCGGTTCGTGCTGGCGGTCTTCGCGGTGGAGCATCTCTGGCTGGGGGCGATCAGCGCCCTGCAGGCCATGGCCGCGGCCCAAGCCATCGCCTGGACCGTGTGCACCCGCTACCTGCAGATACCGTATGACCCGCAGGTGCGCGCCACCCTCCTGGCCGGCACGGCGGCCGTGCTCACGGTAATGGGCGTGGGACTGGCGGCCTCCCGGTCGATTTTGCGGCAGAAGCCGGTGAACTTCCTTCGGGACCAACTGCAGGAGTGATCCTCATGCCCACCACCCGCCCCATGCGCCGTCATCCGGCTGGGGACAAGCACGCATCCGGCCGCAAGGCAACGCGCGGCCCGATGGGAGCAGCGGAGCAACCCCAAGCGGTTGTGAGCATTTTCCCGAAGGCGGCAATTCCGCCGTCGGCGGGACATTTCGCCCTGGGGCGCAGTGCATCCACCGCCGGCTATGCCGCGCCCCTGGCGCTGACCCTCCTCTGCCTGGCGGTGCTGCTGACGGCCTGCGGCCCGGAAGACGCACCCCCCGCGCCCGGCGGCGGC